>JAISFN010000129.1 GCA_031263585.1 Prevotellaceae bacterium | reverse complement strand
ATATGGTTGCCGCGAGTGATCGGATAGTTGTAGCATTCCAACTCTCTGCCGGGAGATATCACGACGCTCCTATGAGGCGAATGTTGCTTGGACATCCAAATCTTGAAAAGCTACTTTATCAGGGGAATCTTTTCATGGCAATGGACAGGGGCTATGAATACGATTAGACTTGTAAATTGGTTAAATATAAATGTTTTTAACCGGTATTTTCACCGAAATCAAATTGTCTCGAGCCTTTGGAATATGACAAAGAACGCTATAAGCGCCGAAACGAGGTCGAACGCCTTTTCAGGCGCCTCAAAGGCTTTAGAAGGGTCTGCACCCGTTACGACAAACTTGATATTATGTTCCTCAATGTCTTAAATTTAGCTCTGATCGTCGATGCCTTATTTTGTGTGAACATGCCCTAATCTAATCAGAATAGATCAATATTCCTATTTATCTGAACACAAAGACATATTCCAAGAACGAAACGTCAACACCAAGCTCTGCGGGTTTTACGGGAAATACTACCCGAAGCGAAGCGCAGGTGTGGAGATTTCCCGTAAAAGTGTTGCTTTATTCATTCTTTTCATAAGGGGGTGTTTATCAGATAAAAAAGGAAAAATATATGCTTGAAATTCCCAAGAAATTGCGTACCTTTATGCCCGAGTTATTTGATAACATTGTATCGCAAAGCGCAGAAATAAGAACGGTCGCCAAACCGTTACCCAAGGCCTCTTAAGATCCAGATAATTACCTGTTGATGTGTATGTTACAATCAAAATGTTTCTATTCAGCTAGAACGATACCTTTACTTCTTGTTTCATACCTCTGATCTTTTAATTTACAAAATTAATTTATACAGAGCGATTTGAAATTATGAAAGGCATACGTGAACATGGAAAGAAAACCCATTTTTCAGCCTAAAATCAATCTTTTCCTGTCTGCTCGAAAAAAAGCGGTATCTTTGACTGACGATTAGAAGAAAAACGAGCGTTCTTTGTTGGTATTGGCGATGTTCAGGGTGTTGTCAGGGAGGACTGTTTTGTTGCCGATTGGCTACCTGAAAGGGCAATGCTTAAATGGCAAAAATCCTGCTTAACCCTTCTATATTCTTCTTTTTTACACATTTTTACGCAATGGAAGAACATGGCAAAACGACACCGAACAACACTAACCACCAAATACTTATCTCAATTTATCCTAATTTTACCGTTATTCCAGTTGCTTTATTTATATTTGTAATACTTTTCATAAAAAACAGATTTTAAAATTAAAAAGGAAGAGGGGCGTGATGCCCTTCTTTTTTATTTAAGGCGGCGCCTTCCGTGCTTATGTTGTAAGCTGTATATCTTCATGCAATGTACGACATTTGAAAGCAGGAAGGTTTATTTCTCCGCCTCTTTATATCAATGCCGGTTTATGAAATCGGCAGATAACACCGGTCGTTCAAATTTAGGTATTTCCCTTCCCTCCAATATCGCCGTTTCCAACTCGTCAAATTCCTCCGGCGATATAAGAACCGGTGCCGCAACTCACAAACAATTCGGGCGCCATCTGGATCACAACTATCCGAAGCAGTAACTTATTGAAGTTACCGCTTTTGAAATGCCATTGAAATATTTTAGTTCTATTCCCTAGCAGGTACTTAGACTTTAATATAAATTAAAGCAGATAAGTAATTTTGTCTCGTTTTTCATCCCTGAAAAATATATCTACACTGATTTTATACTCTTTTTATACCCTTTTTGTAAATTATAATTACATTTGCAAGAATTCTGATAATAGCTAATGTACAAAAGATGAAACTAAACTCTATAACTGCTTTTTATGCAAATCTTTTTTGCGATAAAAATTTGTCAATTAATAAAATAGATAGATTGCTGACGATAGAGTGGGAATAGGCATTTACGAATGTTGATAACTCATAAAAACAGTTATATTACAGTTTATTGTTATCTTTAAATTATGTATTAACGAATTAGAATAATTGCATGATGAGCCATACATTAACCGGAACGGGTGTTGCGTTGCTTACACCTTTCGATAATGATAATCAGATTGATTTTGCGGCTTTAGCCAAATTGCTTGACTTTGTGACGCAAAACGGTGTAAATTATTTAGTTGTTTTGGGTACTACTGCCGAAACACCGACATTGAACGGGGATGAGAAACGGGCGGTTACCAAATTTGTTACCAAACAGAATAACGGTAAATTACCTGTGATACTAGGTATTAGCGGCAACAATACGGCGGAAGTAGTTAATGCCATTAAAACAACAGATTTAGCGAATATCGACGCCATACTGTCGGTAACGCCATATTATAACAAGCCGGGGCAACAGGGTTTGTACGAACATTATAAGGCAATTGCTTTAAACAGCCCCTTGCCTGTTGTAATGTACAACGTTCCCGGACGTACGGGCGTAAATATGACGGCAGAAACAACCGTACGTTTAGCACATGATTTCGGCAATATAATAGCCGTAAAAGAGGCATCAGGGAATATGAGGCAAATCAGCTATATTTTACGCGATCGTCCGCAGGATTTCCTGGTAATATCGGGCGACGATGCGTTAACCATGCCTCAAATAGCTATGGGCGCCAATGGGGTTATTTCGGTAGCGGCAAACGCTTATCCGGCCGAGATGTCGGGCATGGTAAATTTGGCTTTGCAGGGCAACTGTGCCGATGCCGCCAAACTACATTACAAATTAATTGAAACCATTGATTTATTATTTGCAGAGGGGAGCCCGGCAGGAGTAAAAGCGGCATTGTATTTACGCGGTATCATTCAAAATAATTTGCGTTTGCCGTTAATCCCTGCGAGTGAGCCGTTAATCGAAAAAATAATGAAATTCATTTGATTACATGCGTGAAGATAGCAGTAACTATGACCAATTTGAGTTTGACGACGACGAAGTTTATTCGTTAGTCCGGCGATATGAGGACATGTTACACAATAATTTAAAAATATATTTTGACATTGAGGAGTTCGAAATTATTATCGACCATTACCTATGGGAGGCTAATACTTCAGATGCTATTACGGCAACCAATATTGCCAACAGCATTTTTCCGGATTCGGTAGATTTGAAAATCCGCCGGGCAGAGGTACTTATATTGAAGGATGAACCTTATAGCGCCCTTAAAATATTGGATCAGCTTGAAAAACTGGAACCCCATAATGCACAAATAAATTTTACCAAAGCCAAAGCTAATATTGATATCGACAATATCAGGGAAGTAAACAGGCAGTTCGATTTGGCAATAAGTAAAGAATCGGAAAATCCATTTGATTTACTGTTGCAAATTGTTGATTATCTGATTGATATCTCTGAATTTGAAATAGCCTTGAGATATCTGAAGCGGGCTTATGAAAAAGATCCGTTGAACAGCGACGTTCTTTATCAAACCGCCTATTGCTACGATCGTTTGAACGATTGGGACAATAGCATATTATTCTATAATAAATGCCTTGATGAAAACCCGTTTGATGAAGGCTTATGGCATAACCTCGGCACAATTTATGGACGGAAAAACCAGCATGAAAAAGCGATTGAGGCTTTTGATTATGCACTTACCGTAAACGAAAATTACGAACCGTCGATCTACAATAAAGCTAATACGCTGGCCAACCTTGAGCGGTATGATGAAGCTATTGCCGTGTTTACTGATTTTTTGAAACTTGAGCCGGAAAATTTATATGCTTATTGCACCGTAGGCGAGTGTTACGAAAAACTCGGCGATTATGACAAAGCCATTGAAAATTACAATAAGGTAATTGATATTGATAAAAATTTTTCCGATGCCTACTACGGTTTAAGCATCGTTATGCTCAGGCAAGGCTTGTATGACGAGAGCGCCGTATACATTACCCGCGCTTTGGAAATAGATCCCGAAAATCCGAATTTTTGGTTCGGTAGCGGGGAGCTGTTGTTTAAAATAGCTAATTTAAGCGATGCATTAATTGCTTTTCAAAAAACAGTGGAGTTTAATCCCTACGATATAGAAGCTTGGCTCTATATCAGCGAAATATATTCGACGGCAAAAAATACGGAGGAGGCATTACTTGCCTTGAAAAAAGCTTATGTGCATAATTATGATTCGCCCCAGTTATGCTACCATTTGGCTGCACTGTATTATGAATTGAACGATATTTCCAATTCCGTTATTTTTCTTAACAAGGGATTATCTTTAAAATCGTCGCTTTCCGACATGTTTTTCCGCGTTTGCCCACAGGCTGAAAATAATGCGCTGATTATGAATGTATACAATCAATATAAAAACAAGTAAAAAATTATGATGGAACATTTTACCTCAATACAATCGGTAATCGACTATTTCAATTCTATTCAATCAATATATATCTATCTGATTGTATTGGGTTTAATGATAATCGAAAGTTCATTTATCCCTTTCCCGTCCGAAATTATCATTCCCCCTGCCGCAATGATTGCATCCGTTCACGGATCGAATCTTAGTATTGTTATTGTTGTTATTGCAGGCACAGCAGGAGCTCTTATTGGGGCATATATTAATTATTATCTAGGGGCGTGGCTTGGCCGTCCTATTATACATAAATTGGCCGATACCCGCTTGGCTCATGCTTTGTTAATCGACCGGAAAAAAATTGATAAGGCCGAAAAATACTTTGTCAATCATGGTAAGGCATCCACATTTATAGGCCGTTTGGTTCCCGGAGTACGCCAATTAATTTCTATTCCGGCCGGTATCTCGAAAATGAATATTTTTTCGTTTACGCTTTATACTTTTCTGGGCGCCGGAATCTGGAATGTAATTTTAGCCGTAATTGGGTATGTATGTGGACAGAACATTGATAAATTCGAGTCCATATTCAAGGAGCTGACAATAGCTTTAGTTATATTGGCGGTATTGTTTATAGGCTATTTGGTTTATAGTGGTTTGCGCAAACGTAAGCCCGAAGATAATTCCGATAACTAATAATTTGCTTCTTTAATAATTCGCTTTAGTTCAGGTATATATCTTGGCTTGTTCAGTAAATTCCTCAAAAAACTGAGTTTAGCGGTAATACAGGGGTAGGTTATTTCATTTCTAATCGGGCTTATTCCGTAAACGCAAAATAAGTTCTTGGAAATTTTAACCGGATTTAAACAGGCTTTTAGCAATTATTATACATATTATTATAATACTCCTGATAGGCTCCGCTTGTAACATTATCGAGCCAATTCTGGTTATCAAGATACCAGCGTATAGTTTTCTCTATGCCTTCTTCAAATTGTAGGGATGGCTCCCAGCCAAGCTCATTTTTTAATTTTGAAGAATCAATAGCATACCGTAAATCGTGTCCGGCACGATCGGTAACATAAGTTATCAGTTTTTCCGATTCGCCCTCTTTTCGCCCTAATAACCGGTCGGTTACCTTAATCATAATCTTAATAAGGTCAATATTTTTCCATTCATTAAAACCGCCGATATTGTATGTATCGCCAATTTTACCATTGTGGAAAATAGTATCAATAGCTCGCGCATGATCTATCACATACAGCCAGTCGCGTACATTTTGGCCCTTGCCATAAACGGGCAGTGCTTTGTTGTTGCATATATTGTTGATGAACAGCGGAATTAATTTTTCAGGAAACTGATAGGGGCCGTAATTGTTCGAGCAGTTTGAAATAAGGGTTGGCAAACCGTAAGTATCGTGAAAAGCCCGTACAAAATGATCGGACGAAGCTTTTGAAGCAGAGTAGGGGGAATGGGGATCATAGGGCGTTGTTTCAACAAAAAAACCTTCGTTACCCAGCGATCCGTATACTTCATCGGTTGATATATGATAAAACAGCTTAGTATTAAAATCGTTTTGCCAGGCAAGTTTTGCCGCTTGTAACAGTGACAATGTACCCATCACATTGGTTTGGGCAAATGCAAACGGATCTTTAATCGAACGGTCGACATGGCTTTCGGCAGCCAGATGAATTACGCCATCAATAGCATATTTGCTAAAAAGATTCTGAATATTCTCAAAATCACAAATATCCGCCTTTACAAAAGTGTAGTTGGGTTTAGCTTCAATATCTTTCAGATTTGCCAGATTACCCGCATAAGTCAATTTATCCAAGTTGATAATATGGTAATCGGGATACTTATTTACCAATAAACATACCACATGCGAACCTATAAAACCGGCGCCGCCTGTTATCAGTATATTCCGTTTCATAATTTACTTGTGTTCGATAAGGGTTAACAAATACTGGCCATATTGATTTTTCTTCATCGGTTCGGCTATCCTGATTAATTGCTCATCCGATATCCAAGCTTGACGGTAAGCAATCTCCTCCAGGCAGGCTATTTTTTGCCCTTGCCGCTTCTCAATTACTTCAACAAAGGTAGAAGCCTCCGATAGGGAATCGTGCGTACCGGTATCCAACCATGCAAAACCACGGCCCAATAGCTGAACTTTCAAGTTTTCGTCTTTCAAAAACTCTTGATTAACAGTAGTAATTTCCAACTCTCCCCGTGCCGACGGCTTAATATTTTTAGCCGCTTCAACAACCTTATTCGGGTAAAAATACAAACCCACAACAGCGTAGTTCGATTTTGGGTTCTGCGGTTTTTCTTCAATGCTCAATACTTTCCCGTCCTTATCAAATTCGGCCACGCCGTAACGCTCGGGGTCGTTAACGTAGTATCCGAAAATCGTAGCTTTATTTTCTTTGCCAACGGTTTCAACAGCACCCTTAAGCATTTTAGTAAAACCTTGCCCGTAAAATATATTATCGCCGAGTACTAAACAAACCGAATCGTTTCCGATAAATTTTTCACCAATAATAAAAGCTTGCGCCAAACCGTCGGGCGAGGGCTGTTCGGCATACTCAAACGCAACTCCATAATCACTACCATCACCTAATAACCGCCTAAACATTGGCAAATCGTGCGGGGTCGAAATAATAAGAATTTCCTTTATACCGGCAAGCATTAATACCGATATAGGATAATAAACCATTGGTTTATCATATATCGGTAATATTTGTTTCGAAACTCCTTTAGTAATAGGATATAAGCGAGTGCCGCTTCCTCCTGCCAGTACAATGCCTTTCATAAATACAAATTTTGATTATAATCGAATAAATATGCATTCTTCAATAAAGGTGCGTTTTTATCTTTATCCGATAAAATTACATCTTTTATCGGTATTTTCCAATCAATATTAAGGTCAGGGTCATTAAAGCGAACAGATCCCTCGCTTGCCGGATGGTAATAATTATCACATTTGTATTGTACTATAGCCTCTTCGGACAAAACCACATACCCATGAGCGAAGCCGCGGGGAATAAATAACTGTTGCTTGTTATCCTCATTTAATTCTACTGCGGCATATTGCCCAAATGTAGGAGAACCCCTGCGGATATCTACAGCAACATCCCAAACAGCGCCTTTTACAACTCGAACTAATTTTGATTGGCTATAAGGCGCTTTTTGAAAGTGTAATCCTCGTAATACTCCATAAGTCGATTTCGATTCATTATCCTGTACAAAATTTATTTCTTTTCCCACTAATTCATTGAATTTTTTTTGAGAAAATGACTCAAAAAAATAACCGCGGGAGTCGGTAAAAATATTCGGATGAATTACAAAAACATCCTTTATATGCGTCGGATGGATTTCCATAAAACTTATATGATAAAATTCTAAAATTAAATAGTATTATTAAAATTTGTTAACTCTCTCTCCAGATCACGATAAGGGAGATTTTTGAATAATTTATGTACAAGTTGACTTTTCGAAAATAAAATATTCCACGCAGTTAGGAATATAATTTTTATGTCGACCCACAAGTTTTTATTTTTGCCATACCATATCTCTAACTCCGCTTTATAAGGCTGAACCACCTCTTTGTAAAACCGGATAGAATTTTTAGCACGGGTTAAATAATCTTCTTCATCCCTAAAAATAACAGAGCCTATGCCTGTTAGTCCGGGTTTCGATTCATATATTTTATACCTCATCTCTTCAGGGGAGCCTTCAAATGTTTTATCAACCATTGGCCGGGGTCCCACAATGCTCATATCTCCCTTTAAAATATTAATAAGCTGGGGTAATTCATTCAATTTTGTTTTACGTAAAAAACTCCCAAAAGGCAATACTCGCGAATCGTTACGTGTAGTTATATATCCCGACCCGATATTAGGACTATTTTTTAACATTGTGGCAAATTTCCAAATATAAAAATACTTGTTTTTATAACCTATTCTTTTTTGAAGGTAAAACACTTCATGCTCGCCTGTTAATAATAAAATTATACTAACAGGTATCAATATCGGCAATAGTATTACTAAAGCTGTAAAAGATAATAGAATATCAAAAAAACGTTTAATAAACTTGTACATAATTACATCCTTTGATCCAGATGTTTACCTTTTTCTATATGTTCAAAATTAGGAAGATATTCCTTAAGTATATCCACAATCAGGGCTTTATTTATATTGTTGGAAGAGAAAAGCGTATCCAAACGATAAAAGATATCATCAATTTCCGAAATATCCCGTTTTGTAGAATTTTTAATTACTCCTAAGTTAGCAAATGTATCCAAATCAAGTTCTTCATTTTCGGTATAAAATTCTTCAAAAGTTTTCTCGCCGGAGGTGTCCGATTCAAAGAAATAAATAGGATAAGATGTTATTTTACTATCCAATTTCAAAGCTTTTTCCCTTGCTTCATCTTCTGTTTTACATATATCGGCTTTTAAGCCTAACTCCTTTAACAGAGTTTTAGCTATTACTGAAAAATCAAGCATGTCTTTTTCTTCGTCCAATTTTGGGAAAAATATATCTCCCGATTTTCCAAGTACCGATGCCGCTAAACAAATCTCACCCGATTCTGTTGGGGATACAAAAAAGCGTTTAATTCCGAGGGGACACGATAACGGCTGACGTTTATTAATCCTTTCAATAAAACCCGAAGGAAGACTACCATTTGAAAAAGCAACATTGGCAAATCGGGCTGTTTTAATTGGGAGCTTCGATGCATAAGCCATAATCAATTCCTCCATCAGCTTTTTGCTGGCTCCCATAATATTTACGGGGTTGGCCGCCTTATCGGTTGATACACAGAAGAAGTGTTTCGGAGGAAATTCCAGCAATAAATCCAATAATTTACGGGCACGCAAAACATTATTATCAATCATGGCTTCGATTGAGAATATATCCTTCTCGCTACGAACGTGCTTATGAGCCGCAAAATTAGCGACGATGTCGAAAGGTCCGGCTTGGCGGACTATTTTCTCAAAAACCTTATCGCCAAAATTTATAGGGTAAGTAATAAAGTCATCAGGTATATTATAACAGGTCGAACTTCGTAAATCTCTGACCAATTCGGTTAAACCGTTTTCGTTTATATCAATTACAAATAATCTTTTTGGTTTAAAACGCAATAAAGCCTTACTATAATATGAACCAATGGTTCCCGCTCCGCCTATTATTAATGCCGATTTGTCATCAATTTGTTCATGTAATTGGGCATCATAGTTTTTAAAATCTTTTGTTAAAAGGCTTTCTGCGCGTCCTGTTACATGCTGCGAAATAAATCGTTCGAGGTTAAAATGGGTATACATTAGTTTTTAAAATAATCTTTAATAATAACACTGCTGGGAATATTAACAACTCTGTCTTCAAAATATTTTGCGTTATCTATGTTTCCGCATTGGCATGACGAAAATGCCGGAAGAGCATTCATTAGCGTCCAAATAGGGCGGGTCATAACTCCATGTTCATTTGTATATTTGAGGAACTCATCGCGTTGTTGTTTGTTATTCATAATAATAACATTTAGCCAATAATTGGACTTACAATTTTCAGGTTCAGTAAAAAACTCTATTCCTTTTGTTTTAAAGAATTCTTTATACCTTTCGGCCAGCTGTCTTTTTTCCTCAATAAAATAGTCCAAATTTTCAATTTGTGCGCAACCTAAAGCCGCCTGAATATTTGTCATCCGGTAATTATACCCTATTTGGTCGTGAAAAAACTCCCACGAGTGAGGTATTTTTGCTGTCGTGGTAATATGCTTGGCTTTTTTCGCAAGCTCTTCATCATTGGTTAAAATCATTCCGCCGCCGCCAGTTGTAATAACCTTATTACCATTAAAGCTTAAGATACCGAAAAGCCCGGAGGTACCGGTATGCCGCTCCTTATAATAACTGCCCAAACTTTCGGCGGCATCTTCAATTACAGGTATATTATATTCATTACAAACTTCTATAAGTTTATCAATAATTACTGGATGCCCGAAAGTATGCATTGGTACACATGCGGCAAAGCGTTTACCCGTTTGTTTATTATAGCAGTATCCGTCAAGCCGCATTTCCCCGAATTCTTGAAGAAATTCCCTTAATTTATAGGGGCACAAGCCCATGGTTTCTTTATTTACATCGGTAAATACCGGCGATGCTCCAATATAGCTGATGGCATTTGTAGTTGCCACAAAAGTTAACGGCTGGCTTATAACTTCTTCGCATGGCTTTACTCCTGCCAATAATAATGCAATATGTAAGGCGCTGGTTCCGTTCATTGTGGCTACAACATATTTAGCGCCAATATAATCGGCGCACATTTTTTCGAAACGCCCGACAAATTCGCCCACACTCGAAACAAAATTCGAATCGATACATTCATTCAGGTATTGTTTCTCATTCCCGATAAAACGCGGATCGTGTAAGGGAATAAAATTTTCAGGCTCGTAAAAGGCTGAACGGATAAAAGATATTATTGATTCCATGTATATTTATTCTTTAATTGATATCAATCGACGTTTATTAGTTATAAAATAATTCGAGGTTGTTGTGCCCAATTTATCATTTTATCAGCCTGTTCAACACTTATAAAGTCAAAATTATTGACAACTTTACAAAATTTAGAGAAATTTCCTTTCAGCCCGTAATATTTTTTAAAGTATCTGGAAATAGCAGATTCTCCTTCAAAGGATCGGTAAGTTCTTATCTGATCTTTGTCGAAATCTTTTATGTGAAAATAAGTCATTACATATTCATTTTCCTGTACTAATGAACGAATTTTCCAATAAGGAAACATTCTAAAATATCCTCCTCCTGAGTATGCTACTTCACGACCCAATATCGATGCGGTAACAACAGGAAATTCTTTGATCAGAGTACCATTGATATGAATAACAGACGGTAACTTTGTTTTATAACTGGGAAAACCTCCATAACTGCGTGTAGATGGAAAAATAGAACAATCATATTCGATCCCATTTTCTGCCAGAATTGATAAAATCCAACTATTTTTTTCTGTAACTGAAAATGCTGGTGCCCGATATGCATCCACCTTCTTTCCTGTGATATTTTCTATAATATCCAAAGCTTTATGAGTATCTTCTGCTACTTCTTTTGGTGTAGAATTGTTCCAAAATTTATGTGAAAACGAGTGGCACCCGATATGATGTCCTCGAGAAGTAATACGAGTAACCACTTTCGGCCAGTCTTTTGCAAGTTTACCTAAAATAAAAAAAGTGGCTTTTGTATTACGTTCATCAAGTAAATCTAAGGTTTCGTCTAAATAATTATCTATTCTCGGCAACCAATCTCTCTTATCGCCTATTTTATAGTAATCATAAGCCCACCAATCTTCTATGTCAAAAGTTAAAATTCTCATAATAATTTACTGTAACCCAGATTTCGATTTCCGAAATTCTGAACTAAATTGCTTTTTGATATTTCCTATTGTTCCAAAAATAAATGGCAAAGGATCATCCCAACTAAAATCTTGAAAATAAAGATTTTTTTCAAAAAACTTGAACCAGTTGGGTTTAGTTTTAAATCTATTGGGACTGTGGAGAAACCAAAGAAAATCGAATCCAAGATGCCTTAACTTCTTTCCCGGAATATATTTATATTCTTTAGGAGTATAACCTAATGAATAGTCGGCAATTATTAAGCCATAATCAATCCCTGATTTAATAGCTGATTTTATACAGGCTGGTATTCTTGGGTTTATTTCCATAATCTTCATTACCCCGTCTTTAGGGTCTTCTATCGAATCGAAATCAGCAAATCCAATCCATTTTATTTCTTTTAATATCTGATAGCATAAATCAACCAATTTTTTATCTTCAATAGTTATATTGCAACAGCTACTTCCCCCGTTATCAGGATAATATCTTTGTTTAAAGATAACAGAATGAAATAACAAATTACTATCATTGTCTAAAAATAGTTGAACTTTTATCTGCTTTCCTCCCGATACAATAAATTCTTGAAGATGGCATGACCCATAATGTTTCCGGATATTTGGATATGATTTATTAAATTCATCTAAATTATTGACTAGCATCATTCCCCGTCCTCCGGTGGTGTAATTGGGCTTAATTAATGCAGGAAATATTGATTTATCATCAATTAAACCTTTACATTCTTTCAAATCAATAGTTCTTGGATGGGGAAAATTATGCTGTGCACAAACTTTCATTAATTCATTTTTATCATACCCTTTTTTAAAAACGTCATAATCCGGAACAATAAAATTACTGTATTGAGATAGTAGTCCTTTATTTTTACTTAAGAATTGAGCGCTATTATCGCTCATTGGAATAATTATATCTATTTTTTTATCAGATAAAAATTGTTGAACAAAAGATAAATAAGCTTCAGGGGACTTATACTGAATCAGTATTTTCTGGTGGATATATCTAGTATGGTATCCATATGATAATTTGCTATGGAAAAAACCATAGATTTTATAGCCATTTTTGTATAACGACCTTACAATGCTTAATGTTTGGGTTCCTTCTGCATCTAAAATCAATATGGACTTATTCATCTAATATCCGATTTTTTTTAATATTTTTTTCTTTAACGGAAGTATTTTATCCGTCCAAAATAAATATACGTATGCTACTTTATTTCTTCTTCTTGCCGGTTTGGGTAATCGGTATGACATTTTCGCAGCAACAACTTGGCGGCAAGGTGAGCAAAAACCACAAGGTTTTCCTTTTACTGGATGATGACAGAACCATGTATCATTTATGACATTTTCAAACCCTAATTTTTTATATCCTTCAACTTCTTCGAGTTTCGACATGTGGTACAAAGGTATAGGAAAATGAAAATATTTTAAGAGATTAACAAGTTGTTGTTCTGATTTCGATTCGTCCAATTTCCAATATTCTACGTCATTATCAATAATTTTTTGAAGTTTTCCATAACTATTAATAACTTGATATATTCTACTATGCTCTCCTTTTTCTATTCCTAACTCACAAAATATTCCTTCGCTTTTACAAAATCGAGCCAGATATTCATATTGTTTGGGGAAGCGTTTAAGTCCATATTCTACAATGTTATGCTCTTTAACCCATATATAAGCATCGGATATAATTTTATCTTCCGGGATATCTTTAACATTTACTATCCTTAAAGGTAAAAGTGTTGCTTTTGTTTCCGGATTTTTCCGGATTTTTTCGCTAATAGTTTCAATAGCCCTAAGTTCTTCTTCCATACTTGTAGTGAGGTATAAGTAGTATGGGGCTATCTCAATATCAAATTTGGATAATTCACATATCCTGTATGTTGAGTCAAGACCTCCTGTCCAAAAAATGTTTACTTTGATTTGCATGTTAATTAACTATATATCGGGATTAGTAAGTTTGTATAGATATTAAATTATTTCTTTTAGCCATCAACAACATAAGAGACAAAGTCATCATCTCCATACTTTTTGAATAGCATTTTGTCTTTCGCCTGAACCGGGCAAAAAATGCCGGATTTACCCATTGTAACTTTCTATTGTACAGGTTTCCGTTTTGGTTTGAACTAATTGTTCTTCCGGGACAAACTCATTGTAAGATCTCCAATGATCCGACGTCGCTAATCCGGTTGCACTTTCCCTGACCATTTCCCACAACTTCTGTCCAGTGGCTGTATTTCTGTCTCCCACAACAAAATCAACGTATTCTCTTGCTTCTCTATCAGCAACAATCCGAATCCACCGGTAGTTTTTTTATGTCTGACATAACTGTGCATTTCATCCAGTTCCATTATACGCACCGGTTTAAAATTACGTATGAACGAAAGTTACGACTCGTATCTGCGTACCCAGTTCATGACCGTTATATATCTCATTTTCAATAATCTGACCATATAATGAAACCCCCAACCTTCCAGATGCATAGATAATCCGAATCTCCGTTTCTTCTCTTTTTATGAAACATGCCCATACTCAGGTGTATAGTTGCAATCGCATCCCTTATATTTAAATCGTTGTTCGCCTTTTATTACGCTATTCCTGACGTTACTTTCTGATTTACATTTTGGACATTTCATTTTTGTTTTTTGTGGCAAAGAATAATTAATCTATATTAAATTACCAAATCTAAATTAATTATTTTTTATTAATACACCATGCCGTTTGCATGAAATGTTTTCTTTTATAATTTTGGCAGGATTTCCAACAACAATACAATTATCCGGAACATCTTTTGTAACAACAGCTCCGGAGCCAACAATAACTTCATTTCCGATTTTTACTCCCGGCATAATGATCGCTCTTATTCCTATAAAACACCTATCGCCTATATAAGTATCCGTTTTTAGGCTTCTGCAGTGGTCATGAGCCAATAAAGCACTTGCTCCAGTAATCATTGTGTCTTTGCCGATGTGTATTCCACGAGGGTTATTAGCTCGATCTAACGAAGCCCTCCTTGAAATATAAATTCCTTGTCCTATTTCCATTTTGTATAATTTACGACATATCTCCGGATACAAGTTTGCCGTAATTTTATATAAGACAATCCTAGTGTTACTTAGTAATTTCATTTTTATTTTTTAAAGTATTAAATTTTCATCAAATTTAATACAACCAATGGTTGTGTTTTCATATACATTGTTCCCCAAGTCAGTCCCAAACCAAATGAAGACATTAATAACGATGTTTCTTTTGTCATTAATACATTCCTCAATCTCGTTACCATAAGTGAGGGAATTGATGCTCCTCCTGTATTTCCAAACTCTTCTAAATTATAAGGTACCTTTTGCCTATCTATTTTTAGCTTCTTGACTATTCTGTCAACAATCATTTTATTTGCTTGATGTATGAGATAGTAATCAATATCAGAATCTTTATTAAGCTCATACTCTTCCATAAAACGTTCTATAGTTCTTGGAGGCTTTGAAATAGCAAATGAAAAGACATTCATACCGTTAATTAAAGCATGTATCGGGGCACGAATAATTCCATTCCCAAAATCTTCATACTCGAATGAATTTGGAGTAATTGGATTACGATATCCTCCATGAGGTGTCATCAAGGCTTGGTAACCTTTTCCTAAGGTGCTAAATTCTACTATTATATCATTAGCTAATACATCATATTCAAGAGCAATGGCAGAACCGCAATCTCCAAATAATGGCGCCCTGCTTTTATCTTTCATTGAGCCCATACGGATTGCTGTATCGCCTACAAGTAATATCGCCCGCTTTACGCTTCCAGACGACATCATATTCCCTGCAACTGTAATTGCATACATATATCCGCAACAGCCCATCGGGATATCCATCGTAAAGCAGGATTCAGGTAAAGACAATCTGTCTTGTAATATACAAGAGGTAGGTGGCGTACGATAATCTCCTGTAACTGATTCGAAAAGCAACATATCTATACTATTCCGCTCCCATCCTAATTCATTTAAAAGTTTATCTCCAGCGACAAAGCAAAAATCCGAAGCACAAATATCTTCAGGGGCTACATAACGCTTTTTTATACCAACGGTATTATTAAAAACATCAGCTTCTTCTTCGGTGAAAAAATCAAATTCATTAGTTTCCATAATATTATCGGGCACACAGGCAGTAACGCCTGTCATTCGAACATTCTTTATGATCCACCTAGCCATTAAATTTAAATTTAGAATTCGATGTAATATTTTTTAATAATTTCTTTACCTTTTTTATAAGAATTGAATTCCATAATATCTTCCGGTTCAAGCATTATATCAAAAAGTTCTTCAAGTATGGTAATAACATTCAATTGATGAACAGAATCCCATTCCGATATAGTTTCTTTAGAAAAATTATCATTTAATACCGATTCTTCTACCGCAAAAACATCAATAAATGCTTTGTTATATTTATCTATATTATTCATAATTTATTTAGTTTACTGTACAAAATTTTTCCTGCCTCGTTTTTAGGAATTTTGTCAACAACAATCACTTTAAATGCTGAGGCAATTATTTTTGTTTTTTCTGTCAATAATTTAAGTATCTCGTCTATTTGTCTGGTATTTGTAATATAAACCAGCATTTTATTATCGGTTCCCGTGCAGGCGCATTCTATTCCTTGAAATTCCGATTTAATAATTTGCTCGCATTCGTCAAGCCCTATCCTTAATCCAAATAGCTTCAAAAAACGCCCTTTACGACCCACAATATAATAAAAACCATCTTTATCCCGATAAGCTAAGTCTCCTGTTTTCAAAAAACCATTCCATTCATCTCCTTTCTCTAAATCTTCGGAAGATAGAGCATATCCAAGAGTAACATTTTCACCTTTATAACACATTTCTCCCTCTATATTAGGCGTATTTATAATTGTTCCTTGATTGTCTATTAATGATAACTCTCCGTTAGGGACGGCCTTACCTATACTACCACATTTTTCAATTGCATATTCAGGAGGCAAATAAGCCATACGCGCAGTGCCTTCAGTTTGTCCATAAGTCGCAATCCATTGTTTACCTGTATTTAATGCATATTCAGCAAACTGCATATTTAAATCTCGCTGCATTTTCCCTCCACCTTGAGTAAGAACTTTTAAATCAGGTAAGTTCATTCGGAAAAAGCGAATTAACCGCAATATTTCAAAACTATATGGAACTCCTGTAAAGCTGGTCGCTTTTTGTTCTTTAATAAAAGCCCAAAAGTTTTTATCAGTCATATTTAAATCGGTAATCAAAATAGTTGCTCCTATATATAGATGGCTAAAAACAACCGATAATCCCATTGTATAATACAAAGGCAATACTAACAGGGGTTTATCAAAAGAATTTAATTTAAAAAATGTTGAAATATTGAAGGCGGCAGCTTCTATATTATCATAACTATGTCGAACCAGCTTCGGGCTACCTGTAGACCCTGACGTTGGAAGGAGATGCGATAAATTATTATATAAAGCGTATGGATTGTTACCTGTGGATAGTAACGCATATCCATATTTTTTATATACTAAAGAGTATTTTTGTATTAACGAATTTTTTTCGGGGCAACAGATATATTGAGGAGTGTAAAGGTCGTATAAGGGTAAAAACAAACTTTCATCTATTTGTGAATTTAAAAATAGAGGGACTATTTTTGTATTAATAAATCCGATTCCCCAAGCTACGCCGCCTATATTATTTTTAGTCAATAGAAAAACAACGGAACGTTCGGGTATAAATTGCTTTATTTCTTCAGAAAAAGCAATTAATTCCCCATAACTTAAACTTTGGTTATAAGAGTCTATTGCCGCAACAGAATCTTTTGGATGTATATTTAGATTTAATATCACTCCGCTTATACTTTAAATTGTAGCACAACCATCAACTCCAATAATTTGCCCAGATATATATGAAGCCCTATCCGATGCTAAAAAAGCACAGGTATTTGCAACATCTTCAGGAGAACCTAATCTACCCAGTGCAATTTTCTGAATTCGATTATCTATTTTATCTCCGCTATCTTCATATAGTTCTTCAAAACGTTCGGTTTTTATAATACCTGGCGCAATGGCATTTACTCTAATCCCTAAAGGAGCTAATTCCTTAGCTGAAGATTTAGTAAGAGAAATAACAGCTCCTTTAGTGGCAGAGTATGCAACTTGCCCAGGAGAACCTACAATGCCGGTAATTGATGCTATATTTATGATCGAACCTGATTTATTACGGCTCATAAGCCTTGATGCAAGTTGTATAAGTTCAATAACTGCAATAACATTTATCCGGAACATAAGTTCTGTTTCTTCACGTGTAATCATTCCTATCTTTCTATTGTACACTACTCCTGCATTATTTACGAGCGAATCTATTTTTCTTTCTTTTTTAAAAATAGACATAAATATATTTTTTGCAGTACCAGTATCTGTAACATCAACATGAATAGGCTCAATACATACATTATGTTCTAAAGAATAATTTTTAGCCCATTCATCCATGCTAGCTATTTCTCTATCACATGCGTAAACAATAGCGCCATCTATAGCAAATTGCTCTGCTATTGCTTTACCAATACCCTGAGCAGCACCGGTAATTATACAAACCTTATGATCCAGTAAACTCATTATTATACAGATTTTAAAATAGCTATTATATTAAAGAGCGTCCTCCATCAACAGTAAGATGAATACCTGTTACCCATGAAGATGCATCAGAAAGTAAGTAAATTATACCCAAAGCAACATCAATAGGATTACCATACCTTTTCAAAGGGTAAATTGCTTTATCCTTCTCCCTATCTTCTTGTGATATACTGGTCCTACTAATCAATGGAGTATTGATTGTTCCTGGGTTAATTGTATTGCAACGAATTTTCTTCGCTGCCATTTCCAGTGCAGCTCCCTTCATAAAGGCATTTATACCACTTTTTGAAACACCATAAAGTGTATTACCTGCATTAGCAATATTCAAACCTGCTATTGAAGCTGTAAAAACTATCGAACCACCCTTGTTTATCTTCTTTTTTTTATAAAGTTTCTGTGTTAAAAGAATTGGAGCCACTGTATTTATAGAAAGAATTGTTTTCAAATCACCTTCATTAATGAATTGAATCGGTGATATCTTTCCTCCTATTCCAGCATTGTTCACCAATCCATCTACTGCTGGAGCATCATTTGCTAACTTTTCAATCTCTTCAACATCCTCTAAATCAATCACAAAATACAAATGCTTTCCATATGGCACAGGGCTCAACAAACTCAATGTTTCCAATAAACCTTCTTTATTACAATCAACAATAACAAGACAAGCTCCTAATTTAGAACATTCAAGTGCTGTAGTTCGACCAATACCAGAAGCTGCTCCAGTAACAAATATTGTTTTGTTTTTTAAAGAAAAAGGGTTATACATGTTTCATTATTTTTTCGATTTAACAAGTTCAAACAATTCTCCAATCGTAGAAACTTGCCTCATATCATCACCTGATACAATAATATTATATTCTTCATCAATTACGCCTATGATTGATAATGCTACTAAGGAAGAATATTCTGCAATTTCTTTAAAATTTGAATCAGCCACCAAGTGTAAATCCTCATTATCAAATTGTTCTATAATTTGTTTGATAAAAACATCTAAATTCATAATTGATACTATTTTTTTTAATTACAATATTTCATTATTTATTTTTATACTTTTCAACCTTTTAAGAATATTACGAATCTCATATCCTCCAGAATTTAGGATTTCATGATATTCTTCCCTTAGCAAAGAGCATATATATACATCATGATATTTTCCATGCTTAAATACTGCTTGTTTTTTAACTCCTTCAATTTTTAATCCCATCATAAGCATCATCCTTAAAGAATCGGAATGCTCTTTAAGGCAAGACCCTTCCAAGCGATTTATATTCAACTCATTAAATACATAATCCTGTTTTATTATAAGAGTATCAATCAATGTGATGCCATCCCTATATTCTTTATCACCAATCAATATTCCCCCACTGAATATTGTTCGGTTTAGATGGTCAATATTATTAATTGATGTATATCCTATCATCCTATCAGAACCATCATTGAGACATATTGTCCAATACATATCCTTGGTACTCTTAATTTTATCCATAACCCAGGACTTCTCCCATTCAGAAGACACATACCTAAATATACCCCCTGTCATTTTTTGTATTTCTGGGTCATTACGCCATTTATTAATCAAAACATAATCTTCAGGTTCAAAGGCCCTAAAAAAAACACTTCTTCTCATAACTCTTCTATTAGATATTCTGTACTAAACTATATAAAGGAAAAAAAGTTGCTTCACTGTCAACCCCATGTTTTCTTACTGCAATATCTGTAAGCTGTTGGTATTTACCAATATCATAAACTTGTTTGCTTGTTGAAAATATCATTGAATATTTTGGATTAAAAGATTGCTTAAATTTATACAAACTGTCTTCACACGAACCAATTCCTCCTCCTAAATGAAACGTATTAAGTCCTTGCGAAGCACCCCAACAAGCAGCTTCATATAACAATAAGTTACTTGAAGCCATGTGTTTATATTCCGTATGAGAACCAGATAAATGGTAATGCATCCTTTTACCAGCAAAAAGAATTATTGCTGCAGATATTATCTTATTATCATATTCGGCATAAAATACCCTGTAATTATCTTTAAGATCATTATCAAGAGCCTCATAAAACTTCAAATCGAAAAAATAATATTGTCGAGCCTGCCGTTTTTCCATCGTACAATCATACATGTGCTTAAATTTTTCAAGAATCTCTTTTCCCTGACCATGATTTACAATAACCCCTAATTTTATCGCTTTACGTATCATATTTCTGTTTTTACTGGAAATATTCTTGAAGATATCCTCTTTGTCAGTAAGCGCAACCTCTACTGTTTTCCCCAAATCATATACTGGAGCTATTTCATTGAAATATATGGCATTATTTAGCTGTGGGTGAAATCTGAAAAAACCAGTAACAATTCCTCCCTCACACATGCATGAAGTGTACTCTTCCATAAATATCTTCATTTCGGAAAGATCAACATCCCCCTCAAAAATAAATCCACCATAACCATAAGGAGTTACAACATCATATAAGTCCATATCGCCAATCGCAAGTTGAGACACTAACTTTCTATTTATCATCCGTCTCATCAATACGCATATTCCGCGTAACTTTTGATTGTTGTAATAAATCAATAAAGGTTCTCCATCTCCTTGTAATTTGAACGCTTTTACATATCCAGGTAAATAATATACATCATAATTTTGAAAAGATTTTACCAATTCAATCCACCTTGCCTCTTGTTCCAGTGTTATTATTTCAATCATATTTAAACTTCCAATATGTCTTCTATCCTACTTTTTAACTCAGTTATATCATTTTTATTATAACGGCCATCACAATGCACGGATAGCATACGGTTGGACCAATTTATTATTTTCTCAGGACATGAATCCGGTAGTGGCCAAAGAACAGCGGGATATATATACCTTTCGATAAGCATTTTTTTCACCTCTTCACGTTTCTCATATGTTTCAAAAAACAACATCAAAGAAAAAGAATTACATTGCGAATCCTCTGGTTTAATAATAACAACATCGTTTTTAATCTCAATTTGGGATAATAACTTCCAATTTTCCTTTTTCTTGCAATGCCAATTCTCCTTTCTCATGAAATTAACAACATTATGGCTTATCTCAGATATATCAGAAATATGCAATTCGGAAAATTGTTTTTCTGTTGACATAAATATTTTCCTAAACATATCCTTATCAATATTGTAGCCTTTTAGATATAAAGTTTTTAACAACATTGCGTTAAGTCGCTGGGCTGCTAATAATCCTCCTTGTAGGGTTTGTTGAGGTTGCTGTGGAAGTGGACGTTGCTGAGGAGACCATAACATACCGCCATCTGGTATAGGAAATGTTTTACGCAAAGATGCAAAGCACCAATCAGCATCACTATTTTGTGGCCATTCACCAACTAAGTCATGTGAGTGATCCTCAATTACAGGTACTGAAATCCCTGTATTGCACCTTTTTCCCCTAAATCCAAAATAATTCACCCTCAAAAGGACATCTTTATCCCTGAAATTAATATTAGAAATAATCTCGTTATCATTAGCCGTTGGAAAATCAGGATAAAAATCAATTTCTATTCCTACAGATTTTATGGCAGAAACTACATCATAACAATAATAATAAGGTACCCATATTCTATCCCATTCCATGGAACATAGCAACTCTTGTATAGCCTGCCGTCCACTTATGTAATAAGTGGCTTCTTTACTTTTAGCAGGAAAAACATTTATATCTGTTTCGCATAGCGAATCAATAATATAATGAAAATCAGAACCAAATTCTTCTATTTTCCTATTAACAAGCATCTCTAATGATCCAATTTTATTTATTATTCAGTTCCCCTGCTTTCTATTACATCTTCAAATACTGTCGTTAATTTTTCGGCAATTACATGAGGAGAAAAACGAGCACGGCAATTATTTGCAATGGCATCCCTGTCATAATTATTAATATTATTATACATTTCAACAAGTGCACTAGACAATGCCTCTACATCGTTTACCGGAACAAGAATCCCATTTTTTTCATTGATAAATTCTTCCGGACCACCACATACTGTTGCAATAACAGGCAACCCTAAACACATAGCTTCAATACAAACAACACCAAATGTTTCCGCCAAGCTAGACAAAATAAATACATCACTATCTTTCAATATTTCAATAATCTCTTTTTTTGACTTAACTCCAACAAGAAATATATTATTGATTAATCCAGCACTTGATATTTGCTGTTGCAAAACGTTTCGTTCAACGCCTTTTCCTATGATTGTAATTGTAGCTCCTTTTTCTTTCAAATCCGATTTAGCAAAAGCATCAATAAGGATATCAAATCCTTTTCTTCGAATTAGACTTCCGACAGCAACATACCTAACCGGTGAATCAAGCTCTCTTCCTATTCTTATATCATGGCTAACGAATTCCTCTCCAATCATATTATGAAGAACAAAGCTCTCCTTGTTAAAATGATATAATATCTGTCTCCTAAGCGAATCCGACACTGCAATAATTTTATCAGCTCCATTATAAGCCAAATTACCTCTGCGTTGCATATATTGCGGTATCTTTTCCTTGGTCAACTCGCTCCAATGTTCCAACCCTACCAACGGAATCCCGTATTTGTTCTTTATTGAGCAGGTAACAGCTATATTATTCAAATAATGAGCATATAGAATATCTGGCTTCCCTTGTTCTTTTTCAATTTTTTTATACAAAATCAATGCTAATTTTTGCCTTATGAAGTGTGTCCACTTATAAGAAATCAAGCTAATAAAGCGATATGGAAAAGGAAGGTTAATCCTATATATATCTAAACCATCTTCAAAACTATGGGAAATACCTAGCTTTTGCCAATATAACCGAGTATTTATTTCTACAATCATTATTATTACTTTATGTCCGGCGACTTGCAATGCCAACGCCTGATCCCTTTCAAAACACCCCCATTGAAGATCACGTTTTGACGGGTACCCACGAGATATTAGTAGTATATTCATACAATTTTCAAATTAAATATTATTCAACTAACATTTCTCTTAAAACATTGATATATCCTTTACCGAATTTTAAATCCGGCTCTACATAGTTGCCTTCCGCCCATTCATTCCATGACTGCAAAAATAATATTTTATTTTCATCTTTTCTATTTTCAAGTAACGAAAGAGCCTTTTCTATTTGTTGCTTAAATAATTCAGGTGTACTATCAGTATATATTCGAGCATTTACACCACTTCGCGGAGATCGATCCCAAGAAGGTATAAGAGTTGGATATACATTCTCCCATGTATCTTCACCTGAATATAAAAATTTGTTTATATCTGATTGTTTACATTTTATTACAAGAAATCGACGAAACAATTTTCGCATAATCCATCGATAAAGCATATACATAGTTGAAGACGCATAATACTCTGCTCTCCAATAACCACGTGAGTTGACAGCATCAAATCCCATCTTTAAAATTTCATTATACTTTTGAGCAATATTATTTGCTATTATTTTTTTATTCTTAAAAAAAAATCGCCGTTCACTCTCATCCATATTTTGTCTTATCCCCACAAAATAAACTCCTTTTAAACCATTTTCTTCTGCCAATCGATTCCATGTGTCAATAAATATTTTAGAATTGGGAATATCTAATGGTTTAAAAACAACAAATAAAGGTTTATCATCAATTGTTATATATCGCTTATCCTTAAAAGCAGGCAATACTGCATAAAAATGTTTGACATAGTCATTCTCATCATAGATTTGCTCCATTAAAATAGACTTTTTTATTTGTCGAGTACCCTCTTCCCAACTTTTATTTGTCCATGTTTCATTTGCCCAACCCAAACAAAACGGAAAATCAGGCTTTCCGCTTTCTAATACTTCTTGAAAAGGCTTCTCCAATAGCCTTTTTCCATTTCCAAACCAATAGTGCCAATAACAAAAACCCTCTATTCCAGCCTTATGTGCCATTTGAGCTTGAGCTTCACGAACTTCAGGTATACGCAAATCATAATATCCTAAATCAGCAGGTACTCTTGGCTGATAATGTCCCCTAAATAAAGGCTTTGCCTTCCCAACATTGGTCCATTCTGTAAAACCCTTTCCCCACCACTCATCATTTTCCGGAATAGGGTGAAATTGTGGAAGATAAAATGCTATAACTTGCGCTTTCCTATTCATTTTATTCAATTTAAAAAATAACTAAATATCTAAGTAGCTGTTAGGAAATTTTTAAAACATACAAAGCGAATCTGATTTATACAATATAAAATCGGGCACTTTATGCATGTAAAACATGATATATTGTTTTCATTATGAACGAAGTGAAGAATCTGGATTCGCAGATAATGAAATCCTTTGATGTGTTTAGGATGACAGTAGGGTGTCAAAAAAATAAGTTATAATATAATTTCCTAATAGTTACTAACATATTATTATTAATTAATATATAATTCGTTAAAATATTTTGTTCAGATTAGTATAAATAAAAACAGGCAATCTGGCCAAAATATGCTCATTATCTTTTGCTTAATTACCATATTGTTAATTTAGGACGATAATTGAAAACTATTTTTTTCTTTAATCCCAGCAATGCGTATAAGAGGAAAAGAACTATCAGTTTTATATTACCCATCCAGAACGAATATGTAAAAAGAGAAAAACCATGAACACAAATATGGTATAATCCTATAAGAAGTACGATTTGATTAAAATGATACTCTCCTTTATTCACACGTAAAAGCCTCGAAAATAGCACTGTCATTAGCATTAATATAAGAAATCCAACAATAGGTCCATAGTCAAGAGTAAAATCACCAACGAAGGTATAAAATCTTGAATTATCTATTTTTAAATTAGAATACACTATACGTCCTTCAAATTGATCGTCTGACGCATTTAAACCAGCTATTTTTTTTAATAAATTAGCTGTATTATCACCATAGCGAATTCCTCCCGCGTCTAATCCATAATTATTAAAGAAAATGAAGTTTTGTGCAGCATAAGTTTCAAGAGAATAAATCAAATAGGCTTCTCCTTGTTTGTTATTGCCATATCTTCCCATAGTAACAGTCCCCATAGCAATAACAAGTATTAATCCTACAGATATTAATGACCAAGAGACTATTCTATGCGCTTTTTTAGCTAGTTTATGCCTAAATAGCAAGTATAAAAAAGGTAAATCAATAAATAAATTAAATACATAATATCTATCACCATTAGATAAAGAAAGGATTAAATAAGAAAAAAGACTCAGTATTATACCAATTGACAATAATCTATTTTTCATCAACATATTGTAAAACAAAAACAAAAGCAATGTATCAGAGAGTAGAAATGAAAGAAACCTAAGAGCATTGGATAACCCCAAGCCTGGTGGACCGCCAACCCTCTCTCTTTCTTTGTAATTTTCAGCTAAAGACATTGGATCAAAAAACTGATTATCAAAAGAAAAAGAAGATATTTCTGTCAGAAATTTCACCATAAATGAAATTATCACTATTACAGATAATATATTCATCAAATTAGAGTCTGGCATTCTGATAGAACTGATCTTTTTATCTTTAAACCGCAACAAAGGCGAAAAACACATCATTAATGCTATGTACAAATATATAAAAGGGAATAAAGTTAAATCATGAAATTCCTTAGCAAAAGGCGATCGAAATAAATCAATAGCAATTAAAGAAGTGATAGCATAGAATAACAATACGAAACTGCCAATTGAGAAATATTTTTTTTTATATTGATACACGAAAAAAGTGCCAACATATAAAGCTGCATTAAGATATAGTAATAAATCATTATCCATATCCATTATACTTATTTTTCTTTAACCTCACTATTCCTTCTTATTATCATTTTCAAAACCATCTCCCGTTCTTGTTTGCTAATCGCAATAAAAAAAGAACATATAAATGTAACTACAACGGATACTATTGTTGTAAAAATTAAATTAAATAATCCATACAACATCAAAGTATTCACATAAAAGGAAATTGCAAATGAAAGGATAGTAACTATCACAATTGGAAATATAAACTTTGAACAATATTCTTTTACCGAAAAAGGAATCACGGTTCGTAGCACAGCAATTCTTACCATATGAGCAATCACAAACATACATATTGAAACATAAAAAGTATATTCAACCCGACATCCTGCTTTATAAAAAATATATGTCAACGGCAAAATAAGCAAGGTAACTGTTTCCACAATCATATGATAACGCTTCACTGCAGCAGCAGCCTGAATAATTGCAGTAATTGGGTAATGCATGGACAAAATTATGGTAGCTACCAAAGTTAAACGGGTAAAAGCTACCATATATTCACTAACATCATTTAACCAAAGATTTAATATATAATCAGTTTTCAGTATCAAAGGTAGAAATATCAGTAATAATAAACAAAATGTAACCTTACTACTCATGTAAAACAATCGCATCATATAAGTATAATTACCTGCTACATAACTTTTAATTAAAGGAGGACGCACAACCATAAAAAAATTACTCGCAAACATATTTAAAGCATTACTTACCTGAAATGCTACAGTGTACGCGGCATTAGCTATTGGTCCAAAAAAAATATTAATTAACAAGTTATTCCCTTGTGTATACGAGATATATGCGGTTGATCCAAACAAAGACCATCCTGAATAGGAAAGCAAAGAACGAAACAATTGTTTATCCCATATTTTCTTAAACTTACACTCCACATAATTTTTTCGGCTATACAATACTGTTATTCCATCTTTTATAATAGTAACCAACAAAATAAGTACTCCATAAAAAATCAATTTATCGTATGGTAAAAAAATTAAGGGCATTAAAATAAACAATTTTAATACACAATCAATTAAACTAATTAAAGCATAAACACCCATATCTTCACGTGCAACAATCATCGCCAAAAATGGAACAGTCAGTATAGTAGTCACAAAAGACAGAATAGCAAATTGATAAATCCATAAGGCAGCGATAAAACGTGATTCTGGGATAACCATTTTACGCATTAAAAACCATAACCCGACCGTTTCTGCCAAAATAAAAATTACAACTACGAGAATAACATAAATAAGCAAACTTAAATTGAATAAAACTTTTTGTTTTTCCGTATCTTTTTCGCCTATAGCATATGCATAAAAACGTTGTGTAGCCATTTGCATGGATGTACTTATAAACGATACAGAAGCAACCAACCCTGCCACTACATTATAAATTCCATAATCTTCTACTCCTAACGTTTTTAGCACTACCCTTACTGTAAAAAGTGTAATAAGCATTACTAATAACATACGAGCATACATTATCAACGTGTTTTTAGCTATACGTTTATTACTGCTTTCCACTCTTTATATAATCTTTTACAAAAAAAATCCAGCCATAAGAAGCAAGAAATGCTAAAAAAACAAATCCCATCAAAATCAAAATTTTCTTAGGAGTTGAAGCCTTTATTGGGATTACTGCTGGCTGAATAATTTTACATACAGGGGTAGTATCCTGAACCTTAATTTTTGCCATTTGCAACTGTTGCGCCATTTGAGTATAAACATTATAAGCTAAATTCATTTCATTCTGCAAACGCTCTTGTGTAGTTCTAAAACTTGCAGAAATAATACCTTGGTTTTTATCTATATAATTGGCATAAACTTGTTGGGCATTATAATATTCTTGTTTTGATTCGTCGTATAAAATCTGAGTAAATGCTAAATCCTGCCTTGCTTTTTCTGTTCGATATTTTATTATATAATCTTGCATATAAGATGATAATGTATCAGCTATACTTGCTGAGATATTCGCACTTTGCATTGTAACCCCTAAAGATATCACCCCCGTCTTTTTATTAACAGAAATACTTATTTTCTTGTTTAACATTTTTATTACTTCTTCCTGTTCTACTGTTAATGATATTATCTTTTCTGAAATACCCTCAGCATCTGTATTTTCAGGAGTTGGATGTATCTTACTTAAAACTTGAAATGGAAAACTAAAAATATAATCCCACCATGCTTTTTTCTGCAAATCATTTAAATAATTATATAAAGTTGTATTGATCTCTTGTTCTTTATCAACAACCTTTAAATCTAAAAGGGCTAAAAGAAAAGGTGTTGACTTAACAATATCAGGATATAAATCAGGTGATATTTCTGATGTATTTTGTTGTAGATTGATACCTATTGTAGCAGCCAATGCGCCCATGTTCCCTTTGTTTTCAGAATTAATTTCTGGAGCTAATATAACTGTTGTTGTATATTCTTTAGGAATACTAAAAGCAATAATAAGGCCGATTACCCCGCCAATACAACAAGCTTTAAAAATGAACCAACGTTTATTCCATAATTTACGGATTAACTCAATAAGGTCTATTTCATTTTCTACTTCTACGCTTTCTGTATTATTTATAGTATCACTCATTACTAATCACCTTATTTTTTTAACGCATTAATCAATATCCCTACTAAACTTGCTATGGAAATTACGCTTGTACCAATGCTCAGTATCTCTTGTGTTGACAAACGTTGACGCTCCTGTTTACTCGGAATAATAATTTCACTCCCCGGTTGGATGGCTTTTTTATCGTATTTACTAATTTTACTAACCATCCCATTCATATAAATTACATAAGCGTTTCGTTTTTTTGCATTAGTCATATATCCTCCGGCTTGATTTATATAATATGATAATTTTTGTTCGGGTTTGTAACTAATTGTATTGGGGTACATTACCGCTCCGTTTATTTTTACGGTGTTCTCGTATTCCGGAACAAGAATACGGTCGCCTTCCCGTAATACTAAATCGTAGTCGGACCCAGGATACAGTAAAGCCTGATACAGGTCTATTCCTATTCCATAATATCTATCCAAGTCCAAGGTATTTACAGCAATGGAATCTTTATCCGCTTGCGAGGCCATTCTTAGCGCTACGCGGGAACGGTATAGTTCCTCTGCCGAACGTTCCCGTACCAAACGGGCTCCTGCCATATAGGCATATTGGGTAATACCTCCTGCCCGGTTAATTAAATCGGAAAGCCGTTCAGTTTTTTTACTTAGCGCATAACTTCCCGGAAATAAAACTTCCCCGGATATATGAACATTTTGTTGCGCAAAATATTCGGGACTTCTACGTATATATACGTGGTCGTAGGGTTCCAGTAAAAACTCCTTTTCCCCTTCCACAATAAAACCATCTTTAATGCCTAAAGTAAACGATTTTGAAAGAATATCGGTTTCGGCCACGCTTTTTGGGTTAATAATCCGGCGGGCAATATCAACCCTTACAACGGAGGCCGACTCTAATAATCCCCCTGCTTGAACAATCAGGTCTTCAAGAGTTGTATTTTCAGAATATTTATAAGCGCCCGGACGGGCAACAGCTCCGGCAATTACGAAACTGCCATATTCTTTTAAGTCGTGTATCGAGGGAATGTATAAAATATCGTTTTTATGTAAAACGATATCGGGTATTTTCCCATCCATTATGCCGGTCATGTCTACCGACATTGTTTCTGTTGTAAAATCCTCTTTTTCGCGGGTTAATACTGCGCGGTTTAAAAAAGCATCCCCGCGAAGTCCGTCTGCGACCGTAATTAATTCTTTAACCGTATGGATATCCTTACCTATTTCATAATAGCCTGTCCGGTAAACGGCTCCCAATATTTCCACCCTGTTTTCGAACAAATCGATGCCGGAACTTACGGTTACAACGTCTTTATCCTGAAGCTTAAACGTTGAAAATTCTTCATTCTGAACGGTAAAAACTAAATTTTCAGCGCCTGTTGTACGCGTTACGCGTAATTTATCTCGGTAAGCGTCTCCTTCAAAACCTCCCGCATAATTAATTAAGTCGTCCAATGTCTCGTTTTCTTTCATCTCGTAATACATTGCACGCTTTACTTTTCCCGATATATTTACTAAAGATATATAAGGCGAAACAATAATAACATCATCATCCATTAAACGAATATCGTCTTCGAATTTACCTTCCAGGATATATGGATAAACGTCAATCGTTTTCAGTAACTTCCCTCCGCGGTATAATTTAACAGACCGTAGAGATCCGATATTCGTTACGCCTCCCACGCGGTATAAAGCATGAAATACCGACGATAACGACGATAATGAATAAGTGCCGGGAACAGAAACATCGCCCATTACATTTATCTGAATGGTACGTATGCGCCCTAAGGTGAGCATAATTTCGGAGTAGCCTCCTATCCCTGCATATAAATTAGCAAAACGGTTTTTTATGTAATTGTTAGCTTCGTGCACCGTTTTCCCGTTTAAATAAATAGGTCCCAAGCGATCAACCATTATGCTCCCTTCCGGAGAAATAGTCTGGCGTATATTAGCCTGGGATGCTCCCCAAATGTCGATAATAACCTCATCCCCAGGCCCTAGTTTATAATCGGACGGAGTAGGAATATTCGTATTAGGCGCAAAAGACAAATTCCGGGTATTAAAAATATTACGGCCAAAAACCTGAGCCGGATTAGGATCCGTCGGAAGTATTTCGGCGCTTATGGCATCAAAATCACCCGAGTTAACATCATCATCAACCGGGTCTTCCGTCCTTTCGCGGTGGAGCTGAGCGCCGCTTTTTTGACTGCTAACTTGAGCAGACTCGCTCTCGTGCTGAGATTTTATTCGTTCCAATTGAGCTTGAGTAACTCCTCGCCGTAACAAATAAGTAGCCATCTCTTGCTGGGATGTCCCTTTTGCAGATTCTTGTTTTACGTAATTAATTATCTGCTGATCGGACATTTGCCCCCAAGCAAAGCCGCTAAGTATAAAAACAAAAAAAAGACAGGAAATGAGTTTCTTCATCCTATGATAAATATTATATTATAATTATATAGTTCCTAAATTTTAACGCTAAAACAATCCATAAATATTGCCGACATTATCAATATCAATTTTTTCGGCTGACGGCTCATCGGGTAAGCCCGGCATGCGCATGATTTCACCTGTAATCGGAATCACGAACCCTGCGCCTGCGGCGATTTCGATTTCACGCACGGTTACCACAAAATCCTTAGGACGGCCTAATAGAGCAGGATTATCGGATAATGATTTTTGTGTTTTAGCCATACAAACCGGTAATTTATCCAAGCCTAAGTTATATACTTTTTTCAAGTCGGCTTTGGCTTTTGGCGTATAATCGACAGCCTCGGCCCCGTATATTTTTTTGGCAATTGTTTCGATTTTTTGTTCTACGCTCCATTGCCAGTCGTACAATGGTTTGTATTTGCCGGTGCAGCTTTCGGCTACTTTTATCACTGTTTGGGCTAATGTTATGGCTCCGCTGCCGCCTTTGGCCCATACTTCGGCAACGCATGCCTGAACGCCTATGCGTTTGCATGTGTCCATAACAAATTGGATTTCGTCATCGGTGTCGGCAATAAATTTATTGATTGTAACTACAGGACATAGCTCGAATTGTTTCATATTTTCAATATGTTTTTCGAGGTTGCCGATTCCTTTTTTCAAAGCCTCGATATTTGCTTGTCCGGCCTCTTTAACAGGCGCTCCGCCATGATAACGCAATGCTCTTATTGTGGCTACCAATACAACGGCATCGGGGGCTAAGCCAGAGTACTGACATTTTATATCCATGAATTTTTCGGCGCCCAAATCGAATCCAAAACCAGCTTCGGTAACTACATATTCTGAAAAAGTTAATCCCATTTTTGTGGCCAATACCGAATTGGTTCCTTGTGCAATGTTGGCAAAAGGACCTCCGTGAATAATTGCCGGGGTATTTTCTATTGTCTGAACCAAATTGGGTTTAATGGCATCCTTTAGGAGAGCCGCCATTGCACCGTGGGCTTTAAGGTCGCGGGCATAAATAGCTTTTTTGTCATAGGTGTATCCTACAAATATATTTCCTAAGCGGCATTTTAAATCCTCCCTGTTTTCGGCGAGGCATAAAATGGCCATAACTTCGGATGCCGCAGTAATGTCAAAACCTGTTTCGCGGGGCACACCCGATGTTGTGCCTCCCAATCCAACTACAACATGGCGTAATGAACGGTCGTTCATGTCCATAACTCGTTTCCATGTAACAGTGCGCGGGTCAATTCCTAATGACGATTTTTTGCTTTGGATGTTGTTGTCGATCATTGCGGCCAGTAAATTATGGGCTTTTTCGATAGCTCCAAAATCTCCCGTAAAATGCAAGTTAATGTCTTCCATTGGAATAACCTGTGAAAAACCGCCGCCTGTAGCGCCTCCCTTAATACCGAATACAGGGCCTAATGAAGGCTCGCGCAACACTACCGTTGTTTTTTTTCCGATTTTATTCAGCCCTTGGGCTAAACCTATAGAAATGGTTGTTTTACCTTCACCGGCGGGAGTAGGGGATATTGCCGATACTAATACCAATCGGGCTTCCCGTAGTTTTTTTTCGTCGATTAAATTTAGCGGAAGCTTTGCCTTATATTTTCCATATAATTCGAGTTCGTCAATTTTAATGCCCAGTGTATTGGCAATTTCTGTAATAGGCTTCATGCTTGCCTCGCGGGCAATTTCAATGTCTGTTTTCATAAATCATTCAAAATTAAATACCAATATGCATACTTGTTGATATTCAATATAATCAGATATTTAGGGCATTATGTATCAGCCAACAAAAATACAAAATAAATCATTATAAAAAATTTTATTATAAATATTTATTGTTAAATACAATAATACAGCGTTATACTATTATGTTGCGTGTATACGTATGGCGTTATTCTCTATTTTATTTATAAAGTATAACTGAAATAGGATCTTTTTATTATATAAATATCTTATTATCTTATTATCAGTTAATAATAATTACTTGCAGGGGATTTTGTAAATTAAAAGCCGAACGGGAATATGTCAGGAAACAAAAACTCGATAAACTCGCGGAAAGCTCCTTCTCCTCCGCTTTTTCGAGTTACATGCTGTACTATTTTTTTGATGTATTCCGGGGCATTGTTCGGGCATGCGCTGACACCGACCGCCTTTAAAAGCTCGATATCATTAATATCGTCGCCAATATAGGCCGCTTTGCTAAGCGGTATGTTTAATTGCCGCGTTAAATGTTGTGCTGTATCAAGCTTGTTTTTAACCCCTTGAAATAAATAATCGACCTTTAATTTCTCAGCGCGTCTTTTAACTATTTCGGTATCTTCTCCCGTAATAATACCGACCGGAATATTCAGTTTGCGGCAAAATAAAACGCCAGCGCTATCATAGGTATTAAATTTTTTCCATTCGTTGCCGGTTTGGTCGTAATACATGCCGCAGTCGGTCCATACGCCGTCAATATCAGTAAGTACAAGCTTTATTTCTTTCATAGTATTTATACATTGCCGATTAATCTGTTATGCTTTTCGGATAAATTATTTCGTTTTTTGGGATATTTTCTTTTGCCGTTTTTCCGATAAGTAAATGGCGTTCATTCCATTTATATCCGTTTCCGGGGCTTAGCATCTGGAGGTCTTCTTCCTGTATAACTTCGCCTTGTTTGATTAATCGTTTAGATGCAATTGACCGCTCCAGCTTTTCCTTATTGTGTAGTACATTTTTATCGATATACAAATCTTTTTTACCCAATGATTTTTCAGCGAGCCGTATATCCCTTATCATCCGGTTAACTCCATCGGCTCCCAACGACCCCGCCTGATCGGTTCCTTTCATCCGCCTGTCGATAGTAACATGTTTTTCAATTATTTTGGCGCCTAAAGCCACTGCGGCTACCGGAGCTGATATGCCTATGGTATGGTCGGAAAACCCGATACGATATTGCCCATAGTTTTCGATTAAGTAGGGTATTGTATTCATATTCAGATTATCGGGTTGTGTGGGATATTGCGATACGCAATGCAGTATGGATATGGCGGAGTGTTGCTTGGTGATAATATCAAGGGCCTCGTCTAATTCTTTTTTTCCGGTCATTCCGGTTGAGAGGATGATAGGTATTTTAGTTTCGGCCATGGCCTCAAGTAGCGGAATGTTTGTTAAATCGCGGCTGGCAACTTTCAAATAACTAGGCGTAAATAGTTTCAGTAAGCTTAAGCAGCCTTTGGAACAAAGCGTTTCGACGAATTCTAAGCCTAAGGATTTTGCGTATTTATATACTTCGAAATGTTCTTCGTCCAATAATTCCAGAAAAGCCCGGTGTTCGCCGTACGTCCGGCCGAAAGAGTGAGGGGAATCATACGGCATATTCATTTGAGACGCCGATAATTCCTCGGATAAATCCCTTTTCGTCATTTTTACGGCATCCATCGGTTTCAGCTCGATGCTGAACAGCTCTTCTTTTACGGGGCGTGCAATCAATTCGACAATAAGCTTGGCGATATCGACCGAACCGTTGTGATTTTGACCTATTTCGCCTATGATATATACTGATTCCATTATTTTGTATTTTTTTCAATTTGTTTATGCATTAGCGGCAAGTACTCGTTTTTAGCTTTTAAATAATCGACAACATCCCGGGGTGAAAAATTATGATTGTATTCGAATAAGTCATTGTATATCTTTTGGGCAATCTCAAAATCTTCAACAGTATCGATGGTTAATCGTATTTTGAACTTTTCTATCTCGGCGGGTATCGGCAACCATTTTATATCAAACTTAGTTGGGTTGGCATATATATAATTGCTTACGTGTTCGTGATATACGGCTTCACGGGCGTTTTGGCTTACTTTTATCAAAGCATCTAATGTCATGGCTTCGGCCCAAAAACCGTAATGGGTTTTGATACTGGGAATTCCTCTGGATGTTTGATATGAGCAATAGTCTGCCTGATAATTCAGTATCTCTAAGCATGAGTCTACGTTCAGAAAAGGATTATCGGCGCAAACGCGTATAATTCTTTGTGCGCCGTATTGTTCGGCACAGTCGATAAAACGTTTTAAAACATCGTTTTCATCGCCCCTGAAAATGTTTATGCCTTGTTTTTTATAAATAGCCTCAATTATATCATCATTGGGGTTTGTCGTACTTGCAATGATAAGGGGCATCGAAAGTTTTTTTTTAAGCTTTTTTACCAGAATATCCAGTATGCTTTCGTTTTGATAAAAAGGGAGGAGGATTTTACCGGGTAAGCGGGTCGATCCTGTGCGGGCTTGTATAATAACGGCATCCATTATTTTAATTATTAATATACCATGCGTACAGCTTCCCAACGCCTTCTTCAATTTCAATTTTATGCTTCCAACCGAGTTTATTCAGTTTCGAGGGGTCGGTCAATTTTCTCATAACGCCGTTGGGTTTGGTTGCATCGAATTTAATATCGCCATTATACCCGATAGCGGCAGCGATTAATTCGGATAAGCTCTTGATTGTTATTTCCTTTCCGGTTCCTATATTTATATGGCAATTACGAATTTCTTTATTGTCGAGGCTATATGTATCGTTGAAGTTGATGTTTTCCATTACAAAAACAGATGCATCGGCCATATCTTCGCTCCACAGAAATTCGCGTAACGGTTTGCCGGTTCCCCATAGCGTTATGCTGTTATTGTCAATGCCGTATTTGTGTAAAATAGCTGCGATTTCGTTGTTGCCATTGTAGTTGCTAACGTTTTCAACGGGGCGTTTTTCCAAATCGTTGCGGATAGCTTCCCAATTGTTCTCCATCATACATTTGCCCAGATAAATTTTACGGATCATGGCCGGCAGTACGTGGCTGCGTTCCAAGTCGAAATTATCGTTGGGGCCGTATAAATTTGTCGGCATAACTGCAATAAAATTAGCGCTGTACTGTATATTGAAACTTTCGCACATTTTCAATCCGGCTATTTTGGCAATGGCATAAGGCTCATTTGTGTATTCCAGTTCGGATGTCAGCAACTCCGTTTCCCGTATGGGTTGGTTCGCATTTTTAGGATATACGCATGTGCTGCCCAAAAATAACAGCTTTTTTACATTGTGCCGGAAACTTTCGTTTATAATATTATTTTGAATTTGAATATTATCGTATATAAATTCGGCACGATAGATATTATTTGCCATAATACCACCGACTTTAGCTGCCGCCAGAAAAACATATCCGGGTTTTTCCGTATCGAAAAAATGTCTTACAGCCGTGCTATCGCGTAAATCTAGTTCACTGAATTCCCTGCCAACCATGTTAGTATAGCCTTTTGAGACAAGATCTTTCCAGATTGCAGAACCTACAAGCCCCTTATGGCCTGCAACATATATTTTTGATTGTTTATCCATCAAATTATTTCTTTACAAATTCCATATCATGCTTAACCATAATTTTAACTAACTCGTTAAACGGGGTTTTTGTGGGGTTCCAGCCCAATAGCATTTTGGCTTTTGCGGGATTTCCCAACAATAATTCAACCTCTGTCGGCCTGAAATATTTCGGATCGACTTCAATAATTATTTTTCTGGTTTTTTTATCAATTCCCTTTTCGTTTACACCTTCGTCCTTCCATTCCAGTTCGATACCCGCTTCGGCAAAAGCCAATGTACAAAATTCGCGTACCGAATGCATTTCGCCTGTGGCAATTACAAAATCTTCGGGGGTTTCGTGTTGTAACATCAGCCACATGCACTCTACATAGTCTTTGGCATATCCCCAGTCGCGCTGCGAATTGAGGTTGCCCATGTACAGGCGTTCCTGCAACCCGTGAGCAATACGGGCTGCGGCCAATGTAATTTTACGGGTAACAAAGGTTTCGCCGCGCCTTTCACTCTCATGGTTGAACAAAATTCCGTTTACAGCGAACATGTTATAAGCCTCGCGGTAGTTTTTTGTAATCCAGAAACCGTATTGTTTTGCTACGCCATAAGGCGAACGGGGATAAAATGGGGTTGTTTCTTTCTGAGGTATTTCCTGTACCATGCCGTATAATTCGGATGTAGATGCCTGATATATACGGGTTTTTTGTTCCAATCCAAGACCTCTTACAGCTTCCAGAATGCGTAGCGTGCCTATGGCATCGCACTCGGCAGTATATTCGGGAACATCGAATGAGACTTTCACATGGCTTTGTGCGGCAAGGTTATATACCTCATCGGGTTGAATTTGTTGGATTATACGGAATAAGGAACTGGAGTCGGTCATATCGCCGTAATGCAGTTCAACTGACCGTTTTTGTTTTATGTCCTTAATCCACTCGTCGAAATAAAGATGCTCGATACGAGCGGTATTAAACGATGATGATCTGCGCATTATACCATGCACTTCGTATCCTTTTTCAATTAACAATTCGGCTAAGAATGAGCCGTCCTGTCCTGTTATTCCGGTTATTAAGGCTGTTTTTTTATTCATTGTAAAAATTTAGTTTGGTTTTTATAACAATGATACCAGTAAGGTTAATCATAATCAATAACAATTATATGTTTTTCTTTGTTATGCTGAATGTTAGTGAAGCGTCTTATATCTCATTGCATAAAAAGATCCTTCATTTCATTCAGAACCGAGCTTGCGAGTTTGCCTGTTTGCCCTAATTGAATACAAATTTAATATATAAATTCTTAATGAAAACTTTCTTTTCGAGGATGAGTGTCGAGCGTTTTTCATAAAAAGTGTACGTGTGCAGTATAAAGTCGAGGCTTATTGAACATTTTGGGAGGTTATAAGAACATCATTTGTTTAGCAAATAAACTCATCTTTGCATTCCCAATATTATTATTTATAGTACAATGTTTCAGTAAAATAAATAAAATTAAAAAATTAAAAAACTTTTTTTGTTTTTAAAGTTTTTTTATTATTTTTGCCACCGAAAAAATATAAGGTATGGTAAGAGAAAGAATTATAAAAGAGTCTTATTTATTATTTGTCAGGCATGGTGTTAAAACCACTATGGATGAAATAGCTAAACATCTTGGAATATCGAAACGAACTATTTATGAGAATTTTAAAGATAAGAACGAGCTACTGGCCAAATGTACCGAATATATGTCGGAGCAGGCCAATGTACAGGTAACCGAAATTTTTGAAAAAGCGGACAATGTGCTCGAGGCCGGTCTTCAGCTGTTGTATCGCCAGAATGTTAAGGGAAAGCATAACTTGAAATACATGATGGAGTTGGGAAGGTATTATCCTGAAATTTATAGAGATCACATGTTAAAATATCAGGAAGGAAAACAGAAAGGAATAGAAGAACTTATGCGTAAGGGTATTGAGGAAGGAGTATTCAGGGCTGATATTAATCCATTGTTAACAGCGTTTATGTTTTCGGAACAGGCCAATCTGATATTTTCGGAACAATTTCAAAAGTTCAATGCGGATATCGGTTCATCCATCGACGATTTTTTGGAAATAAGTATTTTTGAAAACATGGTAGTTACGTATATAAGAGGAATATCGACGCCCAAAGGCATACAAATTCTTGACGATTATTTAAAGCGATACAGTAGAAACCGATAAATAAAGAGAGCAAATGTATATGTATTAGGTTTAAACCTAATTAAAATTGATTATTTGATTAAAGAAAATGAAAATGAAAATGAAAAAGGTAATATTAGTATTAATGGCATTGCTAACCGGTAGTGCATCGTTGTTTGCTCAGGAGAAACTGGTTTTGAGCTTAGACAGTGCAAAGCATTATGCATTAGAATATAATAAAACGCTTATAAAATCGGGTTTATCTATTCAGGCTGCACAAGCGCAATTGTGGCAGGCAATAGCGCAAGGCTTACCTCAGGTTAGCGGAACTGTTGATTATACAAATTATTTTAATTATACAATGGATTTCGGTAGCAGCGCCGGTGGTGGCTTAGGAATGCAATTACCTGAAATACCCGAATTATCGACCGAATCTGTCGGCAAGATTTTCGGCGTGTTCGGCGATTTGTTCAGCAATATTGGGTCGTCGAAGATGAAGGATGTCAGCACGGCCAAACTTCAGGTAAGCCAACTGATATTCAGCGGAAATTACTGGGTTGGTATCGAGTTGTCGAAAATGGCGAAGCAAATTGCCGAAACGCAAAAGATGCGGAGCGAGCTGGAGGTGAAACAAACCGTATCGACAGCATTTTATAATGTACTTATGGCCGAGGAAGTTAAGGGTATAGTTATGAAAAATTTAGATAACCTGAGAGATATATACCGAAAAACGGAAGCTACGTTTAAAGCCGGTGTTGCCGAAGAAACCGACGTCGACCAGCTCATGGTTCAAGTAATGACCATGGAAACAACGTTGAAATCGACCGAACGCAATATTGAGCTTGCTTATAACATGCTTCGTTTGCAGTTAGGCACAGGAAGCAATGTTGAGATAGAAATTGTGGGCAATTTGAATGATGCGGTAAAAGACGTAAACATCGGCAATATGCTTGAGAAAGACCTTAACATGGATGCCAATATCGATTATAAGTTGATGAAACAACAGGTTGATATTATGGGTAAACAGGTGAATTTGCAAAAATGGAGCTATGCCCCTACTATTGCTGGGTTTTATAATTATACATATAAAATAAGGACATCGGGACTTGATATGACTCCTCCCCACGTTATAGGACTTACTGCCAATATTCCTATTTTTTCGAGTGGAGACAGATATAAAAAAGTGGCCGAGGCCAAAATTAACTTGAAATCGGCAGAAGTGGAAGCTGAAAACATTGCCGACCAATTGACCATACAGGAGAAGCAATTGCGTTTCAATCTGCAAAATGCTTACGACCAGTATTTAACACAGCAAAAAAATGTATCAACATCGCGTAAGGTATTTAATAGCATGCAGGTAAAATATGACCAGGGTGTTATATCGAGCCTTGACCTTACTACGGCCAATACTAATTACTTACAGGCCGAAAATAGTTATATATCGGCAAAGTTAAACCTAATGCAGGCGCAAGTTGAATTGGAAAAACTGTTAGGAATATTGTAAAAATTAGAAAAACAAAATATTATGAATAAAATGAAAATTATTTATCCAGTATTGCTAGGAACGCTTTGTTTGTTCTCGTTTAGTTGTGGTTCTAAAAAAGATGAAGAAGCCCAAACGCAGGCAAAAGTTTCCATTGTTGAAAAAGTGAATGTTATGAAGCTGGAAAAGCAAACGGTTGCGCATACTATCGAGTACCCGTCGACACTGGCTGCTTTTGAAGAGAATTATTTAACATCGGCTTCGCCGGGACGTATTGAAAAAATTTTTGTAGAGATTGGATCGAGAGTAACAAAAGGCCAGTTATTAGTGCAGATGGATCGTACACAGTATTACCAAGCCGAAGTGCAATTACAAAACCTGGCTACCGATTTCCAGCGTATGGATACTTTGAATAAAGTGGGTAGCATATCGAAACAAGTATATGATCAAACAAAAACACAATATGATATTGCAAAGTCGAATGTTGATTACTTGGCAGAAAATACTAAGTTATTAGCCCCTTTCAGCGGAGTTATTTCGGGTAAATATTTTGAAAACGGCGAGATGTATTCCGGTTCGCCAAATACTGCCGCCGGGAAAGCCGCAATTGTTTCACTTGTGCAAATTGATAATCTGAAATCGTTTGTATCAATCCCCGAATCTTATTTTCCATTGGTTAAAATAGGTATGCCGGTTGAATTAACCTGCGATATTTATTCGGGACAATTATTTAAAGGCAATATTTTTCGTATTCATCCGACTATTGATGCGGGTTCGCGCACATTTCAGGTAGAGGTGAAAGTGCCCAATGGGAAGGAATTACTGCGTCCGGGGATGTTTTGCCGTGTAACACTAGAGCTTGGCGAAGAACAAGCGCTTATGGCTCCGGCTTATGCCGTATTAAAACTGCAAGGTTCGAACGACCGTTATGTATTTGTAGCCGAAAACGGTAAGGCTAAGCGTGTTAATGTTACTTTGGGTAAACGGTTTGACGACCAGATAGAAATAATGGCCAATGGAGTAAAAGAAGGAGATAAGATTGTAGTGTCGGGACAGAGCCGTTTGGTTGATGGTGTTGACATTGATGTTGTTGAGGAAGTTAAAGCCGCTAAGGTTATTACAATGAAAGAATAGTTTCTCCTTTGTGTCATATTAAAGTATGATATATATTTACATTATATTTTATATGCTTTATTTTGAATAATATAAAATCTTGGTTTTGTACCATGATTAACTTCGCTGAGTGCGCAAGCTCGGTTTAGAATCTATATAAATTAATTAAAAAAGAAGATAATTTATGAGTATATATAAAAGTGCGGTTCAAAAACCTATTACAACCATCATGGTTTTCGTGGCGATAATTGTGATGGGTTTATATTCGCTAACACGGTTACCGGTTGATTTATTGCCCGAAATGGACCCGCCATACATTTCGGTTATGACAACATATGCGGGGGCAAATGCTGCCGATATCGAGGTGAATATTACAAAGTTAATAGAAGACCGGTTGAGCACCGTTGATAAATTAAAAGAAATCCAGTCTTCTTCAATAGATAACATGTCGATCGTTACGCTTGAGTTTGAATGGGAAACGGATTTGGATGTAGCAGTAAGCGATGTGAGGAATGCTCTGGATATGGTTTATGATTATCTGCCGGATAATGCCGACCGCCCAACGGTTTTCAAATTTAACACTAACATGATGCCTATTGCCGTATATGCTATAACTGCAGAAGACAGCTATTCGGGGTTGGAGAAAATTATTGATGAAAAAGTGGTAAACCCGTTAAACCGTATCGATGGAATTGCTACCGTGTCGATGATGGGCGCTCCTAAACGTACCATTTATGTTGATGTTGATGCCAATAGGATGGATGCATACAATGTAACAATTGAGCAGATAGGTAATGTAATTGCTTCGGAAAACAGGGATACCCCCGCCGGTAATGTGAAAATGGGTAAGGACGATTACCAGTTGCGCATTGAAGGAGAATTTAACGAAAGTAGCGAAATACGCGACCTGATTGTTGGCAGTTATAATGGGCAAAACATTTATGTTAGGGATGTTGCCACAGTTCGGGATACGATTAAAGATATCAGCATTGATGAACGAGTCAATGGTATGGAAGGTATGCGTTTAATGGTGTCGAAACAATCGGGCGCTAATACAGTTAGCATTGCAAGCAGGGTACAGACAGAAATAGCAAGGCTGCAAACAACCTTGCCTCCGGATATTAAAATAGAAGAAATTTACGATTCGTCGGAGTTTATCAGTAACTCTATCAGTAATTTGTCCGAAACATTGATGTATGCTTTGATATTCGTTATTTTAGTGGTTCTTGTATTCTTAGGTCGCTGGCGTGCTACGTTTATCATTGCTCTTACCATTCCGATATCGTTAATTGCCGCGTTCATTTATTTGATGATGTCGGGCAATTCTATAAATATCATATCATTATCGTCATTGTCAATTGCCATCGGTATGGTTGTGGATGATGCGATTGTAGTGCTGGAAAATATTACTAAGCATATCGAACGGGGCAGCAACCCGCGCGAAGCGGCAATTTATGCAACAAACGAAGTATGGTTGTCGGTAATTGTAACTACTTTGGTTATTTTAGCTGTGTTCCTGCCGTTGACAATGGTTGGGGGCATGACTGGGGTTATGTTCCGCCAGTTAGGGTTCATTGTATCCATAACATGTACGGTATCTACCGTAGCGGCTATTACCCTTACCCCGATGTTATCGTCGAAAATGTTGAAGGCTTTTGATAAAAATAGAAAACAAAGCAAATTTAGTTACGATAATACAATTGGCAAGGCGCTCGACTGGCTTGACAGATTTTATGAGAAAATTTTACGTTGGAGCTTGCGGCATAAAAAGGTAGTAATGCTTGTTGTAACCGTTATATTTGTAAGTTCGATGTATCTTTTCAAATTTATTGGTACCGACTTTATGCCCGAAACCGATGAGAGCCGTATTAATGCAATGGTTGAGCTGCATACGGCAACAAGGGTAGAGGAAACCATGAAAACGGCAAGAACCCTTGAAAACGAGATGAGATCGGCTTATCCTGAAATTGTATTGATCTCGGCATCTTCAGGTTCCGACGACGAGGCCGGAATTGCATCGTTGTTTTCGCAAAACGGATCGAATTACATTAATTTTACGATGAAATTGGTGCCTATAAAGGAACGTACACGTAGTGTTTTTGATATCGCCAATGATATGAGGAAGCGATTTAAAAATTATCCTGAAATAGTAAACTATAACATAACTACTTCGCAAGGAATGGGAGGCAGCAATACGGTTGATATTGAAATTTACGGTTACGATTTCAATACGACCAATGCATTGGCCGAAGAGGTCAAGCAACGTATGGAAAAAGTGCCGGGCGCTGCGGATATACAAATAAGCCGTAAAGACGACCGCCCCGAACTAAAAATCGTTCTGGATAAGGAAAAACTTGCCCAGCATGGTTTAACTACGTCCGTAGCATCGGGTTACATACGTAACAGGGTCGATGGTTTGTTGGCCAGTTATTTCAGGGAGTCGGGCGACGAATACGATATTATTGTACGCTTAAAGGAAGATTCTCGTAATTCAATTGATAAACTTGAAGAAATGAGCTTGCTTACTCCCCAGGGGACGACTATACGTGTAAAGGAAATCGGTAAGGTTGAGGAGTTCTGGTCGCCGCCTAATATCGAGCATAAGCGTAAACAACGTATGGTAACAGTATCGATAAAACCTGTTGATATTGCCTTGGGTGATTTGGCCACAGTAATAAACAGCGAGATTGCCAAAATGGAAATTCCGCAAGAGGTAATGCTTCATGTCGGTGGCGTGTACGAAGATCAACAAGAGTCATTTATGGATTTGGGCTTGCTAATGTTGTTAAGCTTGTTGCTGGTATTCATCGTAATGGCGTCACAGTTTGAGTCATTTACCAATCCTTTTGTAATCATGTTCGCCATCCCGTTTGCGATATCGGGTTCTGCATTAGCCTTGTATATTACCGGAACTACGTTAAATATGATTGCTGCATTGGGTATGGTATTACTTATAGGTATTGTGGTTAAAAACGGTATTGTGCTGGTTGACTTTATGAACCTTATGCGAGACCGTGGCCTTGAGTTGAATAATGCTATTGCCTTATCGGGTAAGTCGCGTTTACGTCCGGTATTGATGACCTCGTTGACAACCATTTTAGGTATGGTTCCAATGGCCATAAGTACAGGTGAAGGCGCTGAAATTTGGGCGCCAATGGGTATTACGGTTATAGGCGGGCTAATATTCTCAACCCTGGTAACATTAATTGTTGTACCTGTAATGTACGCTGTTGTATCGCGGCATGGAGAGCGCAACAAAGTTGACAAATTGAGGAAACGTTTTCACTTTATCAATACCGGTGAACACGAAGAAGGAGTTAGCTAAATTGTAGCAGGTTAATTAAAGTGGCTATAAAATAATATGAGGTATTTGCACCTTTATATTATTAAACTAAACAGAAGATTATGCGATTTTGATTATATAAAGTCCAATAAATATTTACATAAATATTGCTGATATTTAATATTTTAAAAATTTTAAATCTGTAATCTTAAATTATATAACCGAAATAACAATGAAATAAATGTAAATAAAATATGAAAGCAGTTTTTATTGTATTTAACCAAGCCAATACCGAGCGCATAGAGTATGTGTTTGATTATTTAGGTGTACGGGGTTATACGTGGTGGGATATGGTAATGGGGCGCGGAACTAAAACCGGAGACCCTCATATGGCAACCCATACGTGGCCAGAAATGAATTCAGCAACGATAGCAATTGTTGAGGATGATAAAGTACCTCATTTGCTTGAAGCCGTGAAACAAATTGACCAGATAAACGAAGAGGTTGGTATCCGTGCTTTTGTGTGGAATATCGAAAATCAATATTAGGTTTTTAGTTTAAAGGTTGTAATAATAGGAAAAGGGAATTATCTTGTCGGATAGTTCCCTTTTCGGTAATATCCTTTTACGAATTAAAAACGGTATAAGGTAGCAACACCATGGTAAACGTATGAAAAATATTTAAACATCAAATTATTGATATAAAAAATAAAAAACAGCCCTTTTTCTCGTCAAATAAGTGTCTATTATCTTAATCTGATGGAGCTGGCACATCTGGACCCGATATTTAGCAAGCATCAGGAACATAGCTCGAAGTCCATCGCACAAATACCATCTATCTGAAATCCATTATCCTCAAGCCAATTCATACCTTCTTTGTAAGTCGAGGCATGGATGGCGGAAAAAGTAAGGAGAGTCAAAAGTTACATCGTTAGATATAGCGATGGATTGCTGCTAGCGGTTGAGATATATAGAGCAAACGAAAATGAGGGCAAAGCCGAGTTTAGGGTGATCAAATCGCTGGGCAGCCGTTTAGAGCGAATGAAGAAGCCTTATTTCGGCGTAGCTTACTGAGGTAAACTGGAAAAAATGTCAAAAATGACTTTGGGTTGGATATGGGAATTATCTTTCGAACAAACGAATCAACCGGATTTAAGACCTTGCCCAAACGATGGTTCGTGAAGAGAACATTTTCAAGGCTGAAAAATTCCGGCAGGTTGGCTAAAGATTACGAATATAAGGTTTTTACAAGTGAAGCTACCATATATCCGGCTTTTATCGCTTTGATGTTCAATAGAATTTATTCACAATAAAATTAAACAGTTTCTAAAGACTTTATGTTATTAAAAATAAAATATATAAGGTGATTATTATGTACTTATCAGGTTTTATATTCGAAATTAAAAAACCTTTTTTTAAGCCTGTAAAATTAAGAATATATACTTGCTATTCTGTGATTTTACAGTGGGTCTTACCAAATTTCTGAAAAACTAGTTTATTATGTCAAATTGTAAGTTGTTATATTTGTTTTATAAAAAATTGCTATTTTTGTATAGCCAATTAAATAAACTTGTAATTTAGTGATTTGAAAAGAAACATAATTTGTAATTAAAATCTATATATAAAATGGATACACCAAATCTAGAATGGGGTAAGTTGCCTTTTGGTTATATACCCACCGATTATAACACTCGCTGCCTGTACAGCAACGGTGCATGGGGTGAAGTTGAATTATCATCGTCGCCGTTTATAACTTTGCATATAGGAGCTACGGCTTTGCATTACGGGCAGGGAACTTTTGAAGGTATGAAAGCTTTTCTCGGCGTTGACGGTAAAGTACGTGTTTTCCGATGGCAGGATAACTGGGAGCGCATTTGCTTTTCGAGCGAAGGCGTATTGATGCCCGCAATACCCAAGGATAAATTTAAAAAGGCAGTTTTTGAGACTGTTAAATTAAACCAACGTTTCATTCCGCCTTATGGTACAGGGGCTTCCTTATATATCCGTCCGTTGATAATCGGTTCGGGAGCAAAAGTGGGTGTAAGCCCTGCCGACGAGTATATGCTTATTGTGTTTGTAACCCCTGTAGGGCCGTATTTCCCGCAAGGTTTTAAAGGAGTGGATATTCAATTGGTTCGCGATGTCGACCGTGCGGCGCCGCTGGGTACAGGCCGTTTTAAAGTAGGAGGCAATTATGCGGCATCATTGTCGTCGTTGGTTCGCGCAGGTAAAGAGGGCTTTAAAACAGTTCTTTACCTTGATGCAAAAGAGAAAAAATATATCGATGAGTGCGGTCCTGCCAATTTCTTTGGTATAAAAAACAATACATATATAACACCCGATTCAACGTCTATTTTACGCTCGATTACAAACTTGAGCCTTTGTACTTTGGCCGAGGATATGGGTATGAAAGTTGAGCGCCGCCGCGTTCCGGTTGAAGAATTAAGCGAATTTGAAGAAGCCGGTGCCTGCGGAACAGCCGCTATTATTACGCCTATCAAAAGTATACAAGACCGTGAAACCGGCAAAGTATACACCATAGGTAAGGGAACCGACGAGCCGGGACCAGTTTGTACGAAACTATATAACCGCTTGCAAGGCATACAATATGGAACCGAATCCGATAGATTCGGCTGGACAGAAGTAGTAGAGTAATGTGATAAACTGTTTATAGTATTACGACATGCGTACAGCGTATTGCAACCTTTTGCATATCACAATACGCATTATCCGACTTTCAACTAAAAAATCTTTGTTGGATGTACTTCAAATTGTTGCAAAATGATTGCGGATTTTTAAAAACGCCATATAGTATTTAATATTGATATATTAATGTGCAGGGTTAAGAAATAAGTTCAAGTCCGCAACCCCCCATACTAGTTGAACTGCTGCGCAGTTCGATCATTGGGGCGCATCGAATTCCCGGATTGTGCTATGCTGCGTTTGCAAGGAGTTGTTAATGGCGTTTTGCGACAATTTGGAATGAATCCTTATACTTGAGTATAAGTCAATTTACAATTTTTAAATTTTTAATCAAAATTATAAATATGAAAACACTAAATTAAATTTTCAATGAGTGCCAGCATTATGCTGATAAATGCTTATTCTGAAAAACAAGATCTATTTGAAGAGGATTTGAATTACTAAATTGAATTTATAGAGCAAAAAGACTCTGATAAGAATTTAAAAATCTCTTATTCGACTACGATTATTAATATAGATTATTTTACAACATTGGATAATATTTTGTCATTAAAAGATAGTGAGCAGAAAAAAAATAATCTTGAGGCTTTGGCTAATAATTATAATTCATTTTGGATTGGATGAGAATTATCTAGTGATGAAAATATTATTTTAAAAAGTTATTTTAAATTATTGGGTGATGAAAATTTAGATAAATATGTTATAACAGAGTATTACCTCAATGAAATTCAAAATTTAAATACCAATGAAACTGTAAAAATTAACTGTATGAATTATCTAACTTTTCACAAAGATTTAATGCTTTACTCAGATACGAAAGTAAAAAACAAAAGCACGTTCTTGCTTAGACCAATGCCTATACGATAAATCTGTGGAGTTGGATAAAGCACATTGGGTAGCTAAGGCCGCTTGGGTAATTGGAGCTCCAGGCACTTTTCTGTGGTGCTTAGCCGAGTGTGGAGCTAAATGTGTAGGACTATAAATTAAATAAAATGAATAAGGTATTAAATAAAGCAGACTGGGCTATCCCGCTGGTTTTAAGTTGTATTTACTTTAGCGCTATTGTGTTGTCTTTTTCCCGGAGCATATTTGTTGCATTGGCGGTAATAGCTGCGATATATTATACTCCCTATCGTTTTTTTTTCAATAAATTACCTGTAAGGCGATTATTACATTTTTTATCGTGCTTTATTTGCTCTTTAATTTTGGTATTATCCGCAGTTTATTTAATTAATTCGTCATCCTTTTATGAATATTCGGTTATGACGCTTTGTATTATTAACTTTGTATTTCTAATAATATTACTTTGTATGAAAGAGGAATATCCGGCTGCAACTATTCATTTTTGCTTTCAAATTTTTGTTTCGGGGGTTGCTTTTATTGGCTACTAAGTTCGCAGGTGGTGTCGTAAAGAAACTGGTACAACGTCATTATACTCTGATTATCACGTTTTTAATTTAACAATACAATTGATTTATGACACTGCCCTTTAGTCTACGCAAACCCTAATATTCAATTATCAAATTACAATATGCTTAATGGAGTCTTTTATAAATAAAAATATTGTTGACAATAAGCGTAAGGAGCTTAGTATCGCTTCGGTATCGACTGCTTCGATTCGCGAAATCACAAAACTGATTAATGAATTGGAAGCAGCTACAGGCGAAAGCTTTATCCGGATGGAAATGGGTGTCCCCGGTATCGAACCAACCCAGGCGGCTATCGAGGCCGAAATAGCTGCGTTACACAGAGGGGTTGCCTCTAAGTATCCCAATATCGAAGGTGTACCAGAGTTAAAAGTTGAAATGCCACGGTTTGTTAAAAACTTTATAGGCGTTGATGTGCCCGCATCGTGCTGCGTTCCGTCAGTAGGCTCAATGCAGGGAGGCATGGCTGCGTTTTTGGTTACAACCCGTTGCCACGAGGGTAGGGACGTGTCGTTATTTATCGATCCCGGGTTTCCGGTGCAAAAAACACAGATGCAGACGCTCGGGCTTAAATACGAAACGTTCGACGTATTTAATTACCGTGGCGAAAAGTTGCGTGATAAGCTCGAAACTTACCTGTTAAAGGGTGATATCGCTTCCATTATTTACTCTAATCCCAACAACCCGTCGTGGATCAGCTTTACCGAAAAAGAATTGAAAATTATAGCCGAACTGGCCGATAAATATGATGTAATTGCCATTGAGGATCTGGCTTATTTTGGAATGGATTTCCGCACTGACATATCTACGTCAGGGCAGCCGCCTTACCAACCGAGCGTAGCAAATTATACCGATAATTTTGTATTGCTGATATCGTCGTCAAAAGCGTTCAGTTATGCCGGGCAACGCATCGGGTTTGTGGCCTATTCCGAAAAACTGGGTAAGCGCCGTTTCCCTGCTTTAAAACGTAACTTTATGTTCGATGAGTTTTCGCGCACAATGATATTCGGTGCGTTGTATGCCTTGTCGTCGGGGGTTACGCACTCGGTGCAGTACGGTTTTGCCGCAATGCTAAAAGCCGCTAACGACGGGACATATAATTTTATCGAGCATATTAAGATATACGGTGAAAAAGCCCAGATAATGAAAAAACTGTTTACCGATAACGGTTTTTACATTGTTTATGATAATGATGAGGGCAGGCCGCTTGCCGACGGTTTTTACTTTACAGTAGCTTACCCCGGTTTGGATGGCGAAGAGCTGTTATCCGAATTGTTGTATTACGGTATTTCGGCAATCAGTTTGGGTACAACTGGCAGCGATTGTACCCAGGGTTTACGGGCATGTACATCGTTAATACGAATGGATCAGATGTCTGCGCTTGAGGAACGGCTGAAATTATTTCACCAGCACCATACTTCGTAATGAATTAATGTGCCGATTTGCAAATCAATAAATAACCATTAACACTTAGCAATTAACGATTCACAACATAAAAACAATAATTAAAAAAGGAATAAGATTATGGCAATGAAAGGAGCAATAGTAGTGGATATTGAAAAATGCAAAGGCTGTGGCGTTTGTGTTGCCAATTGCCCTACCGAAACCTTGGCGTTACATAAAGAGGTAAACGGCAAAGGGTATAACTACTCATACATGGCAAACCCCGATACGTGCACAGGCTGTACCAATTGTGCGGTAGTTTGCCCCGATACGGTTATTACCGTTTACAGGGTTAGAGTATAAGTAAGTATAAAGAATTTACGTAACGAGAATCGGAATGCCGGCTTTAACGAGCATTTTCATTTTGTGCCGGGTTTTCAGAATCTTGAATCTAGCATTTTAATAAATAACAAAATAAAAAAGATAATGGCTGAAAAAATATTAATGAAAGGAAACGAAGCAATTGCGGTAGCGGCAATACGTTGCGGATGCGACGGTTACTTTGGGTATCCGATCACTCCGCAGTCGGAAATTTTGGAGACATTAACCGAGATGCGTCCATGGGACGAAACCGGCATGGTGGTATTACAGGCCGAAAGCGAAACGGCTTCGATTAACATGGTATACGGCGGTGGCGCTTGCGGAAAAAAAGTAATGACTTCATCGTCGAGTCCCGGTGTGAGCCTGATGTGCGAAGGTATATCGTACATAGCAGGAGCCGAGTTGCCCTGCCTTCTTGTAAACGTTGTACGCGGAGGCCCTGGGCTGGGAACTATTCAACCTTCGCAATCCGATTATTTCCAGGCTGTAAAAGGTGGCGGACATGGCGATTACAAAATGATTGTACTGGCTCCGGCATCAGTTCAGGAAATGAATGATTTTGTTGACATGGGCTTTGAGTTAGCCTTTAAATACCGTAACCCGGTTATGATTCTTTCCGACGGTATTATCGGGCAAATGATGGAAAAAGTGGAACTTAGCCCAATGAAGCCCCGCTGGACCGACGAAGAAATTAAGAAATTACACGGCAGTTGGGCTACAACCGGTAAAGATGCCGACCGTAACTACAACCTTATTACATCGTTGGATTTGGATGCGGCACGTCAGGAAAAATTTAACCAGAAATTGCAAGCAAAATATAGGGAAATCGAAAAGAATGAAGTACGTGTTGAACAAACACTTTGCGATGACGCCGAATACCTGATTGTTGCTTACGGTTCGTCGGCACGCGTCAGCCAAAAAGCTATGGAATTGGCTCATGAAGAAGGTATTAAGGTAGGACTGTTGCGCCCTATTACGTTGTATCCTTACCCTACAGCTCAAATACAAGCCTTATTACCTCATTTAAAAGGTATTTTGACAGTGGAAATGAGTGCCGGACAAATGATTGAAGATGTTCGCTTGGCAGTTGAAGGTAAAGTGCCTGTTGAATTTTACGGTCGTGCGGGAGGTATGATTCCTTCGCCCGAAGAAGTGCTTGAAGCTATTAAAACAAAATTAGTTAAGAAATGATTATGGATATAAAAGATATAATTAAGCCGGAAAATCTGGTTTATCAAAAAACTTCGGTACTTACCGACAATGCAATGCACTATTGTCCGGGTTGCAGCCATGGAACCGTTCATAAATTGATTGCCGAAATAATTGACGAAATGGGTATTCAGGATAAAGTTATCGGTGTATCGCCGGTAGGTTGTGCTGTTTTGGCCTATAATTACCTTGAAATCGACTGGCAGCAAGCGGCTCATGGACGCGCTCCGGCATTGGCTACTGCTACCAAGCGTTTGTACCCCAATAAATATGTATTTACCTACCAGGGCGACGGCGATTTGGCGTCGATTGGTACGGCCGAAATTATACATGCATGCAGCCGCGGTGAAAACATAACAGTAATTTTTATAAACAACGGTATTTATGGTATGACCGGCGGCCAGATGGCTCCCACCACCTTGCCGGGTATGAAAACATCAACATCGCCTTACGGACGCGATACTTCGACAATGGGTTTCCCGTTGAAAATCGCCGATATGATAGCCATGTTGCCGGGTGTATGTTATGTAACCCGCCAGTCGGTACAAACTCCCGTCGCCGCACGCAAAGCCAAGCGTGCTATTGCAAAAGCCTTTAGGGGGCAGGAGCAATGCAAAGGCCTATCGTTTATCGAGATTGTTTCCACTTGCAACTCAGGCTGGAAAATGACTCCAGTTGATGCCAATAAATGGATGGAAGAACATATGTTCCCCGAATATCCGTTAGGAGATATTAAAGATTATTTACAATAACAGGAGATATAAAGAATATGAAAGAAGAAATTATTATAGCCGGTTTCGGCGGTCAAGGAGTGCTATCGATGGGTAAAATATTGGCGTATTCGGGTATCATGCAAGATCAGGAGGTTACATGGATGCCGTCATATGGTCCTGAAATGCGCGGAGGTACTGCAAACGTTACCGTTATTCTGAGCGATAGCAATATCAGTTCTCCTATTGTAAATACCTATGATACAGCAGTTATTCTGAACCAGCAATCGCTCGATAAGTTCGAGCAAATGGTTAAGCCTGGCGGTTACCTGATTTACGACCCCAATGGTATTATGCATCCGCCAACACGCAAGGATATCAACGTTTATAAAATTGAAGCTGCCGAAGAAGCCGCTGCCATGAAAAATGCGCGTTTCTTCAATATGATCGTATTGGGAGGCTTTTTGAAAGTAAAACCTATTGTAAAAATGGATAATGTAATTAAAGGGCTTAAAAAATCGTTACCCGAACGCCACCACGGTTTAATCCCTCAAAATGAAGAAGCTATTAAACGGGGAATGGAAATTGTGCAGGAAGTAAATAAACTGTGATTTATAGCTAAAAGTTATATAATTGATAATAAGCTACCCCATCAAGTCATTGATGGGGTAGCTTATTAATTATGTTAAGCGCTAAATTAATGATAGTCAGCATGTATAATTTTGTAATACTACCCTTGTAAGAAGACAAAACCTTTGCAGGGTAGCTACCTTAGTCAGGTTATTTTCCTTTCTGGCTGGCTATAGCCAGTAAAATGCCTAGGGCTACACCTAATAATGCGGCTACTAAAATTTGAAAATCGGTAGGGAGCAAAAATGTTACCGTATGAGCAGGTATCCAAAAGAATGGAATTGTTTTTTTGAAAACAAAGCTCCATTGTATATCCCAATTTAAGCTTTGCAATATGCTGGCAAAGCGAATGGGGCGAAAGAACCCGCGGAATGTTCCCCCGTTATTTACAATATGGGCATCGATAACTTTATGTAATGTCATAAAAACCGGGGCAAATGTAATATTCAAACTTGTGCTGATAAAAAGCGCACCTACCAGTTTCAGCAGACTAAACGAGCCGAGCATGGCTGTCGCCGTACCGCTTATGCCTAAATATTCGGCAAATAGCGGAGCGCCTGCGCCAAATATTTTAAACGACATGTTTATCCACATACCCAGTACTGCCCATACAAGAGTGCGGGGCAATATGCCGAATCCTTTTAAATTGTAACATCCCGTACGTATACGCAAGCCGATTACTTCGCCGAGCGTGGAGAGTATCCCGAATTTTAACGCGGCCATAGTCATACCGTGTCGGGCATTAAAAGTAATATAGCCGTTGTATAGTGCAGATGAAAGAATAAAAGGTAAAAACAATAGCAAACAAAAGCCGATAAGAATTAGGTCTTGTTTTTTCATAAATATATTGTTAGGGGGCTGTAAGTAATTTAGTTTTGTTGAGGTGTGCCGGTACTTATACTACCGGTTTGTTCAGTATCTTTACTGAAAAAATTAAAACTGCGCAAAATATCTTTTTTAATTGTATTCCAGCGCAATAGTATGCCGATAAGTAAAACAATAATAAGTGCGATGAATAACTTTATATTTAGCGATAAATCTTTAAACTTTTTCATGGTTTGTTTATAAACTGCAAATATAGATGATAAAAATCGGGGGTGCAAATTAAAATCATCAACTGATTTCTTCCACTTTTTCAAGGTCGACATACCAGATGTATGCTTTTACGTTGGTATATCCCATCTGGTTTAGCAGGTTGACATAATTGGTCAGTTGTTTGCTGTAACGTTTTTCTTTAATTAACCCGAACTTGTAGTCGATGACCAGTGTTTCACCATTGCGGGTCATAACCCGGTCGGGGCGTTGGGTGAGGAATGTTTTATTTCCAGTGGCGGGAATGAGCAGTCCTGTCTCCGATTTGATGTCCCAACTGCCGTCGAACCATTGCCTTACTACTGGATATTGCAGGGCTTGTTCCACTTTTAGGGAGAGTATTACTTTGTCCTTATTATCAATCAATCCTTCTTCAAATAAACTGTTTATTGCAGCAGTGCAGTCGTCGAGAATATTTATTTTGGCAAAAATGCGGTGCATTAAAATACCGTAGTTACGGCGTTGAATAGGGGTTCGGGGTTCGGTACTGAAATACTCATCCGAATCGTAATGCAAACGTAATTTGCCTTTGAATATGCTTGACGGATAGATATCTAAATGGAAGCCTTTGTAACTTTTCTTTTGCGATTGGTAAGCTTGTTTTGTACCGAATTCTATATAGCTCCCGTCATCCTGGCTACTCCCCTGTAGTTTTCCGAATTCAAACGGGTTATTTATGCCGGTATACATTTTTAAAAAGATCGGCAATACAAGCGATAATGTAAACTTTGTTTCCTTTTTTGCATGGGGAATATAGATATACAATTCACTCTCAGCTCGGGTAAAGGCTACATATAATAAATTGATATTATCAATATACGATTGTGCTTTTTCTTTGAGGTAAGCGGGATTAAACTCCGTATTTTGTAACGATTTTCCGTAGGCAACGGGTACGTGAGGCAAGGCGTTAAACGGGTCATGTTGCGGCGATACCCAGATGGTAGTATCGAGTTTAGGTTCAAAAGCCCAATTAGTAAGGGGCATGATAATTACCGGAAATTGTAGTCCCTTCGACTTATGTATGGTTAGTATGTTGATGGCCTGCTGATTTTCTCCAGGCGACAAGGTAGAAGTAATTCCTTTATCGTCCCACCACTCGATAAATGAAGATATGTCGGATAGTTTACGGTTCGAGAATGTTAGCACAATATCGTGCAGTTCCTGTAGAAACGGAAGCTCATCCGTATTATCATTCAATTTATAATGCCGGACTAACGACTCAAATGCCTGATTTAAGGATAAGTTTGATAGATGTCGGATGAAAACCCATTCTTCTTCGGGCAGGTTTTCAATAAAAATAGTGTGGGCAGATGGGTTATCGCTATTGTGTAGAATTAGCTGATACTGTAAAAAAGCGGTATTAACGGGATCTTTCGGGTTAATGGCCATCCGCATGGCTGCAATAATAATTTGTACCGATAACGAATTGGCAATGAATAGCGAATCTTGCGAAATCACATCGAAGCAATGTTTCGTATCCCCCGATGTTTTTTTATAGGATAACAGGCAATTGGCAACCTGTTGTCCCTCTTTGCGACGGCGCACTAAAATAGCAATATCGCTGGGGGCATACCCTCTGTCTTGTAAATCGGCAACAAGTAAAGGCAGTTTTTCCAACACCTTGTCGGTGGCGCTTTGTTCTTCCTCGCCATGTACAACGTCGATGCAAACATATCCCTCACCAGCATTGGTTTTGAGCGATGGCTGCTGTACAATATCGGTATATGCCTTCTTGATAATTGTTCCCAATGAAATCACTTCTTCGGGTGATAAACCGTTCGTATTCTCAACCATAGTCTTGTTGAACCGTGTTTGCATATGGTCTGAAAACAGTTGGAACAAGCTGTTGTTAAACTCGATAATAATAGGCTTGCTGCGCCAGTTGATACTCAAATGCTCCTCGTTAAGGCCGAACCTGCTAAAATCCTTTTCTAACCGGTAAGCCAATATGCGCCAGTCGCCGTTGCGCCAACGGTAAATTGATTGCTTGACATCACCTACTACCATACTGAATTGATTTTCGGCCAAACTATCGTGTAATAACGGACGGAAATTTTTCCACTGTGTATCCGAAGTGTCCTGAAACTCGTCAATCATAAAACTTTTGTAACGGTTACCGGTACGCTCGTACACAAATGGAGTGTCGGAATCGTTAATCAATGTGCCCAACAAATGTGCCGAATCGCTGATAGTCATCAGGTTTTCTTCGCCTGCAATATCTTTTATAATTTTGTCGATATTGGCAAGTACGCCCAGTTCGCGGAATTTGCGGGCTATTTCGCGGGCTGTAAAATATTGCAGGGCGTTTTCCTGCATATATTCCACTGATTGTTTTAGTATCGGCGATAAGTCAAGGTAAATACTTTCAATTTCACTATGTTTTTTTGTAGTTTTAGTAAGCCAACCTTCGATACCGTTTATGGCATCAAGTACATAAGTATTAGGACTTTCAAAATTACGTTTAGTTATTTTTATGAAAAAATTGGCAAAGCTTCTTGCTCCCTGCTTAAAATCGCTGACTTCCAATCCTGCCTCTTTAATAATTCCAAGAGCTGACACGCCTAGTTCATACATCATTTTTTCGAAGGTCGAAATAACTTTATAAAGGTTTTTTGCATAACTTTCCATGAAACCTTTGTCACTTATTTTTGAGTGGAAGCTATTGTCAAAACGGCGGAACTGTTCGTTAAAAACGGTATTACCCAAATTCATCAGTATCGGGCGTATATCCCATGATGAACGTTCTTCAATACGGTTTTCGATTAATGTAAACAGCCACTTGCGTAGTGATTTATCGTTGCTTGTGCTTTTGAGGAGGTTTTCAATAGCCTCTTCCAATAAGCGATTGGTATCGAGTTCGAGGTTGAATCCGGGACGTAAACCGACCTCGCGCACAAAAGCGTGGAGAATTTTTTGAAAAAACGCATCGATGGTCGATACCGAAAAGAGGCTGTAATTGTGCAGGATTGCCGAGCGCACTTTTTTTGCGCGTTCATGCAATTCGTACGGGTCAATATTTAATCCGTCTTGTATATCGGCACTTAAATTTCCGTTATTGCCCAGAGCTAAATCGTTAAGTGTTCGGATAATGCGGCTTTTCATCTCCTCGGTAGCTTTATTGGTAAAAGTTACAGCCAGTATCGACCGGAATAAATATGGGTTACGGGCATCATTTAATGCCTGTTTCAGATATTCGCGTGCAAGCGTGTGTGTTTTTCCCGACCCCGCCGATGCTTTGTAAACCGTTAATTTGCCAGTGGTGAGCATAATAATATTTCGATTATTTTTTTAATAATTTACCTGATACTGTATGCTGTAAAGTTACAAAAAAGACGAAAGGTATCGCTACTTTCCGTCTTTTTGATATATCGAATTAATTTAAAATCTGAACTATTAGCTTCCGAAATCGTCAAATGCTATCATTTCGTCAGGTACGCCCAAGTTATAAAGCATTTTATTAACCGACGCATTCATCATCGGAGGGCCGCACATGTAGTATTCAATATCTTCGGGCGATTCATGGTCTTTCAGATAACTGTCGTAAATAACTTGGTGAATAAAACCCACTTTGCCTGTCCAGTTATCTTCGGGTTTAGGCTCTGATAAAGCAATGGTGAATGTAAAGTTAGGGAATTCACGCTCGATAGCCTTGAAATCTTCTTCGTAGAAAATTTCGCGTCTCGATCGTGCTCCGTACCAGAAACTTACTTTGCGTTTAGTCTTCAGGGTATGGAACAAATGGAAAATGTGCGAACGCATGGGTGCCATACCCGCACCACCACCGATAAACATCATTTCGTTGTCGGTATCTTTTAGGAAGAATTCGCCGTAAGGCCCTGAAATGGTTACCTTGTCGTCCGGTTTGCGCGCGAATATATATGACGAGCATATTCCCGGATTAACATTCATGAAAGCGGCTTTTGCCTTGTCCCAGGGTGGGGTGGCAATACGGATATTTAACATAATGATGTTGTTTTCGTCCGGATGGTTGGCCATTGAGTAAGCGCGGAATGTTTCCTCGTTATTAAGCATTTTCAAATCCCAGATTTTCATCTGATCCCAATCTTCGCGAAATTCTTCTTCAACAAAAATATCTTTTGAATAATCCACTTCGCATTTGGGAATATCAATCTGGATGTATCCACCCGACTTAAAGTTCAACATTTCACCTTCGGGGAGTTTAACCACAAATTCTTTAATGAACGTTGCCACGTTGCGGTTTGATACAACTTCGCATTCCCATTTTTTGATACCGAGAACTTCTTCGGGAACATGAATTTTGATATCTTCTTTTATTTTTACCTGACACCCCAAACGCCAGTTGTTTTGTTGTTGCTTGCGGGTGAAAAATCCCGTTTCGGTAGGCAGTATTGTTCCGCCGCCTTCCAAAACCTGGCATTTGCACATGCCGCAAGTTCCGCCACCGCCACATGCCGAGGGAAGGAATATTTTATTGTTGGCCAATGTAGCCAGTATCGACGAACCCGGCTGTACTTCAAGCTCTTTTTCATCTCCGTTAATGTCCATTTTTACCAAACCCGACGGCGAAAGCTTTGTTTTGGCATATAAAAGTAATCCTACTAACAGTAAGATAATTACTAAAAATACGATAATGGCTAATATGATAATAGTTGTTGATTCCATTGTCTTTCCTTTCTGATTATAATTATATCGTTATACCCAAGAAGCTCATGAATGCGATAGCCATCAAGCCAGTTACAATAAATGTAATACCTAAGCCGCGCAACGGAGCCGGTACATTTGAGTATGACATTTTTTCGCGGATAGCGGCAATTCCTACGATTGCCAGCATCCAGCCTATTCCCGAACCGAACCCAAATGCGGTAACTTCACCCACATTGGCATATTCACGTTCCTGCATGAAAAGCGAAACACCCATTACAGCGCAGTTAACGGCAATAAGTGGCAAGAAAATACCCAACTGGTTGTATAATACCGGAGCAAATTTCTCGACCACCATTTCAACTACCTGCACAATCCATGCGATAACAGCGATGAAAATGATGAAACTGAGAAAACTGAGGTCTATATCGTTATAACTTTCACCAAGCCATGATAAAGCGCCGGAAACAAGTAAATATTTATTAATAAGGTAGTTTACCGGTACAGTAATGGTAATTACAAACACTACTGCAACGCCCAGTCCTAAAGCTGTTTTCACATTCTTGGATACAGCAAGATACGAACACATACCTAGGAAGTAGGCGAATATCATATTGTCAACAAAAATTGACCGGACAAATATGCTGATTAAATTTTCCATAATTTATTCAAATTTTAAAGCCTTATGTATTAAAGATTAACGAGGATTTATTATTTTTCAACCAACGATTTGTTAAAACTGCGTTGAACCCATATAATAATTCCCAATACAATAAGTGCCATTGGCGGTAATATCATTAATCCGTTATTTTCGTAAAAACCACCGTTTTTAATATACCACGATTCCGGAATGATCTGGAACCCTAACAATGTTCCCGAACCTAACAGTTCGCGAAAGAAAGCTACAATAACCAATATCATACCATATGCCGCTCCGTTACCCAATCCGTCGACTAAAGAAGGAAAAGGTTTGTTACCTAAAGCAAAAGCCTCGATACGTCCCATAATTATACAGTTTGTAATAATTAGCCCTACAAATACCGATAATTGTTTACTTACTTCGTATGCATAGGCTTTTAGCACCTGATCAACCAAAATTACAAGCGCGGCAACTACAACCAACTGTACGATAATGCGGATACGGTTGGGTATAGTGTTGCGCATCAATGATATTATAAAGCTTGAAAATCCGGTTACAATGGTAACCGATAATCCCATAACAATAGCGGGCTGTAACTTTACCGTTACTGCCAAAGCCGAGCAAATACCCAGTACCAATACTGTTACCGGATTGCCATTGTTAAACGGTTCGGTAAACAGCTTAAGGTTTTTTGCTGAAAATAAAGGTTCTTTTTGGCTCATATCTTATTACTTTTTATTTCTAACTATTGTATACTCCTATCAATCAAAATATAATTTGTAGTGTCTATTTCTTTATAATAGCCAGTAATGCTATCTTTTTCTACCATAAAACCATCTTCAACAACTATCATTTTTCCCAAACATAATGGTTGATTTCGTTTTTGTTTGGCAAAGAAAGCCTGATAGTTCGATAAACAATTGAATAACATTGCTCCTACAGCCTTACTAGTGATTGTACCACCCGATATACCGTCAACATTATGTTCATTTACGGGGACGCTCCCCGGCTTTATTATCTCGACAGATACGAATTTGTCGGCATCGTATAATTTTTTCCCGGCAAATTGTTTTTGAAAAGCCGGAGTAGCTATTTCGGCTCCCAGACCCGGAGTTTCGCCGACATGGTCGAAATTAGCTCCGAAAACGGTATTAAAATCATTTTCTACCGAAATATAACCCCATATAGCCCCCCAAAGCCCTGCTCCGCGTACAGGCAGGATATACAGCGTTTTCCCGTTATCGCTACATACAAACACCGGCAGCGTTCTGTTATCGGGATTTGTTTTTTGCAGTTCAGCTTTTAAATCGGTAGCAAAAGCATTACCTTCAACTTTTTCACCTTTAACATTTACCAGGTATTCTTCAACAATATATTTTTTATATTCATCCTCTATATAAGCATTCTTATCGGTAACTTGTGCTGCATCGGCCGCCTTGCCTACCGACATAAGTATGTTCATTTTCTTTTCTATTTCGATATTTTTTTCCTGAGGAACTTTCAAAGCGCCTGCTGCAAAAGCTAAAGCTGCTGCTACAATAATAACTAATATAGCAGAGTATATTACAGTATAAGTATTACTATTTGTATTCATAATCAATATTTTTTTGCAGTTAAGCTTGTACTTTAGTCCGTTTAAGCCGTCGGTTTATATTGGCTCCTACTACGTAATAATCAATTAACGGGGCAAAAGTGTTCATCAATAAAATAGCCAGCATCACGCCTTCGGGGTATGCCGGATTAAATATCCGGATTATCACAATCATAATACCGAGCAAGAGCCCGTATATCCATTTGCCGGTGTTGGTTTGCGATGCTGATACGGGATCGGTAGCCATAAATACAGCACCGAAAGCGAAACCACCCATTAACAAATGGTAGTAAGCGGGAAGCTCCATATACGGGTTAACGGCCAAAAAATTACACAGGTAACCCATACCTAAGCCCCCGACAACCGTGGCTAACATGATCCTCCAGCTTCCTATGCCGGTTATAAGTAAAATAGCAGCGCCAAGAAGAATAGCCAGTTTTGAAGTTTCGCCGATTGATCCGGGAATAAAACCCATAAACATATCGTAAACGCTTGGCATTTGTTGCTGTAAAGCTTCAACAGTCATATTGGCTCCAGTTTCGCCTGTTCCATTTGCGGCTATAGCCAGAGGGGTGGCTCCCGAAAAGCCGTCGATTATACCTTCGCCTTTTATCATGCTGGCAATCCATACCTTATCGCCCGATATATGCGATGGATATGCGAAAAAGACAAAAGCACGGGCTAACAAAGCCGGGTTCCAGACATTCATTCCTGTTCCACCAAATACTTCTTTCCCGATAATAACGGCAAAAGCAGTAGCCAAAGCAACTATCCATAGCGGAACATCAACAGGCATAATTAAGGGAATAAGCATCCCTGTAACAAGGAATCCCTCGTTTACTTCGTGTCCGCGGCTTTGGGCAAAGGCAAATTCGATACCCAAGCCTACTACGTACGAAACAATAACAATCGGGAGGACTTTCCAGAATCCAAACCAGAAAGTTTGCCAGAAACTAACTTGCTCGGTAAGCCCCATCGACATAAAGTGTTGGTACCCTGTATTCCACATACCAAAAAGTAGGGCAGGCATTAGGGCTAAAACTACCACGCTCATTGTACGTTTAAGGTCGATACCGTCACGTATATGACTACCTTTGTGTGTAACCGTGTTCGGCACAAACATAAAGGACTCAAACGCATCGAAAGTAGAATGAAACATACCCAACTTGCCTCCTTTTGAAAAGGTAGGCTTAATTTTGTCAAGGTATCTGCGTAATGCTTTCATATTATATATTTTGTATTATTTTTGATTAGTGCCTGATAATTGTTTACATCCTGTTTATCAATAATAATTAACGGATATCCGTAAACAACCATCAATTGTTAGCTCATCTCTTTAATCATCAAGTCAATTCCTTTTCGTAAAATAGCCTGTACTTCGGTTTTCGATGTACAAACAAATTCACAAAGAGCCAAATCTTCTTCTATAACTTCGTATATGCCCAGTTGCTCCATTTTGTCGATATCTTCGGCTAAAATTGCTTTGAGCAGATATACAGGATAAATATCCATTGGTAATACTTTTTCATATTGACCTGTCATAACAAAAGCGCGTTCGCCTCCATTCAGGTTTGTATCCAATGCATATTTTTTATTGGGCGTTAAGAATGACAAGTATGCGTGAGAAGTGCTGAATACTTTAGGACGGAATAATTTAGCCCACCCGAAAAGTTCATGGTGATTTCCTTCGGGTATAACGCTAATCATATTATCGTAAAAACCTAAAAAACCGTCGGCGCTAAGCTCTGTTCCAGTAAGCACATTCCCGCTTATATAACGGGGGCTGTTTTCGCTTGCAATATTATAGGCAATACATTTTAGCGAGGCTCCGGTAATTATGCGGAAATACTGGGGACGTTTAACTTCCGACCCTGCAACTGCAATAATTTTTTCAACATTATATATGCCGGAAGTAAAAAAGCGGCCTAAAAGGGCAACTAATTGAGGGTCGATTGTCCATACGATTTCGCCTTTATTAATAGGGGCGATATGATTAATGTGCACACCTACGTTGCCCGCAGGGTGGGGGCCTGTAAATATTGTACTTTCTACCCCTTTAACTTTTTTCAGTATCCCCGATGCGGCATTGCCGGTAGTTACTCCTAAATGGACTTTGTTAGGGGTAAGTTTTTTCAATATATCAATACCTTTTTGGAAATGTTCGGCTTCATTAGTTAAAATAAAGTCCATATCAACACCCAGCGGGGCAGTGTCGAATCCTGATATGAAGATGTCTTTCGGTGTATCGGACGGATTTGCGATAATACCATAAGGACGTTGCTTAATGAACGGCCATACGCCGCCTTTTAACATTAATGCGATAAGTTCTTCGCGATTTAGTGATGCGGCATTGCCGACATTATGTTTTTCGTATTCTTGCTCGGTTCCGGGGGTAACAACCACTTCGAGCAATTTACGTCGTTCTCCTCGATTGATAGCAGAAACTGTACCGCTAACAGGCGAAACAAACATAATTTCGGGACGATTCTTGTCAAAAAACAAAGGTGTTCCTACTTTTACTTGATCTCCTTGTTTTACTACGAGTTTAGGCATTAACCCGGCAAAATCGGTTGGTTTAACAGCATAACTTTCGGCAATTGTGGCTTTTGCCAAAACTTTCTCGGCCGAGCCTTTCAGCTTTATATCAAGCCCTTTTTTTATCTTAACTACCTTTGACATGCTTTTAATGTTGAATTTGAAATAAAATGTAAAATTAGTAATAAATATTGGATGCTAGGTAAATTAAAGATAAATAAAAATAAGTTGTATAGCAGTTTTCTTATAATTGTAATATTATTATTATCAATTAATTAAAATAAATGAGTAGGTTGTTAATAAATACTTGTTCCCTCTTTATGAGGAAGTGAATATTTATCTAAGAACGAAGTTATAGGTGATTGTTCCGGTTTGAAATACAGGAGCATCCCGTTTTACGTTAAAGCGGGCTTTAAGGGCGGCTTCTTCGGCTGCTTTCCATAAGGCTGCATCTTGTACCGTAGAGCCTTGAGCACGGGCATTAGCCTTTGTTACCCGGCCTTCTTGGTCAACTGTTACAACCACAACCACTTTGCCTTGATTTTGGGAGTTATAAAAAGGAAGAGGCAAGGCTCCGATAACCGAACGGCCATCGAGCGAGGCTGTTACCATTTGCCGGTGTTCGGGGCCGATGGGTGTATTGGGTGAACGGGTTGCCTCGTTGTTATTACCTACCCCGGGAAAAAGGCTGTTATCACGGATAAGGTGCTGGTTATTGGCATCCTCAGTTCCTTGCGATGTGTTTTGAAATAAAGCCCGTTGATTTACCTCTTTGGGTTTTTCAACATTTTTTTCGATGTCTCCAAAATCCGAAAGCTCACTTGTTCTGGCATCGGGTTGTTCTGTTGGCCTTGTACTTTGATTAGATTCGGCTAAATGTGCCGACTGTGGAGCGGTGTTGCCGGGATCGTTGATAATAGGCGGGTTTTCGATTACCCGCTGCCTATTGTTACGCGGGATACCTGCCCGGGTATTATTGTCGAGCAATTCAATTTCGATACCTTTTTCGTTTGGTATGTACGTAGTGCCCGAAAAACCTGTGGTAAGCATCAGTCCGATAATAGCAACGTGTACGGCAAAGGTTAAAACTATCCCTACCGTAACACTGTCTTTTGACAGGATATCGTCGTATGATACTTTTTTAGAATATATTACATTTGTTAAATTAATGTATTCCATTTATTTATTCAGGATCAGTTGCTAACAATACTTTATATTGATTGTTTTTAGCAATGTTCATTATTTTTACTACCTCGTCAACAATTACCGTTGGGTTGGCGTACAATTCTAAAGTAGGTGTTTCTTGGTCTTTTAATTGTTGTTGCAACAGCAATTCGATTTCCGAGAAAGCTACAGGTTTTCGTCCTATATAATATTCGTAATTATTGTTTCCCAAATCTTTAATGGTTATCGTAGCATTCGATTTAGTTGAAGCCTGATTGGTACTTTTGGGCAACAATATATCCAACGCATTGGGATTGATAAGAGTTGTTGTTATCAAAAAGAATATGAGCAACAAAAACACAATATCGGTCATTGATGCCATACTGAATGATGAATTTATTTTTGATGAACGTTTTATTGCCATAAATTTAATTTTATATTAATGATCGCAGGCCGAGCCTGGCAATATCAGTTATCAATAAACTCAGTTGATGGGTTCATTCAATAAATCCATAAACTCGATGGTATTTGCCTCCATTTTATACACGATACGCTCGATTTGGGCAACAAGGTAGTTGTACCCGAAATATGCCAGAATACCCACAAAAAGCCCCGCCGCAGTTGTAACCATAGCTTCGTATAAACCGCCCGAGAGCATCGAAATTTCGATACTGTTTCCAGCCTTCGACATGTTGAAAAATGCCGTAATCATACCGGTAACCGTGCCTAAAAAACCTATCATCGGGGCGCCTCCTGCCACGGTTGCCAGCATGGGCAATCCGCGCTCCAATCGGGCAACCTCAAGGTTGCCCATATTTTCAACGGCTGTTTGCACATCGGTCAACGGGCGACCGATGCGTTCCAACCCTTTTTCAATTAAACGGGCAATAGGGCTTTGGGTTATGCGACAAAGATTGACGGATGCCGAAATGCGCCCCTCGTGTACGTATTGCCGTATTTGGTTCATAAAATTCTGATCAATTTTTGATGCTTTACGTAATGCCCACCATCTTTCGCCAAAAATCCACACGGCTACTATTGATAGCAGCAATAAAGGCAACATCAGCCAACCTCCTTTAAAAGCCAGGTCAATAAGGCTTAAACCTGCATCATATTGTGCAGCACCGGCCACAGTATTGGTTAATTGTTCTACACTTTGGTTTAATACATCTTGTTGTATCATCATCTTGTATATATTTTCTACAAAAATATTTAAAATATTTGACAATATTGTATTTTATCCCTCTTTTTAAGCATTCAAAATAAATTATTACCGCATTTCCAAAATTGAAAAATACTTATTATGTGAATAATAAAACAATATTCAATCAGTAATAATCAATTTACAATATTTAATAAATTCAATCTATATTATTGTTTTTCGGGCTATTATTTTCGTCCTTTTTTTTATTCAAGGCTGTATCTAAAAAACGGTTTCTTTTTTTAGCTTTCTTTTTTCCTCCAAATAAATCTCTGAAATTGTCAAATTCCGTTTGATATGAAAAGCCTATACCTTGCATATTGTTTTCGAGATCATCCGTAAAGTAGTCGTTGGACCGGGTGAATACTTTCAACCGGAATTTCCCTTGTTTGCCTAAAAGTATATCCATTTCAAAATCACCAATCATCTGCCTGTCGGTATGCGTGTTAGTGTTGTTCCCGAAACTGCCGTTTAAAATAACCCTATCGAATAGCATTGTATTCAAACTCACCTCGTAATCACTTATTTGCTGGTTATCATCCATGCCTATGTCAACAGCGACATCCAACGGTATGGGTAGGTTCAGCATGGAAATTAAATTCCCAATTTGGCCTGATAAAAGGTTGGTAGCATTACTTAATATGGTTGTTGTACCATAATTAGTACCTCCGTATTGCTGGTCGGGTACAAAGCTTTGTATAACCAAAAGCGCCAGAAACTGGGTAGTCATTTTCTCTTCGGTATTCATTGCACTCATTGCCTGGGCTTTTGTTTCAGGATCGAGGTTTGGGAACTCAACATTAAACTTTAAATTGGGAGATGCCATATTACCTGCAATAAGTATCTGGCAATCTGCCGTGTATCTTTTCGAGCCCCGTGTGGTTTCCGAAGGGATAATCGGAGCCAATGAAACGCTTCGCGCTTTATACGAAGCTTTTACATTTAGTGTAGCACCAGTTACATCCCCGTTGAAATTTATCTGGCTGCCTTCATCAATTGTAAATTTCCGCGAAATGAAATTGACATTGGGTAATGTAAAGTTGTAATCGCCTTTACTAACCTGGTAATCCCCGACAATACTGAATAAATCGATAGACGGGTCGACATTTATTTTTAAATTGCCTTGCCCTTGTGCATGTAAAATGTCACCAGCTTTTTCGTCAATTAATATTTGTATTTCGGACTCGGGGGTTACCGTTAAATCCAGGCTGAAATCGATATGTGTTTTTGGGCTGGCTATTCTGTTTTTGCTTATACCAGCATTATCGGCTATCAAGATACTATCTGTTGATTTAAACGTTAGCATCGAAATTTCTTTTGCATGGACGGTGGAAGATAACGGAATAAATAATTTCGAATTTCGTTCTACCTGGGCGGTAATATTAAAATGAATATCTTCGGGTGTACCGTTTACCCGGATGCCTCCTGTTGCATATGCCGTACCATAAAACAGTGGGTTATCGACTTTTTTTGTGTTAAGGCACATCATATTACTTATGGTGGCAAAGGCTTCGAAATTAATATCGCGAAACTGGTTATGATTTAATGTAACGTTTAATCTGCCCGTGTTATTGTTCAAATCGTATAATGTTCCGTTTTGGATGTTTATTTTTGATTTCTCGACATCAATTATTGCATCCATTTTATAAATGGTTTGCAGATAGTCAACCAGTAACGAGGTTTGATTGAGTTCTATTTTTCCGGTAAGTTTGGGATCTTTAAAATTACCGTGTAACGATAATTTTCCGGTGGCATTCCCTTGTATGTTGGATATGATACCGGTTAAAAGAGGTTCGATATAACCGAATTTCATTTTAATAAGTTGTATATCAAATTGTATAGTGTTGTCTTTAGGAGACATGAAACCATTAATAAGGGCATTAATTTCCTTATCGTTGTATATGCGTGTGATTATATTCAGGCGTTCGTACGAATTATCCCACGAGCTGGCAACTTTAATGTTACCCAAAGTATCGCTATTAATGGTTATATCGTTGGCATCAACATTCACCATTATTAGTGGGGTGTTATAAATATCCGTAATTTCGGCAGTACCCGATACTTTTCCCGTAACGGCATATCCGGCGGAGCTGCTCACGTAGTTTATATTCTCCAAATTGTAATTCTGTAAGCGGATGGTAATGGTATCGTTCGGGTTACGTGATATGGCTCCGTCAACTATAAAATGTTGATTATCATTATATAAATTCAGTTTGTTTATGGCAATCCGGCTACTGTCAATTGCAATGAGCGAGGGGGATAGCCACCATAAACTATCATTTAAAATAATGGATGAGTTTTGTACGTTAATCTGTAGTCCGATTTTTTTACTTGTAACAATATTGGGAGGTATGATAATTGTACGCAGTAAAATATTCCCTGTGTTTTCCCTCTCACTTTCGTTGTTGTATTTTAAGTTTGTCGAGATAAGGTTACTATGAACGGAATTGTCGATTTCGATATTTTGAAAAGCGAAGCCTCCGGACAAAACATTTGATGAAAGTATTTTTACAAAAAGGGTATCGATATAATTCTGAGCATTGATTATAACATCATCGAAAGTGTTGTTGTTTAATTTGATATTGTCCGAATCTATCTGTAACTTTATAGTGTGGTCAGTATCCACAAGAAGGTCGAGGGTCGAATTTTCGGCAATGTATAATCCCGGTTTTACTATCCGAGCAATTTGACCCGATTTTTTCGTTTTTACATGAAGTACATATTGTTGATTTTGATGATATTGCTTGATGTTAATAGTATCGGAAGAAAAGTTTTCGAGCGCTGGAACGTAAATATGAGCAATGTGTTGCAGTTCTTTCACAAATTCTCCGAAAAGATACTGGCCTATATATTCGGCTTCAACAAAATCCGACTGTAGCTGTAAACTGTTTTTTTCGCCAATTTTCCGGGATATAAGCGAAACTTTCCCAATATCAATGGTTTCTATTATGTCTGTGTATGAGGCATCACTAAGCTTTATTTCCCCTACATAGTTTGTAATATTGCTACCCTTAAAGTTTGCTGCTATTTTTCCGTTAAACACCGAAATAGAATCACGTTTATTGAAATTGAGTTTAGCCAAATCGATGTGTTTTAAATCTGCTTCGAAATCAAATACCGGAACAGGATCGTTTTCAGTGCCTTTATAGTTTATTTTACCTAAAAAAGCTAAATCAATGTCGGGGATGTTTATGTTTACCGAACCGCTAAATTCATTTTCCTTGACAGTCCCCAACAGTTTAATATTTTCGTAATTGTAATTGTTAAAAATCAATTTGGTAATAGTTCCCTCACTAAATATGTCGGGTGTACCGTTTTGCGGAACATATCCCTTTGTCATCAGGTCGAAACTTGTTTTAGCTATTAAATCGGTTTTTAATAGTTGGCCTGTTTCGAAGTCGGATGCCGATACTCTGCCATTGAAACTGATAGCGTGATTTCTGTTTTCGGTTTTAAATAAAACGTCAAGGGATAAGGCTCCTAAATTGCTTGTTAACGTGCCGTTTGCAACAAAATCATTGTACAGGCCGGTAAAACTGCCTTTAAAGTTGATTTGTTTTACAGCTGATAAAAAATTATCGAGCGATGTCTTCCGATTACCTGTAATTCTTGAAATTGCATCGAACATATCTTTCGGATGCGTTTGCAATTGTTTAAAATCAGCAAAAATGATGGTTTCGTCAATTTCCGGTAATCCGGTGATGCTGAAACGACCGTCGATTAAAGTGTTGTTAAACCCTTCGATTTTTAAATTGTTGCTTTTTAAGTTGGCTACAGGACCGATGACTAAGCCGTTAACAGTTGCTTTGATGGGAATGTTTTGTAATGAGGCCGCAAAAAAACTGATTGACTGAAAGGATATTTCAGCGTTTTCAAAATCTCCGATCAATACAACTTTTTCAATAAAATCGCTGAATTCTTTGCCTCCATTGTAAATCATACTGAAGTGTTTCAGCCTTAAATTCGAGTAGTCGTCGATTAGTTCCAGATTATCGAAATGGACATCCTTGCCGGGGACAATGTAGCAATTAGCCATCAGGTTATGAATACGGTATCCGCTTTTTTCTTTTAGTGCAAACGATTTTACATTATAAAATAACGTATCGTTATAAATACTGATTTTATCGGCCTTTAAATAAATGCTGTCTACCGCCATATCTCGGTAGTCAATACTGTTCGGATTTTGTAGGCGCTTATTGTCATCGTATTTCCAGAATGTAAACGCAAAATTTTCCAGCTCAAACCCTTTTACCTGTAATTTGAACGAACCCACCTTTTGGACAGTATCTGCAGCAGTTTTGTTTTTATTTGATAATCTTTTTATTATAAGAGTTATATTTGTGCCGGTGGTATCGCTTTTAAGGTTAAATTGTCCGTCGCTTAATTTTAATGCCCCTACAGCGAATGTGTTATCCCAAAGCGGAAGTTTATTGACAGATGCCGATAAGCGGTTGACATACAATAGTGTGTCAGAGTCAATATCTTGAATGTATACGCCGTCTAAAATCAATTTATTGAAAAAGCCAATGCTAATTGAGCGTATTTCGACATCTATTTGAAGCTTATCGGATAAAATTGTTGTTACTTTGTGTGCAAGCCAAGTTTGAAAGAGAGGAGATTGGAGTAATGTAAATACCAAAGCAATTACAATAATAATTGTAAGTAAAGTATCTTTTAATATTTTGAAAATCCGTTTAATACAATACCTGTTTAATTTGGTGAACTATAAAACCCACATACAAACAACATACCATGATGTTGTTTATAATTTATAACAAAGGTACAATTGTTTTGTTTGTAATCCGAATTTAAGTAGTTGAAAGAATTTACTGTCATATTTAAAAATCACAAAATTTGCATATTAATATAATATAATATAAAAATATAAAATCGACAATATTAAATTTTCAATACTTAATAAAATAAGTATAAACTTACCGCATTATCGTAATAGAATGCAAAAAAAGGAAAAAAGATGAATATTATTATATTTTTTTCACCAAATTTGTACGTTTTTTGTAATATTGATGATAACAATTTTAGGCATTGAGTCTTCATGCGATGATACGTCCGCAGCAATTATCAGGGATAAGGTCATTCTATCAAATGTAATTGCCAATCAGGATGTGCATAAGCAATACGGAGGTGTAATTCCCGAGCTGGCTTCGCGGGCGCACCAGCAAAATATTATTCCGGTAGTACATCGGGCATTGGAGCTGGCCGGAATAACAAAAGATGAGCTTACTGCAATTGCATTTACCCGTGGCCCCGGTTTGCTAGGTTCGTTACTGGTAGGGGTTTCGTTTGCCAAAGGGTTGGCGGCATCGTTGGGCATTCCTATGGTCGAAGTGAATCACCTGCAAGGCCATATATTGGCTCATTTTATCGATGATGTAGGTAAGCAGTTGTCCCACCCGTTGTTCCCTTTTTTGTGTTTATTGGTATCGGGAGGGCATACGCAACTAGTTATTATTAAGGATTATCTTGATTTTGAAATAATCGGGCAAACTATTGATGATGCTGCCGGAGAAGCTTTTGACAAATGTGCTAAGGTTATGGGTTTACCTTATCCGGGCGGGCCTGTGATTGACATGCTGGCGAAAGAGGGCAATCCGGAGGCTTTTAGATTTGCCAAACCGAAGGTAGGGGGACTCGATTATAGTTTTAGTGGTTTAAAAACTTCGTTTTTATATTTTTTACGGGATAGAATTGTTGAAAATTCCCACTTTATTGAAGAAAATAAAGCGGATTTATGTGCTTCGCTTCAGCATACAATTATATCTATCCTGATAGATAATCTGGTAAAAGCTGTAAAACAAACCGGAATAAAAGAAATAGCTGTGGCCGGAGGGGTATCTGCAAATTCGGGATTAAGAGACAGGTTGATATCCGAGGGTAATAAACACGGCTGGAATGTTTACATTCCAGAATTCAGGTTTACTACCGATAATGCTGCAATGATTGCTATTACAGGATATTATAAATACTTACAGGGATTAGTTGCACCATTGAATACAGTGCCGGTAACCCGGATGTAATATTTTGCTACTTTATTAATGGTCAATTGTAACGCATTAATTTTCGAACTTCCAATCATACATTTTTAAAGCAGACACATGAAAAAACAATTAAGTATCAGATTATTGATATATAGCATATAAATCAAATTACTGATGTGGAAAATGAAAGACACAAGCTTGCCGAAGACAATCAAGGTAAAATATAATTTCATGCGGTTGCCCTATATATTTTCAATTATCAAATGTTTATTATATTTGTTTAGTCAAGTGTTTGTTATTGATTTAATAATTAGCAAAATATATAATTAAAGATTTTTACAATTATGAAAAGACCGACATGTTCTCTTGTAATTTCTACATATAATTGGCCTAAAGCATTGTATCTGTGTGTGCAAACTGTATTCAAGCAAACATGCTTACCTAATGAAATTATTATAGCTGACGATGGGTCGACCGAAGAAACCGCTAAGTTGATCGATAAATTGAAAAGTCAATCGCCTGTACCAATCAGGCATATATGGCACGAGGATAAAGGTTTCAGGAAAACGCTTATTATGAATAAAGCAATAAAATCCGCTCAATATGACTATATTGTGCAATTGGACGGGGATGCTTTTATCGGTAGAAATTTTATCAAGGATCATTTAAAAACCATAAAAAAAGGCTATTTCATATCCGGCAGCAGGGCTTTGACTACAAAGGAACTATCTGATAGAATTTTGAAAAATAACATGATTAAATTATCCTTTTTTGCAAAAGGATTGGATAAACGCTATTATGCAATCCGGTTTCCCTTTTTGGATTCAATATTTAAAGTAAAGCCCAATCATGTTTCTACAATAATAGGGTGTAACCTGTCCTTTTGGAAGGCTGATTTTCTGACTGTTAATGGCTATAATAATGATATTGAGGGTTGGGGGCACGAGGATGTAGAGCTTATTACACGGTTTATTAAATATGGTATTGCCTGCCGTAAGTTAAGGTTTTCGGCTATATGTTTTCATATTTATCATGCGGGAAATTCGAGGGATAATGAGAGTAAAAATTTTAAAATTTATAAAGATACTTTTGAAAAAGGAAGTTATATCTGTGAGAATGGGGTTACTCAATCATAATTCTTAATTAGTTGTGATTTTTATTCGTTTAAAATGAACAATTGTTGTCAAAATCAGTTTATGTAAAAATAAAAGATAATAGTATTTATAAATTGATTAAATTATGGAAGCAAATAAAAATAAGGATAATATGATAAAGGAATCCGTTGAAGACAAGAAAAAACTGACAAAAATTGAAGTACTTTATGAACAGGGTGACCATAATTGGTTTTGTTGTTCTCCTTTGGGCGTTTGTAGTAATGATGTAAGCGGTATGACGGGAGAAGTGGAAGCCGAAACAATGTCAGATATAGAAAGGGCGGAGAATGAAAAAAATAGACGCTTATTCAACCAGATATAAAAGCGCAATCGAAACACGATTGCGCTTTTTCGTTGTTTACTGTAAATACTAGTACTGCTATTTGTTGCCTTTAATTGCAGCTTGTGCAGTAGCAATGCGGGCAATAGGTACTCGGAACGGAGAGCAGCTTACATAATTTAAGCCTACATTATGACAAAACTCTATTGAACTAGGTTCACCGCCATGCTCGCCGCAGATACCCACTTTTAAATTGGGGCGGGTTGAGCGGCCTTTTAAGGTTGCCATAGTAATTAATTGACCAACACCTTTTTGGTCGAGTATTTGGAACGGATCGTGTTTTAAAATGCCTTTTTCCAAATATATAGGTAAAAATTTACCGATATCGTCACGTGAATATCCGTAGGTCATTTGAGTAAGATCGTTTGTACCAAATGAGAAAAACTCGGCCGAATTGGCAATACGATCGGCGGTAAGAGCTGCACGGGGTATCTCAATCATCGAGCCTACTTTATAATCTATTTTATCGTTCATTTCGGCAAAAACCTTATCGACAGTGCTGCGAATAATGTTTTCCTGCAATGTCATTTCGCGTAAAATACCTGTAAGCGGAACCATAATTTCGGGAATTGCCTCGATACCTCTCTTTTTAAGGGTCAATGCAGCCTCGATAATGGCGCGGGTTTGCATTTCGGTAATTTCGGGATAAGTATTTGCCAAACGTGTACCGCGGTGTCCCAGCATCGGGTTTGTTTCATGTAACGAATCGACTTTTTCTTTCACCCTTTCTACCGATATACCCATAATTTTGGCCATTTCTTCCTGTCCTTTATCATCATGTGGTAAAAATTCATGCAAAGGCGGATCGAGTAAACGAATGGTAACCGGATAGCCGTTCATAACCTCAAAAATACCTTCGAAGTCTTTACGTTGCATAGGTAGTAATTTAGCGAGTGCTTTACGGCGTCCGGCTTCATTATCGGCAAGAATCATTTCACGCATGGCGACAATTTTATCTCCTTCAAAAAACATATGCTCAGTACGGCACAAGCCTATACCTTCGGCTCCAAAACCACGGGCTATTTGCGAATCATGCGGAGTATCGGCATTGGTGCGCACTTGCAGGCGTGCATATTTCGAAGCCAAATCCATTAACATTTTAAAATCATCGCTCATTTCCGCAGGTTTGGTATCAATTTTACCCTCGATAACTTCGCCGGTCGAACCGTTTAACGAGATCCAGTCGCCTTCCTTATATACATTTCCGGCAACAGTCATTGTCCGTTCTTTATAGTTGACATTGATGGCGCTTACGCCCGATACACAGCATTTTCCCATACCGCGAGCAACCACTGCGGCATGAGAGGTCATACCTCCACGGGCTGTAAGGATGCCTTGGGCAGAGTGCATCCCTTTCAAATCTTCGGGCGACGTCTCGATACGTACCAAAATAACTTGCTTTTTATCCGCCTCCCATTTTTCAGCATCTTCGGCAAAAAATACGATTTGCCCGGTAGCTGCACCGGGTGATGCTGGCAGACCTTTGGCCAATACTTTTGCTTTAGCTAATGCTTCGGGCTTAAATATCGGGTGTAACAGTTCGTCGATTTTTTCGGGTTCGATACGTAAAACGGCTTCTTCTTCATTTAAAACGCCTTCGCGTAACATATCCATAGCTACTTTTAACATGGCAGCGCCGGTACGTTTTGCATTACGGGTTTGCAGCATCCATAATTTACCGTCCTGGATAGTAAATTCGATATCCTGCATATCATGGTAATGTTGTTCAAGCTTATTTTGAACATCCATTAAATCTTTGAATACGGTCGGCATAGTTTCTTCCAGCGACGGGGCATTCGTTTTACGGTCTTCTTCTAGCACACCTTGTTGAGCAGCCCAGCGTTTCGAGCCTTCGAGGGTAATTTGCTGCGGAGTACGAATACCTGCAACAACATCCTCTCCTTGTGCGTTAATCAGGTATTCGCCGTTAAAAAGGTTTTCACCGGTAGCGGCATCGCGGGTAAATGCAACACCAGTTGCCGAATTGTTACCCATATTACCGAATACCATAGCCTGCACGTTAACGGCAGTTCCCCATTCTGCCGGTATTTTATTTAACCTGCGGTATAATATGGCGCGTTCATTCATCCAGCTGTTAAATACGGCGGTTATTGCACCCCAGAGTTGCTCCCACGGATCGGTAGGGAAATCGTTACCGGTTTTGTCTTTAACCGCTTTTTTAAAGCGTTTAACCAATTCCTTTAAATCATCAACAGTAAGTTCGGTATCGAGTTTTACCCCCTTTTCCGCCTTCATGTGGTCGATAATTTCTTCAAACGGATCTTCATCTTCCTTGTTAACAGGCTTAAGACCTAAAACCACATCGCCGTACATTTGAACAAAACGGCGGTACGAGTCCCATGCAAAACGCTCGTTTTCGCTTTTACAGGCAATGGCTTCAACCACTTCGTCATTTAGTCCTAAGTTAAGGATTGTGTCCATCATGCCGGGCATTGAAGCGCGGGCTCCCGAACGTACCGAGACTAATAAAGGATTTTCTTTATCTCCGAATCTAGAGCCGGCAACAGTGGCTTCAACTTTTTTCATCGCTTCTTTCACATCCGGAGTAATAGTTTCAATTACCTCGTCTTTTCCATGTACATAATATGCATTACAAACTTCGGTAGTAATGGTGAAACCTGGAGGAACTGGAACCCCGATAAGGTTCATTTCGGCTAAATTTGCTCCCTTACCACCCAGTAGTTCTTTCATGCTACCATTACCCTCGGCAGTTTTATTACCGAAAAAATACACGCGTTTTTCTTTCTTTCCCGACATTTTTTCTAAATTGATTTTATAGTTGGTAATTTTATAGTACAAAGGTAAAATTTATTAACTAATAATTGAAATAATTTTATTAAAATACAATGGTTAATTTCTTTTGAAAAGAATCTATTATGTTGTGGATGAAAATTACTACCTTTGTTTTTCTTTGTTTTTAACATATTTAAAATATGACAATATTGTATAACTGGCTGAAAGATTATTTGCTAATTGATGAAACACCCGATCAGGTATCCGTTGCCCTGACTTCGATAGGGCTTGAAGTCGAGTCGTTGGAAAAGCATGAAACGGTTAAAGGCGGATTGCAAGGTGTGCTTATCGGTAAAGTTTTGACCTGTAAAAAACATCCCTGCGCAGATAAACTTAGCCTGACAATTGTTGACATTGGAGCTGGAGAGCCTTTGCAAATAGTTTGCGGAGCGCCGAATGTTGCCGAAGGACAGAAAGTGGCTGTAGCAACGGTGGGTACTACATTGTATTTTTCAAACGGAGACGAAGTTAAAATCAAAAAATCGAAAATACGCGGGGTTGAGTCATTCGGAATGATATGTGCCGAAGATGAGTTGGGGCTTGGTACATCGCACGAGGGGATTATGGTTTTAAGCGATGATGCCGAAATCGGAAAGCCATTACGCGATCATTTTAATTTGACTGACGATTATATTTTTGAAATAGGACTTACCCCTAACCGTATCGATGCGGCATCGCATATCGGGGTTGTACGCGATTTGGCCGCATTTTATAACCGTAAGGTCAACTATCCCGATGTATCGGGCTTTGCTGTTGATAATTGTTCAAACCCGTACTCGGTTGAAATTGAAAACAAAGAAGCCTGTCCACGGTATACGGGTATTATCATATCGAATGTAAAGGTAGGGCCATCGCCCAAATGGTTGCAAGGCAAGCTGCGGTCTATAGGGATAAACCCCAAAAACAATGTGGTTGATAGTACCAATTTCATTCTGCATGAAATAGGGCAACCTTTGCATGCCTTTGATGCCGATAAAATCGACGGTAAAAAAGTGGTCGTACGTACTTGCCCCGAAGGTACTCCGTTTACAACACTCGATGGTGTTGAGCGTAAATTAAACTCAACCGATTTGATGATTTGCAGCGCTACAAAACCTATATGTATTGCAGGTATTTTGGGTGGACTGAGTTCGGGAGTAACTGAAGATACAGTAAATGTGTTTCTGGAAAGCGCCTATTTCAACCCTGTTTGGGTGCGTAAAACGGCGCGCCGCCATGGTATTTTTACTGATGCGTCATTCCGGTACGAGCGTGGCGCCGACCCTAACATTACCGAATATGCCCTTAAGCGTGCGGCTATGTTGATAAAAGAGCTTGCAGGCGGTGAAATTTCATCGGATATTGTAGATATATATCCCGATAAAATTGAAAATTATAAGATAGAATTAAGTTATGAGCATATTACCCGCCTTGTTGGAAAGGTGATAGCGAAAGATAGAATCAAACAAATATTGCGGGCGCTTGACATAAGCGTTGAAAAGGAAGACGGCGATGTTTTGCATGTAAGTGTTCCTACTTACCGCGTGGATGTGAAGCGGGAATGCGATGTGATTGAAGAAATTTTACGCATATATGGGTATAACAACATCGAGATATCGGGGCATGTAAATTCGGCCTTAAATCATGTGCAGCAGCCGGATAACGACCGGCTTATAAATATTGCATCGGATTACCTATCGGCTAACGGATTCCACGAGATTATGTCGAACTCGTTAACAAAGGCCGATTATTATACTGATTTAACAAGTTATAAACTCGAAAGTTCGGTACGCATTTTAAATCCGCTTAGTAGCGATTTGAACGTGATGCGCCAGACTTTGCTGTTCGGCGGACTTGAGGCTGTTGCCAATAACATTAACAGGCGTAATACCAGTATGAAGTTTTACGAACTAGGCAACTGTTATTTTTATTCGCCGGAGAAAGAAGACGATACGCTTCGGCCTTATCACGAGGAATATAAAATTGCTTTTTTTGTAACGGGCAATAAGCATTCTGCAGCATGGAACGAGCATAACGAGCCAACCGATTTTTATACGTTAAAAGGATATATCGAGCATCTGCTGGAGCGTTTTGGGGTTGATATGTACAAATTGGATGTTGAAGGTGTGCCTGCCGATTTGTACAGTGATGGTTTTACATTGAAAGACAGGAACAATAAAACCTTGCTGAACATAGGTATTGTATCGAAAAAAACACGGAAAAACTTCGATATTAATCAGGAGGTATATTATGCCGAAATTAACTGGGCTATACTTGTTTCCTACGTAAAACAACATAAGGTATTATTCAGGGAATTACCCCGCTACCCCGAAGTGCGCCGCGATTTGGCGTTGGTGCTTGATAAAAACGTGCAATTTGCACAACTGCGTGCAATAGCGCTGAAAACGGAAGAAACTTTACTGAAAAAAATATCGCTTTTCGATGTTTATGAGGGCAATAAGTTATCCGAAGGCAAAAAGCAGTATGCTCTCAGTTTTACATTGCAGGATGAAAATAAAACGCTTACCGATAATAATATTGACCGTGTAATGGATAATTTGCTGAAAGCATTTGAAAAAGAAACTGGAGCGATTTTGAGATAAAATTTGGTAATATGTCGATGTGCTAATTTGTCAATGTGCAGATGTGATAATATGCCAATTATGCCAATACAATATACCCAACCATTACTATGCTGTCATCCTGAACAAAGTGAAAGGGTCTGGAAAAAAGATGCTTCGTTTCATTCAGCATGATAACTTATATAGCAGCTCAATATTAAAAGATATAATATTACCGCATTTATATATTGCAAATTATAGCATTTTTACATTAGCATATCAGCACATAAAGTAGAATATGTCGAATATTAAAAATTTTTTTTCGCTGGTAAAATTTGCCCATACGTTGTTTGCCATGCCCTTTGCTATGATCGGCTTTTTTGAAGGCGTGCAGGTGTTGGGCGTTCCTTTTCCGTGGCGTATTTTGTTGTTGGTTGTGTTGTGTATGGTATTTGCCCGCAACTCGGCAATGGGCTTCAATCGTTATCTCGACCGTAAATACGATGCTCAAAATCCCCGTACTAGCGGGCGCGATATTCCGGTTGAGAGGGTAAGCCCTCAAGCGGCGCTCGGCTTTGTAGTCGTAAATTGCATTTTATTTTGTGTAACAAGCTTTTTCATAAATAAGCTTACCTTTTATTTATCTCCGGTAGCTTTATTGGTGGTGTTGGGGTATAGTTATACCAAGCGATTTACCGCGTTATGCCACTTTGTGTTAGGGCTGGGTCTGGCAATTGCTCCCACTGGGGCATACATTGCCGTTACCGGAAGCTTTACGGCGTTACCCTTGTTGTATTCAACAATTGTGCTGCTTTGGTCAGGTGGTTTCGATATTTTATATGCACTGCCTGACGAGGATTTCGATAAATCGGTGAGATTAAAGTCAATACCCACGTTGTTAGGACGTAAGCGGGCAATGGCTTTGTCGTGGGACGTCCATTTTATTACCGCTTTAATTGTGGTATACATAGGATTTTCGCATCATTGGTTATACTGGATTGGCGCTGTTATTTTCACTTTTTTATTAAATTACCAACACATTATTGTTAAGCCCGATAATTTGAGTAAACTGAATGCCGCTTTTTTTACTACAAACAGCATTGCCAGTATTTGTTATGCTTTTTTTGTTATTGCCGACTTATATTAACATTGATATTACGATAGTATTATGAAAACATTTGAAGCCATTGATATAATAGATATTGAAAAAAATATCATTCGTTTGATTGCCAAAGACTGGATGCTGGTAACGGCAGGTACTCCGGATAAGTTTAATACAATGACTGCAAATTGGGGCGGTATGGGCTTTTTATGGAATAAGGCGGTAGCTTTTATTTTTATACGTCCTCAGCGGTATACATTCGAATTTATTGAACATGAACCGGTAATAACACTTTCTTTTTTTGATGAACAATACCGGGAAGCCTTGAATATTTGTGGGTCGAAATCGGGTCGTGATACCGATAAGGTTAAATTAGCCGGAATAACACCTATTGAAAGTTCAAACGAAAGTGTTTCATTTAGTGAAGCATTCTTAATTATTGAAGGGAAAAAACTGTATGCCGAATTTTTAAAAGCCGAATCGTTTATCGATGAGAGTATTGTAAATAACATATATAGAGATTTCGATTTTCATAAGCTGTATATTGTTGAAATAACAAAAGCATGGATTAAACAGGTAGTGTAAATCAGAAGTTTGGTATTTGTGAAATTTAACATTTATTTTAATTGCTTATCGTACAATTGTATTAAAAAATATCTACCTTTGTACTTGAATTTTGAAAGTTAAATATTATTTATAGAGGACAAAAGTTATGATCAAAAAAATTTTCGTAATGTTGGTTGCTGTAGTTATGTTAACAGCCTGCGGTAACAATCCCCAAGCTAAAAAAAATGAAGGCAAGGATGAATGCAACAAAGAATGTACTACCAAATCGTCTGCAGTATGCATAAGTAAAGCAATTGAAAATCCTGCTGAATATGCAAATGCCGAAACAGCTTTTAGCGCTAAAATTGCTAAATGTGATGAATCAGGTAATTTTTATGCTTGTGCAGGCGAAGATAAATCTATTGAAATTGTACTTACCGAAGGTATTACTTTAGCTGATGCCGTTGATAAAGTAATAACTTTAAAAGGTAAAATTGTTGATGGTAAATTACATGTAAGCGCTGTAAAAGCTGGCGAGTGCTGTGGTGAAAAGAAAGAAGGTTGCTGCAGCGAAGGTAAAGAAGCCAACGTTAACAGCAATGGTAAAAGCAATGCAGGTTGTTGCAGTGAAAAAGGCGACAAGGAAGCTAAAGTTGCTTGCGATGGTGAAAAGAAAGAAGCTTGTTGCGGCGAAAAGAAAGCGATTGTCGAATCGTAATTTTTTATCAAGCTTGAATATACAGAGGTCGGATAATTTCCGACCTTTTTTGTTTATATGCAGTGTAACTTTCCGGGCTGGCTTAATCGTTTATAGGACAAAGCCTGAAGCGACCAAGCTTTGCGAGCTCGCCGAAGGCAATCTAGTATGTAATATAAAACGAATATTCTCCTATATACGTAAAATAATTTTTATGATTTACAGTCGCCATTATCAGTCTGTCAACGATTTCGTTATCGAAGTATCTCCGGTTTAATTTGTAAGAGAGTTCGTTGAGTTAGGATTGTAAGAACTTTTCCTTTATATCGTGATAATTTACAAGCAAGTTATGGCTATGCGAACCCAATGTAAAAACACCCCTGTTCGCCTCTTATCCTTAATTTTAATGGGATTGTACTCCACTGGCAAGTTTCCGAAATCGTCGTACGAGGTAGAATCACCGGTATCCAAGCAGGAACCGAAGGAAACGTGAGTTTCAACATTGACGGTTACGATTGCTGACGTCAAATCAGGGATGATTTTCATTTTCAGATATCCCCCCTTTCGCCTCTTGCTCTTGCCGGATTCATTGTCCGGCTCGTTTTCAATCATCACCAAAACCATAGCCCCTCTTTGACTGCCTTTTCTCCGTTTAAGAGCTTCCACCTTTTCTTCCTCCGGAATCTCGACCGCAAAAAAAGCCTTCGTCGAGTTTTATCTTCTTGCAAAACGCATACGAATCGTTTCCCCATGCATGTCCTTATCTTGTGAACCATATGCTATACGGGCTGATTGCGCTTATGTCCGAGCTATTGTTGTATTTCATTGCTCCAAAATCATTTCTTGGTAGACGAAAGCAAGTGAAAACCAAAAACCAATAACGAAAAGGAAGTTTAGATTTGTGCATCATTCTGCCGCTTTGCAGCGAAGTACGAAAACCGCAAGACTTGCATTCAAATTTTGTATATTGCACGAGGATATACAGCAAAAATGGAAAACAGCCAGCGCCCGAACCCGTTGTGATTAGCTTTCAAAATTTTGTATATTGCACGAGGATATACAGTGGGTTGTACGGAGTTCCGTACCAAGGAATGGTTGTGATTAGCTTTCAATTTTAAGTATGTTAAATCTTTTTGGCCAATATCCGGATATTCACTTTATATATAATTTCATGCATTTGCCTTGTAATTCTTTCTGGTTCGTTATTTCAACTAAAGACTTTTTATTACTTTTGTAGCTTATTTAAAAAATGTCGAAATGGAATTTACGACTCTTACAGCAATTTCACCTATCGATGGGCGTTACAGTGTGCAGGTTGATGAAATGGCCTTATATTTTTCGGAATATGCTTTAATACGGTATCGTTTACTGGTCGAGGTAGAATATTTTATAGCTTTATGCGAGATTCCATTACCTCAACTAGCCAGTTTTGACAAGATATATTATGATAAACTGCGGCAATTGTACCATAATTTTACTTTGGGCGAAGCGCAAAAAGTAAAAGATATTGAAATAGTTATAAATCATGATGTTAAGGCGATCGAATATTATTTGAAAGAGAAGATGAATGAAATGAATTTGCAAAACTGGTGCGAATTTGTTCATTTCGGTTTAACTTCGCAAGATATAAACAACACGGCAATACCCTACAGTTTACGTGATGCCGTACATGAAGTTTACTATCCGTTGCTGGACAATTTGATTGGTAAGTTACGGTTGCTTGTAAAAGAATGGGACAATATCCCGATGCTGGCCCGTACCCATGGGCAGCCTGCTTCGCCAACACGCTTAGGAAAAGAGATTTATGTATTTGTTGAGCGTTTAACGGTACAAATAGATTTATTAAAAGCACTTCCTTGCCCGGCAAAATTTGGTGGGGCAACGGGTAATTTTAATGCCCATCATGTTGCTTATACTCAAATTGATTGGAAAAATTTTGCTAATAATTTTGTGAGTAATATCCTTCGGCTCAATCGTTCGCAAACTACCACACAAATTGAGCATTATGATAATCTGGCTGCCATTTTCGATAATTTTAAACGCATTAATACAATTTTAATTGATTTTGCAAGGGATATGTGGCAATATATCTCGATGGAATATTTTAAACAGCGGATAAAAGAAGGGGAGGTGGGGTCGTCGGCAATGCCTCATAAAGTTAATCCTATTGATTTTGAGAATGCAGAAGGTAATTTGGGTATCGCAAATGCCGTTTATGAGCATCTGGCTGCAAAGCTGCCGGTTTCACGTTTACAAAGAGATTTGACCGACTCTACCGTGCTGCGTAATATCGGTGTACCGATGGCTCATTCTATTTTGGCCTTTAAATCGTTATTAAAAGGCTTGAACAATTTATTAATCAATACCTCTGCCATTAATGCTGATTTAGAGGGTAATTGGGCTGTAGTGGCCGAAGCCATACAAACAATTTTACGCCGCGAGGGATATCCGAATCCTTACGAGGCGCTGAAAGGCTTAACCCGCACAAATACGGCTATTAACAAGGAAGATATGGCGAGGTTTATAAGTTCGCTGAATGTGAGTGATTCTGTAAAAAACGAGTTGCTATCAATAACACCGCATAATTATACGGGAATGTAGATATGGAATGGGTTTCATATGTGGGATTTGTTGCTGCATTTTGTACCTCAATGTCGTTTTTGCCTCAGGCGTATAAAGTGATAAAAACGCGGGATACACGGAGCATATCGCTTGTCATGTACATTGTTTACGTTATTGGGGTATCTTTGTGGTTGATTTATGGTATTCTTACAGCTGATATTCCCTTGATTGTCGCTAATTTTGTAACATTGCTTTTAGCCGCGTTTATCCTTTTCATCAAAATAAAAAACAGAGGTACAGATAAAACCTGATACTTAACTTATTGTTGATTAATAATGGCTGCGGTATTGCAGGCTACAATTCCTGCAGTTTCGGTACGCAGGCGACTATTTCCCAAACTTACAGCTTGATAACCGTTATTTAAAGCGAGGGTTATTTCAGTTTTGCTAAAATCTCCTTCAGGGCCAATTAAAATAAGTATATCCTCTTTGGAGACAATTGATTTCTGAAATAAAACTTTCTCTTGTTCAATACAATGGGCAATATATTTTTTACCCTTGAACGGAGCTTGTATAAACTTACTGAAATCAGTAATATCATTAATTTGGGGTAGGTAAGCTTTAAGTGATTGTTTCATAGCGGCAATTGCTACTTTCTTACTTCTGTCTTGCTTTACAATTTTTCGTTCGGATCGATCACAAAGTAAGGGAGTTATCTCGTCTATTCCGATTTCCACCGCCTTTTCGACAAACCATTCGTACCGGTCGATATTTTTGGTGGGAGCAATAGCTATATGTAGGTAGTATTCATGCTTTTTATAAAGAAGGTCTAAATTTTCTATAATTTTTACAGTACATTTTTTAGGGTGTGCGTCAATAATAATTGCTTTATAAAAATCGCCCATACCATTAATAAAATATAATGTATTACCTTTTGATAGGCGTAATACGTTGATACAGTGATTTGATTCTTCTTCGCTTAGAGCATGGATAGGAATATTTATTAACCGGGAATAAAATAGGTACATTTGTTTCAGATATTTAATTAATTCTATAAAGATAAAATGTAAATTATATAATTATTATGGTAAAAATAGGCTTATTATCCGACACTCATGGCTATTTTGATGATAAGTTAAAATATTTTTTTGAGGATGTAGATGAAATATGGCATGCTGGGGACATTGGTTCTTTAGCCTTAGCTGATACAATTAGCAGGTTTAAGCCGTTGAGGGCAGTGTATGGCAATATTGACGGAACGGATGTTCGTACGCTTTATCCGGAATTTTTACGTTTTACTTGTGAAGAAGTTGATACACTAATAACTCACATAGGCGGATACCCCAATAAGTATGAACCTAAAATAAGTGATTTATTAATAAAAAATCCGCCAGCGCTGTTAATTTCAGGCCATTCGCATATACTAAAAGTGATATATGATAAACATTTTTCGTTGTTATTTGTTAACTCAGGAGCGGCAGGTAAATATGGATTTCACACAGTACGAACGGCTATACGTTTTTCAATAGATAACACAGAAATAACCAATATGGAAATAGGGGAATGGAAAAAATAACTACTCCAAAAACTGGGAGAAGTATTTAATTTTAATATGTAGTATTCTGCTGTTTAACTATTTGCATTAAATATTGAAAATCAATGATAAAAAAAGAAAAATATTTTTTGAAATATATGTTTTTTATGTCTACATTTGTTGTTCATTAGGATGATTTTATATTGTTCTGTTTATGAGAAAAAATATTTAAAAACATATATTTATTTATTGATATAAAATAGGATTTTTAAATTTAAATTTTTATCTTTGTAAATTAATTTTGAGCTTTATATAGCATAAGCTGATAATTATATATTAAGTTTCATTAATTATATAACTAAATTATGGTACTATGAAAAGAAGATTATTAACTTTATTTCTGTTGTTCAGTGTTTTGCCTTTTGCTGATATAATGGCGCAGGAATTTTTGCCGTTTTACAGCAGCCCATACTCGGGAGTAACGGGTGTACAATTAAATCCTGCTTCGATAGCAGGAAGCAAATATAAGTTTGATGTAACTGTATTTGGTGGAAGTGTAGGAGTTCATAACGATCTGCTTAAGTTTTCTCGTAAAAAAGTTCTTTTTAATCCTAACTTCTATCAGGATATGTGGAGTTCAAGAAAGGATTTTTGGAATGCAGACCTTTCTCAAGATACTCGTGACATGTTAAAGCACTATTTTAGGACATCAGGTGGCAATTGGGGTGATGATGATTATGGCGGATATTTTGCAGCCCAAATGGATATCTTGCATATGATGTATTCTATTAATGATCGTATAAGCGTGGCTTTAGGGTATAGTATGAGAGGTTTTTCTAAAGCTCATGGTATTCCTGAAGGTGTTGCTTCAAACGCGTTTAAAGATTACATTGGAACTCCTAATATTGGAGGTACTGCTACTGGCGATGCAGATATTAGTGCAGCCGTTTTTCATCAAATTGCGGCGTCAGGCGCTTATACGCTTATGGATAATACAAACCATAAGTTAAAAGTAGGCGCTACTGCTAAAATACTTTTTGGAGGTAAATCTTTCTTTGCCCATGCTGATAGTTATAATATTAACTATGTTAATAGAACAGTAACCAACCTTAAAGGTGAAATTGGGAAAGCTTCAAAAGGAAAATTAGGCTTTGGATTTGATATTGGGGTTGAATATGAGTGGCAGCCGGACGAATTGAAAGGTAATGAAATTGCAGAATATCGTTTGAAAGTAGGCGCTTCGTTATTAGATATTGGCGGTTTTAAATCAAAAGATGCTGAATATCGTGATTTTAAAACTACTATAGATAATGCAACAGTTCCTAATGGGATAAATAGTTTCTTTAATAAGTATACAAACAGGAATGGCGCTGGTAAAGGTGATTACACAATGGGCTTGCCTATGGTATTTACGGCTCAAGTGGATTATAACTTCGGAAAAGGTTTTTTCTTGAACTTTACTCCTTATATAGCATTCAATCAATCATCTGCTCATAAAATGTCTAAGTTTACATCTTTCAATTTGATTCCTCACTTTGAAATGAAGAACTTTGGAGTTTCAGTTCCTATTCAATACGATCAATATGGTAAATTTACTGCAGGTATTGGCTTAAGAGCTTTCAGGCATGTTTGGATTGGCTCAAATACATTATTTAAAAACTTATGGCCTGGTGATAATTCAAACTATTCAGCAGATTTGCATGTAATGGTAAAAGTGCCGATATTGAAAGCATCGAATGATCGTGACGGAGATGGTATACCCGATCATTTGGATAAATGCCCGGATGCTCCTGGTTTGAAAAAATTTGAAGGATGTCCTGATAGTGATGGTGATGGAATTCCCGATCATTTGGATAAATGCCCGAATGACGCTGGTCCTACAGCAACTGAAGGCTGCCCTGACCGTGACGGTGACGGTGTGATAGATAAGGATGACAGATGTCCTGACCAACCTGGACCTGCATCATTACAAGGTTGTCCTGACACAGATGGCGACGGTATACCTGATATTGATGATGCCTGTCCGAATGAACCAGGTCCTAAAGAAACAAAAGGTTGTCCTGACCGTGATGGTGACGGTGTAGCAGATAAAGACGACAGATGTCCTGACCAACCTGGACCTGCATCATTACAAGGTTGTCCTGACCGTGATGGCGACGGTGTACCTGATATCGATGATAAGTGTCCGGATGTTCCTGGACCGAAAGAAAACTATGGTTGTCCTGTTGACGAAGGTATTAAGAATGTAGAATTTGATATTGACAAGTTCAATATTCGTCCTGAATTTATACCTGAATTAGACAAGGTGGTTAAGATGATGCAAGATGATCCTGAAGCAATAGTAACTATTGTAGGTCATACAGATAATACATATACAAGACCATACAATATGAACTTGTCGAAACGTCGTGCTGAATCAGTGAAGAACTACTTAGTGAAGAAGAAAATTGCAGCTAAACGTATTAAGACTCAATATTTTGGTCCGGATAAGCCGATAGAAACAAATGATACAGTTGAAGGACGTCAAAAGAACCGTCGTGCAGAGATTACAATAAATATAAAATAAACATATATTTATTAAAATGAATGAAGAAAGCTATCCCTAAGGATAGCTTTCTTCATTTTTATAGTAGCCCTACTTAAAAAGTATAAAAGCATGTGTATAATTTCATACTTTTGTAGATGATTTAGCATATATAGGCAAGATTTTTAATATGAGAAAGCAGGATAATTTTTTTTGCCAGTATTTTAATTTTAGGCTTAAGGGCAAAATACATTTGGCGCTTATACGTAATATGGCATTGGTGATGCTTTTAAATACGGTTTGTCGCATTCTTTTTTATACCTTTAACACAGGGTTTTACCCAAACATGACATTCGGACATTTTTGTAATTTACTGTTGGGTGGAATGCGTTTCGATATTCTGGGTTTGGTATATGTTAATATATTGTATATCTTTTTTATGATCATACCTTTCAAATTCAGATATAACAGCGTGTATCAAAAAGTACTTAAATATTTGTTTGTTATGACAAACTCCATTGCTCTGGCCGCTAATTGTATCGATATAATTTATTTTCGATTTACCTTGCGCCGTACCACCTTTGCTGTTTTTCGCGAGTTTGAGAATGAAAATAATATGATAAAACTTTTTGCCGGATTTTTTATTCAATATTGGTATATTGTACTGATATTTATTTTATTAATTGTAATAATGGTCTTGTTTTACGGTAAAGTACAAAAGCCGGAGTTCCGAAAATCGGCATGGTTCTATTATGTTCTTAATACATTGTATTTGTGTATAGGCGCAGGATTATTTGTTGCTGCTGCACGGGGTGATTTTAGTCCGTTTAATCGTCCTATAACTTTGAGCAATGCCGCTGAATATACTAAAGAACCTATTGAAATGCCTTTGGTTCAGAGTACTCCTACAGCAATTATCCGAACTCTGTCTCATTTATCGTTAAAGGAATATCGTTTTTTCAACGGTGAAGAACTGGATAGAATATATACGCCGGTAAAAGATTATCAACCCGAAGGCGAGTTTAAGTATAAAAATGTGGTAATTTTTATTCTGGAAAGTTTTAGCGCCGAATATATGAAGGCTTATAACAAGCATATACCTGATTATAAATCTTTATATACTCCATTTTTGGATTCGTTGATGCAGCATAGCCGTTATTTTTTATATAGTTATGCCAATGGACGCAAATCGATCGATGCTATGCCATCGGTATTGGCGAGTATTCCTTCTATCGAGGGGCCTTATGTATTATCGCCTTATTCGGGAAATATGATAAATGGTATTGCCGGTTTATTACGTAAAATCGGTTATCGTACCGCTTTTTTCCATGGAGCGCCAAACGGATCGATGGGGTTTTCGGCTGTGGCTAATCTTGCGGGTTTTGAAAAGTATTACGGAATGACGGAGTTTAATAATCCGGAATTCTTCGATAGGACAAACGGAATTTATGATGAGGAATTTTTCCAGTATTATGCCGAGGAGATGAATAAAATGACAGAGCCTTTTTGTACGGCGTTATTCTCGCTGTCGTCACATACTCCGTTTACATTACCCGACAGGTATAAAGATGTATTTACAGGAACGCCGACTCCTTTCTTAAATTCGTTGCGGTATTCGGATTATTCGTTAAAACGTTTTTTCGAAACCGCCTCAAAAATGCCTTGGTTCAAAAATACGTTGTTCGTTTTATCGGCCGATCATGGTGGTACATACTCATTATTCGATGAGTATAAAACGTCTGTAGGAGTATATGCGGCACCTATTATTTTTTATGCCCCCGGAGACAGTACGCTTATATGGGGTGAAAATTGTTTGGCACAGCAAATTGATATCATGCCCAGTGTTTTATCTTACCTGAATTACAATGGAAGTTTTGTTGCTTTTGGCAATAATTTGTTTGAGAAATGTGATGACTATTTTGTTGTCAATTTCCCGAATATGCTCCAATTATTGTGGGACGATTATATGATTTATTTCGATGGTGAAAAAATCATCTCTCTTTTTAAATTTAAAGAAGATAAGATGTTATCGAATAATCTGCTAAATACTTCACCCGAAATTGAGCGTATAATGGAATTAAAAGCCAAGGCATTCCTTCAACAATATACAACACGTTTGATTGAAAACCGGCTAACCATTGAAAAATAACTTACAGATAAATAGATCTCATCGGAAAAGGGATTATTCACCAAATTGTGTAAATAAAAAACTACGGGTCAAAAACTCGTAGTTTTTTTATTTATAATAACTTTGTATAAGTACATGACAAAAATTTAAAGACATCTATCTCGGGTATAGTAATCGGGTTAAGTAAGGCTGTTGCAATAAGCTCTAACCCGTATTTAAAGAGGCTTTTCGCCCGTTTCCCGTGCTTGAGGATTTTAATCGGCTTCACCTTTTCGTTGG
>JAISFN010000113.1 GCA_031263585.1 Prevotellaceae bacterium | reverse complement strand
CTGGGTTCCGTTATTTACGATGGAAATACCTATTATAAAATACCGGCCTATAAACCGAAAGAAGCCATTGATGCTACCGGTTGCGGCGATACATACGTCACCGGTTATCTGTATAGAAGAGCTAAAGGGGATAGCATAGAGAAATCGGGGCAGTTTGCCGCCGCCATGTCTACATTAAAATTACAACGTTCCGGCCCCTTTAACGGAAGCAAAGAAGATGTTTACCAATGTATGCAAACAGCCGCACAGCAACTACCGGTTATTGACTAAAAGATAACCCATTCAAGAGGTCCGTACCTTTTTTTCAAGAGGTCCGTACCTTTTTGGAAAAAGGTACGGACCTCTTGAAAAAAAGGTAGGCATGAAATTTTTAACACTGAATCACGGGGAATCTACAGGCAGATCGACGCAATTTATGTAAGTTTGTATCTTCTGTGAATATATAAACGTAACAAAGAATGAGTATGGGTACCCTCTTCATTAAAAATATGGTTTGCAATCGCTGTATTATGGTGCTGCAATATGAATTAAACAGATTAGGCCTGGATGTAAAGAACATCAAACTGGGGGAAGTAACACTTGACAAAGAACTCACATCCGAAGAGAAAAACACGTTGAATAAGGTTTTAATTTCCTTAGGCTTTGAAATCATTGACGATAAAAAAAGTCGCATCGTTGAAAAGATAAAGAATATAATTATAGACCTTGTGCATCATCAGGACAGCGCCACCGGGATGAATCTGTCGAATGTGTTGAGCAGCAAACTACACCACGATTATAATTATCTGTCTAATCTGTTTTCGGAAGTAGCAGGCATTACTATCGAAAAGTATTTCATTGCTCAGAAAATAGAAAAGGTAAAAGAACTATTAGTATATGATGAATTATCTCTGAGCGAAATAGCTTTCCGTATGAATTATTCAAGTGTAGCCTATTTAAGTAACCAATTCAAAAAAATAACCGGACTAACCCCAACTCATTTCAAACAAATAAAAGAAGATAAAAGAAAACTTTTGGACGAGGTGTAAATCTTACAAACTAAATACAAAATTCCACAACAACCACCTTTCATATTCTTGCCAATTTTACAGTGTAAAATAAAACAATTGTAATTATGGCAACAAATAGTAATAAACATGTCTTTCCTGTATTGGGTATGACTTGTGCTTCTTGTGCGAAAAGTGTTGAAAACATCGTAACGTATCAGGAAGGCGTTGTAGACGCTTCCGTAAACTTCGCAACAGGCAATCTTACCGTTGAGTACCTGCCGGATATGACCGATGCCACCAAACTGCAAAAAGCAGTACAGTCTATCGGTTATGATTTATTGGTAGAAGACGAAACTAAGCGGCAGGAAACAGTAGAAGCTATCCACGCCTGGAATTTTCAAAAGCTGAAGACAAAAACGGTATGGGCAATAATCTTGTCCTTACCTGTGGTAGTTATCGGAATGTTCTTTATGAATATGCCTTACGCAAACCTGATAATGTGGCTGTTTGCCACACCTGTTGTCTTATGGCTGGGCGGGGATTTCTTTGTAAACGCCTGGAAACAAGCCAAACATCGTTCTGCCAATATGGATACATTGGTGGCATTGAGTACAGGTATCGCTTACGTGTTCAGTGTATTCAATATGTTGTTTGCAGATTTTTGGCATCAGAGAGGGTTACATGCCCATGTCTATTTTGAAGCGGCAGCCGTTATTATCGCATTTATTCTGTTGGGGAAATTGTTGGAAGAAAAAGCCAAAAACAATACCTCGTCAGCCATAAAAAAACTAATGGGCCTGCAACCTGAAACAGTTATAGTAATAGAAGCCGACGGTACGGAAAGACAAAAAACGATTGAAGATGTAAACGCAGGCGATATTGTCCTTGTAAAACCGGGCGGGAAAATTGCGGTGGACGGTGTGGTAACATCGGGTAATTCGTATGTGGATGAAAGCATGCTAAGTGGCGAGCCTGTGCCTGTACTAAAAAAAGAACATGAAAAGGTATTTGCAGGCACAATTAACCAAAGAGGCAGCTTCCGGTTTAAAGCGGTTAAAGTAGGTAAGGAAACAATGCTCGCCCAAATCATCAAAATGGTACAGGATGCACAGGGAAGTAAGGCGCCTGTACAGAAGTTAGTTGATAAAATCGCAGGTGTTTTTGTTCCGGTGGTAATTGGCATTTCTATTCTCACGTTCATTCTCTGGTTCTTTTTAGATGGCGATAATGGCGTGGTACAAGGTTTGTTAGCCGCCGTTACGGTATTGGTTATTGCTTGCCCTTGTGCTTTGGGATTGGCTACGCCTACGGCTATAATAGTGGGAGTTGGTAAAGGTGCAGAAAAAGGTATTTTGATTAAGGATGCCGAAAGCCTTGAATTAGCCAAAAACATTGATGCAGTCATATTAGACAAGACGGGAACTATTACCGAAGGAAAGCCGGAGGTAACAGGTATCCAATGGTTAAACAATGACAATGCGGCCAAAGATATTTTATTAAGCATCGAAAAGCAATCGGAACACCCGCTGGCGGAAGCCGTAGTAAAACATTTGGACGGTGTATCCTCCATAGCATTATCGAACTTCGAGAGTATTACAGGCAAAGGTGTAAAAGCCAGCCATACTAATGAGATCTATTATATAGGTAATAAAAAGCTGTTGGAAGAAAACAATATCGCTATTGCGGAACAATTACAAAAGCAAGCCGATGAATGGAGTAAACAAGCCAAAACGGTTATTTGGTTTGCAGACAGCAAACAAGCCCTTTCCGTTATCGCAATAGCTGATAAAATTAAAGAAACATCGGTAGAGGCTATCCGGCAAATGCAGGAAATGGGCATCGAATTGTATATGCTCACCGGCGATAACGAAGCCACAGCCGGAGCCATTGCACAACAAACAGGCATCAGGCATTACAAAGCGGAAGTATTGCCCTGGTATAAAGCTGATTTTGTAAAGGAATTACAACAACAAGGTAAAACCGTTGCAATGGTGGGAGACGGTATCAATGACAGTGCAGCTCTTGCAACCGCCGATGTAAGTATTGCAATGGGTAAAGGTTCGGACATCGCAATGGATGTAGCAAAAATGACGATCATTTCATCTGATCTTACCAAAATACCGCAGGCGATAAAATTGTCGAAACAGACCGTAGCCATTATTAAGCAAAACCTGTTCTGGGCATTTATCTACAACCTCATCGGTATTCCGATTGCAGCAGGTATCCTCTATCCACTCAACGGTTTCTTATTAAACCCGATGGTTGCAGGTGCAGCAATGGCTTTAAGCAGTGTAAGCGTGGTAACTAATAGTTTGAGGTTGAAATGGAAGAAGTAAAGCGGTAAATCTCGCAAAGCAAACAAAAAGGCTTTGTAAATCAATACAAAGCCTTTTTTCCAAGTGTTTAATTATTTTACTTTGTAAACGCCGGTCAGTTTGAGATGTTCATCGAATTTGTAGAGGAAATTATTTACTTTTATTCTGTTATCGTTGGCTTTTGAATATCTGCCTTTGTTCATAAATATAAATTCATCGAAGGTGCAATCCCGGGAATAGTGGGTAAAGTATAGGTTATAGAAGGATATACTACCGTTTGCATTTGTATGTAAAGGGATAAACTCGTTATTCATCGCATTGGGTATTTTAAAAAGGTATTCGCAGTGCCTGTTCACTTCATCCATCGCGACTTTCGCATCATTGTGATATAAACAGGCTTCCTGAAATAAGCTGTTAAAAAGGTCGGGACTAAGTTCCTTTAACCGTTTTGATGCTGCCGGCTCGTTTTTAGGAGTATCCGCTTTCGGAATTGATCCAGCCTCATTAGACAAAAAATGATGTGGGTCTTTATACTTTTCAACGTCCGGCATCGTTAGCCCTATCTTTTCATATTTCTTTTTATAACTGCTTACAATCACTTTAAGCCCTATTTTATATTCTGAGTAAGTAGAATAGTAAAATTCGTATCCTTCACCACCATTCGTATGAAAGTTTTTTAAAATATCCGCATATAACGCTTCATCAAGTTTATCCTTACAACCATCCATATCCCCTTTCATATAGCATATCAGGGAAGCGGTTATCCTGTCCGGCTCACTTCCATCTCTTATCTTTATTATATTGTTGCACATTCCCCATAATTTGAAGAATAAGCATATCTGTGCGATGGCAACAATTAGCGCAATTATCGTCCCTAAAATTATAATTCCTTCCATGACTGTATGATTTAATTGGTGAATATGATTTGTTATACAATTTTATCTGATTTTTCACGATTGCAAATTCCATATAGGTTTGCCCTGGATTTGTAAAGTTACCGGCAAACTTACATAAAAAAAGCGATTTTCATACGCCGTTAGATAAAAATCAAGACCTCCACCGTTCTAAAGATAATAAACGTGCTCGAAGCACACATGTTTAATTAAAATTTATCATTAT
>JAISFN010000100.1 GCA_031263585.1 Prevotellaceae bacterium | reverse complement strand
AGAGGCCTGAACGAATATACAAATGGACTTGTGAGGCAGTATATTCCTAAAAAACAAAGCTTTAATCATATTAATGACGACGATATCAAATCTTTTCAAATCAAAATTAACAAGCGACCGAGGAAATTACTTAACTTTGACGCACCAATAGATAGGTTTTATAAAACAGTTGCATTGGCTACTTGAATCTGCGAAGATATAAATTTGAAAATCCTTTGCCATCCCAAAAATTATCCCTACTTTTATCCTATCGCTCATTGAAGCGATTGTATTATATTCATCATTTAAAAGGTATTTTCTTAGAACATTAATAAAAACCACCAAAATATAAAATGTTCAACAGCAGAAATACTTAAAAAATATCATTATGCTTTGGAGTGATTTTTATCCTTAACAAAACCTCATGCGTTGGTAAATTTTTATCCAAATTGTCCATGTAATAACAATATGATATTTTGACAGATCCTAAATTAAATGTGGCAATTCCTGCTACTTTTAGCGGATATTCCCAAGCAGCGCCTACACCGATGAAATTATTCATTGTAAATATTGTATTTACTTGGGCTTGCAGCATTGTTTCCGTATTATACCTGCTATTGGTATAACCAAGTTGTCCGTTTATTTCAAACATGCTTTTCCTATTGGCATTTTGTATAGAATAGCCATCATCGTCGGATTTGCCGACAGTGGTAAACAAACCGGCTTGAAGGTATATGTTTTGGTTTGAAACTATTGACGACGAATATAAAGAAACGTAGAATTTATTGCCTTGTAAATATGTTCCCGTTTGTCCATGTAGTTTGTATTCTGCCGGTAGAGACATCGTCGTGACGACAGGGTCTGTATCATAATCGTGTAATAATTTTTGATAATTGACGCTATTAACATCCACTCCCAATGCCAGCGCGAATGTTAAATTGGTATTGCTGTTCAGATTGATTTTGTATGCATATGATGCCAATATGTTATAATTCAAATGGACTCCTATGGATTCGACAAATGCAGTGAATCCGATATACATATTTTTATCATTTGAAAAATCATAGCCGGCAGTGCCGGTCGCAAAAGGAATTGTCACCTGCAAGGCCGCTTGTACAGGCGCCGAATCAAAGCCATACAACCGGCTCTGTGCATATGTGGCAAAATTAAAAGCATCCTCTGCTCCCATTGCCGCCGGATTGGTAAACTGTTTATGGTGCATGTATTGTATCTGTGCAATAGCAGGAGATATTGTTGCTAACAAATATATATGTAATATAATAAACTTTTTCACGATTTATTTAATTATTTCAAAATATCCTTTTTATACAGGTTTACTATTTTTGTCACAATAAAAAATATAGTAATATGCGCCGGCAGGCAGGCCTAATATTTTTGCCGTCAAAATCATTATTATAAGATTCCCCCGTGTATATAGTCGTGCCGGTAGGAGTAAGAACGATTAACTTTGAATTAGGACATTTCTCTATTCCGATTATTTCAAATGCATCATTAAAACCATCATCGTTAGGTGTTATATAGGGTGAATAGTTCAGTTCAGGAAATGGGAACAAAGTAATATCCTGGATGGTCACCGGGCTATTTTGCTTGCTTATTACCCGTTTTGTTTCATGGCTGGTTTGGGAATCTATGCTCTGCCATAAAACATCATACGATGATTTATAGTAAAGAAGATAGGTGTCCGTTTTCTTATCGCTTTGAGCATTCAAGTAGGAAAAGTCGACAGCGGACACCTCAATGGTGGCCGGAAAATCGTAATATTTTGCAATACTCCATTCCCCTCTGTTGTTTTGTTTTTCGTGCGCCCGTACAATTGTCACGGCCTCATAATTGCGATTGGGCGTAATTGATATTCCCAAGCCGGTTGTCGTCTTTTGCCCGGCAGGAAGATTTTTAAGGTCCTTTCGTATTACTCCATCGACAATATAACCTGTCTCATTTTCGTTCAGGATACTACCCTTTAACGCTGTTGCTTTAGGGAGATATAATTTCCCCTTATTAAAGATTATATCACCATCTACCAGCAACGTGTCCGCATCGACATAATTTGTTCCATTTTCTACCTTCAAAGAAGAAAATTTAAGGGAATTATCAGATATTATCTTGGAATTTTTGTCCGGAGCGCCGATACTTACTATTGTGGACGTATCGCAGCGTAATTGCCCCTCGACAATTAAGTCCGATTGAAAGGCTACATGTGTTGCTTTGGACAGTTTTACCATTATTCCGGCATCAATTATGGTTTGCGAATAAGACGGAATAGCAAACAGTAAAACCATCAAAAAAATGATATTCTTTTTCATTATTTTTTCTTTATAAAATAAATGGCAAGGTAAGGGGGACGATTTTCATGGGGCGCGACACTTCCATTACGCCCACCGACTGGGCGCATGATGCCAGAACTGTAGCTGGCTCTTTCTTGCGATATATGAACAACCCAGTTATCATAAATAGTTCCGTTATTCGCATCATACTGTATAATTTCATGATTATGCGGTGGCATTTCTTCTATGTTTAGCGCGTGTTTTTCCTCTCCACCTTTATCGCCAAAGCTATACTTCGTTAGGCCTTCATCGGTGCTTATGTGATGTGCGCCGACCGGGAACCGCCCTCCCATTTGATAAAAAATTTCCCATCCATTTGGTATGTTATTTGGATCGCCGTACCACATAATAACGCATCCGGCCGGGAATGCTGCTAATACCGCATTGTTAACCGCATTATTAACCAAAGTATTTACTTCCTCCGGCGTCAGCAATTCCGGTATATTATTAAGGTCTCCATAATTTCCCGAAAAGTTGCTCTTTGCATTCCATGCTGTTTTTTCAGCATCGCTTACTGTACGATTATTTGCATCTCCTGTCAATTCATTAAGATTTCCCGGAATAAATGGTTGATTCGTTAAATCATTGTAATTTCCCGAAAAGTTGCTTTTTGCATTCCACGCTGTTTTTTCAGCATCTGTCACCGTGTGATGATTAGCATCGTCATCTAATTCTGCAAGCCTGCTTGGAATAAACGGCTTATTGAT
>JAISFN010000069.1 GCA_031263585.1 Prevotellaceae bacterium | reverse complement strand
AAAACGATATACAAGCATAAATATCACGAAATATTTATCAACAAAAAAGCGGTAAACTTTTGATTTACCGCTTTCTATCTATTTTTGATGTTTGCTTTGTGAGGGGCTTTATTTCACTTTCCCTGAATTAAAGGAATTAGAAAACCGGCTTTACGAAAATCCTACGCAAGAATTGGTCAGCAGTTACAATAGGGAGTACAACAAAACGATGCGCTATATTCAGCAGGGTGAGCAAGGACAGCTTCCGAAGTTATGGGCACAAAAGATATATGAAGAATATAGAGCAACAGGAAAATGGACACACCCCTTTTTGGGCGCGGTTTATACGACAGCCCCAGATGCATCTCCTGTACTGGGAGTGGGAGTTGAAAATGAGGAAGCTAAAATGCTTATCGCTGTGGTAGTATCGGGAACGATAATGTCAGGACAAAAAACACTTCGAGGAGTCCAAAGAGAGAAACTGAAAAAGGAAAGACAAAGCGAAACTTTCAGCCATTTTACCAATAGATATGTGGCAGAAGAAATGGAAGAATGGCAAACAAAGGGCGAATATGAAAAGACAGCGGATTACCAAACAAGGGTAAACGAGGAAACACGCCGGCAAAAAACAGATGAGCTTACATATAAAGCTATAGAAGCGTATGCTAAGCAGATAATGGAGGATGTCTTTTATGAGGATAACAATTATTATCCCTTCTTCAGTAGTAGTGCGATTAGCGAAAATAAATATGATGCTGATAAGGAGACTTATTATTTTAATATGCCGGTTCTGGGGACTATCTCACTAAAAATGTCTGCCGATGAGGCAAGAAACTTCCCCTCCTATTTGTCTGATGACGGTATCAATTCCAAAAGAATAGATAACATTGTTTTTTTCATTAGGAATGACAAACTCGAATTGGCGATGGCTGATTTTGTCCTAACATATTTTTCGGACAACGTGAAAAGGTATAGATATGTTAATTCTTCTCCGGAAGCACAAAAGCAAATAGAAAGAAAAGCACAGGAATATATAAACAGAGGCAATGATTATTTAAAGTCTGACAACTATTGGAGGGCTATTATTAATTTTGAGAGAGTTGGGAGGTATCCGACAGCAATTACAGAAAATGCGGATTTTTATTCCAAGTTGGGGGATATTTACTTTCAATACAAAAATAGTGGGCGTCATGCCGAAGGTGATGGCGATGGCTATTATAGCGGCATTTATAGTCGTGCCGAGAAAAAAGCTGTTGAAGCCTATGAAAAAGCTATAACTTTTGACCCAAATAATGCAGCGCTATGTGAAAAATTGGGGGATGCCTTTATAAAAGACTATAAAAAGACTAAGGCTATTGAATCTTATGAGAAGGCTATACTCTTAGATTCTGATAATGTAACGCTGTATGAAAAATTGGGATCTGTTTTTTTCAAAGACGAGCAGTGGTCTAAAGTTATTGAAGCCTATGAAAAAATAGTAAGCTTAAACCCTAACAGTAGTACTGCACTACATAATATAGGGGTTTGCTATACTAAATTAAGAGATAAGAAGAAAGCCAAAGAATTTTTCACACAAGCAGCACAGCTTGGAGATAGTGATGCTCAAGAAAATTTAAAAAACTGGAAACAATATGTAAAACGCAATTTTTAATGTATCCAAACAAATAAAAAATCATGAAAGGTGTAAACAAAAACATTGAAACGTATTTAGACAACCACGCAGGTGGAATTATTGCTAACTTGGGAAACAAATTCGATTCCCATGATTTTATCCTTAAATTGCTGCAAGACATGTTTGGTGTTCAATCAGACAGTGATGCTATCATCCAAGCGGTAGATAGCCAAATAGGGCGGTACTTGTCGGAAAAGCAAGAGGATTTGAAAATTAAAGACACAGAACGACGAGTTCCTACCCCAAATATTAAAGGGACTATTAGCAACAATGAAGTGTGGGAGAAAACATCCAAAAATTAACCCATCATTAGCATGAAGCACCGCACCCCGCCTGCAAATTATTATTTGCGGGCGGGGCTGTTTTATGAGGGGACGGAACGGCGAAGCGAACCTCATTTTTACCTAATTTTAATAACAAAACAACCGCAGTAGGGCAGGGGCAATCCCCACAAAACACAACCTCATTTTGCGATTTGCGACATGCGATTTGAGCCGATTATTTGCTTTATTCGGCTCAAAAATGTATTTGCACGGCGATTAAACAGGTGGAAAATAACAGTCACTTCTAATCGAAGAATTTATTTTCAAGCAGTGCTTTCAATTGTTCTACAGGTAATCCGGTCGATTTGGTAATTACTGTTCCTTCCTTGTTAATTACAAAACAAGTGGGCGTGGCTTGGGCACCATATATGATTTTAAAAAGACTGTGATCTTGTAAAAAATCGGACACATAAATATAATCATCGGAGAAGTGCTCTTTCAAATTCTTTAGCCTTTCAAGGCTTGAGCAAGGCCAATAAATCACTATCTCGAAGTTACTGCGGGAAGTCTTGTGATATAATGATGACAGGAAATCCCGTCCTTCCTGTCCCATACAATCAACACCGCCATATAACAACAGCATATTTTTCCCCGATAAAGACGACAAATGAAATTCCCGGCCATTCGTATCTGTTGCGGTAAAATCATAATAAGGGCTTCCTTCTTCGATTTGCTCGTTTTTAATATGTGCCAGTATGCTTTTTCCATATGGGGAATTTTGCATTTCTTTCGGCAATGTCTCTAAAACTGCACGTAAAGTGTCTTTCGACAGATTTAATCGAACCATGTATACACGCTGCAGCCCGCTTGGCGTAGTGGCGTATTTAATAGCCAGTGCTTCATTTTTTCTTAACGCAATTTCCAGAACTTGTTCAGCCACTATTTTTAGACTGTCCCTTTTTTCCGGATATTTTTTCATACATTCTGCGAGCGCTTCCGTCTCGCGTTCATACGTTAGCCATATTGTAGAATCGGCTTTCAAATAGTTTTCTTCCGTAATAGATTCCCGCGAGCGACAGGAAAATAATGCCGGCAGCAGCATCACGCAAAGTGCTGTTCGTAGAAAAGATATTGTTGTTCTCATATTTTTCAGTTAAATTAAATTTTTAATTTTCCATTTTCGGTAGCAATATGGTGAATGCGCTACCTTCGTTTTCCTTGCTTTGGATTTGCAAAGTCCCCTGATGAAGCTTGATGATTTCGCGCGACAGGCTCAGCCCGATGCCTGTGCCGTTTTTCTTGGTGCTGAAAAATGGAATAAAGATTTTGTCGCGCATTTCCGGCGAAATGCCGCAGCCGTTATCCACTACCATAATATAAGCACAGCCTTCGTGGGTTGTTCCCGACACCAGCACGATACGCGGCGCTTCCTTTTCTCGTACGGCATACGTGGCGTTCGTTATAAAATTGATGAGCACCTGTTCTATAAGTCCACGGTCAATTTTCGCAGACAGCAGGCGGTTTTCCGTTTTTAGTTCAAAGGATATGTTTTTCTGTGTCAGCGACGGCTCCATGAGCTGATGAATGGCGTGAAGCATCTGCGACAGGTTCTCTTGTTTCAGGTTGGGGACAATCGTCTTGCTGAGATTCCGGTAAGTGTCGGCAAAGCGCAGCAGTCCTTCGCTCCGGCGGTGAATAGTGTCTAAGGCAAATTCAAGGTCTT
>JAISFN010000014.1 GCA_031263585.1 Prevotellaceae bacterium | reverse complement strand
CCCTTTGTAGGTATCTATTACCTTAACGATATCCAGGCTGTCCACTATCCGGTTGATCAGGCGAGCCGGTGAATCCTCAGGTACTTTCTCTTCTAAACTGGCCGGGAAAAGGCTGATTTGACCTTGGTTGTAGGACTTGAAAATTGCTTTTGACATGGCATATCCGTTTTTGTTAACTTCTACTAAGTTGCTGAAAACAAATCATATGTACAAATAAAAAAGTGGAAAACTGTAGCCTTGATCAAACTAAAAATACACCGGAAACAATAAAGGAGATTGTCTCATCATAAAAAAAGAGCTGCCTCGATTACTTTTGAGACAGCCCCTTAGTGGGAGGAAATGGTAATTATCAATGGCGCCTACATACCGCCTTACATTAAGGAATAAACAAAGAGACTGCCTTTTCAAATCGCAGTCTCTTTGTTGTATAATAAGAGAACGAAGTATTTATGGCATCCATAGCTTTAAAACCGGTAAGCCACGCCTAAACTGATTGTTTGATTGTGCATTTTGGCATCATTTTTAACTGCATCAAGTGCATTTATAAAACCCATTTTATAACCAGCATTTATTTGCAAGCCGAAACGGAATTCGTAACCGACTATTATTCCGGCGCCGAGGTCCCAACGCTGCATAAATTTTTCACCACCTTTTTCTTTATATACGTCATTATCATCAAGCTTAGAACTAAGGCCCAAGCCTACATAAGGACCTAAACCTACATATCCGCGGCCATTCCATAAATCCATCTGTCCCATGGCATACACTGGTATTTCGATCCCCCAGTATTCAAAGTCCAATTTTTCTTTCGTTGTTTTCTTTCCTAATTTTGATGTTTTGTAGTGTACCAGTATTTCGGGTTGCAATGCAAAATTTTTATGGAAATCAAATTTGACAAAACCACCCGCACTGACACCAAAACCAAGTTTACTTTTCACATTATTTAAATCGCTTAAAAAGTGATTTGATAAATTAGCATCGATTTTAAGCCCAAATGATATTTTTTTATCATTTCTTCCGGTCATTCCTGTATCTTGAGCATTTACGCCCAATGTTCCCAGCCCTACAATTACAGCTAATGTCAAAATAATCTTTTTCATATTTAAAATCTTTTTAATGATTACTACTAACTTTTGGCCAAAAGAATCATCTTCATTAATTATAATGCAAAGATACAGGAAGGCAATGCGAATTAAAAGTCCTATCTTTCACCAAAAATGTTTCAAATGTCACTTATTATTATATAAGTTTAAAGGAATGACTAAATTCATGTTCAATATTTTCTCGCCAATAGCCTAAAAGTCGTTTGTATTTATGTATGTTTTTATTACTTTTGTATAAAATACTATTATCAAAATGGCATAAGAAATGAAAGTACAAAATGAAAAGTTTATAAAAGTAATTGTTGACGACCTTTATCAATATTCCGGCTTTTCGGTAATCAAAAATTTCATTGTTTCCGATAAAAACCTGAAATACCCTAATTCTCCTGCACAATTCGAATATCCCTATATTTTTGAAGGTATGACATTTGCCATTTGCATAAGAGGAAGGGGGCGAATTAAAATCAACCTAGTAGAATACGAGATTGACTCAAATTGTATCATCACCATATTACCGAACACCGTACTTGAGTTTCTGGAAAAAGATGATAACAGTTTGGCGGAATTTTTAATATTTTCTCCCGAATTTATTTCGGACCTATGCCTACCTCCCAACATTGATTTTGTCGAAAAGGTAGAATCAATGCCTTGCTTGCAAATAAGCGAAGAGGAATGTAAAAATCTGCTTGATTTCCACTCGTTTATTGTAAAACAATATAAACGGGCAGATAACGAATACCGGGTCGAAATTGTAAAAACATTACTGCTTGCAATGCTTATAGAAATTTTTTCGATTTACAAAATGCCCCATAACCATCAACCCAAAGTTTTAACACATAAAGCCAGGCTGCTTAGTACACTCATACATTTATTAAACAAGCACCACCAGCAGGAAAGAAGTATATCGTTTTATGCTGACAAGATGTGCTTGACCCCTAAATATTTATCAAAAGTTATAAAGGAAATCAGCGGGAAGTCGATTCTTACATGGATAAACGAATCGGTTATAAATACGGCCAAGGCTTTACTTAAATCATCGAATATGACCGTTTTACAGATATCCGAAGAATTAAATTTTCCTAACCCGTCATTTTTCGGCCGTTATTTCAAACAACATACCGGGCTAACCCCTAAAGATTATCGCGACCGCCATTAACTTACACGGAAAGATGAAGGATGAACAAGTTTTTAGTCAGAATCAAATAGTGTAGAATGAAAAATTACGAGGAAAATCTATAAAAATAGCGTTAATGATTCATATGATGCAGTTGACAATTTGATAATCAGTAATTTGGTTATTTTGAACAATGACAAAATGAACGATTCTCCGACATTCAACTATCCGTTTATTTTTACGGGGATTGTTTTTGCCATTCACATCAAGGGAATATAGCGGGTAAAAATTAATCTGGTGGAACATAATATCGAATCAGATAAAATTATTACCATATTATCCAATACAGTCATCGAATTTATGAACAAAGACGACGATTTGCTGGCCGAGTTTTCGATATTCTCATTCGATTGCATTTCAATGAAGTTGCCTCCCTACATCAATATTATTGAAAAAATGGAAACTACCTTTTGCTTGAAAATAAGCTAGGAGAAGCGCCAGAATCTTTCTCGACTATCACTCGTCTATTGTAAAACAATATAAGCGAATTGGAAGTAAGTACAGACCCAATAAAAAGCTTTACTATAGCTATGATTATCGGAATAGTCTCGTTACACGATATTTCGGATAATGAAAAAAAAGCAAAAAAATCTGCCCTATGCCACCAATTTGTTCAATCAGTTTGTAAAGCTGTTGCACAAACACCATCGGCAGGAGTGGAATGCAGCTTTTTATACCGGCCAAATGTGCCTGACACCCAAATACCTGTCGTAAGCTGCTAAGGATGTAAGCGGTAAAGCTGCTCTTGAGTATATTAACGATGCGGTTATCAGTATATCGAAGGCTTTGTTAAAATCTACCGGTATAATTGTATTACAAATATCGGAGGAATTGAATTTCCCAAATTCGTCTTTTTACGGGCACTTTTTTAAAAAGCATGTGGAGATGACACCTAAAGGAATACCAGGAATCAGATTGATTTCCGTATTTTACGATTATTCAAACAAAAAAGAGCTAAACAGGGGACTTGCCTCCAGCTCCTGTTGTGTCCTCACAATAATGCCTATTTTGATAAGGAAGTTTCTTGTTTCTTCATCTATTTGGTATACATATAGTTCATTTACTTGTTTCGACAGCAGCAAAAGAGCAATGTAATTAAGGTCTTTTTCGTGTATTATTTCACTTTCAACACTGTTTATAGTATCATAATCAAGTTTAAACGTATAAATTTTAATAAATTTATCGCTTATTTTTCCCAGTTTATCTTTTTTGTTTATAAAAAGCGCCGTATTCATGGTTTCCCCTACTCACATATTTAATATACACTGTAAAAATTGGATTTAATGTATATCCCAAACCTAATGGTCATAATATACTCCTTATAATCAAGCTTATTATCGCCTTTTCCGTTATAAAAACGAAGGAAGAGATATTGATTCATTGTTTTCGATACCCTGTAAGCAATTCCTACGGTTGTATTTATATTCCCCAGCCTTTACGCAGATTAAGCTCGGCCGAAACCCATCATCGGTTGCCTTTACTGATATAATTTAACCCAACGACAAAGCATCAACCATGTTCATCAATTCAGGCTCGTTAACTTCATATTGCCTCCTGACATAAATAAGCATTTCCTCGATATGTATATCAAAAACCTGTTTCAAGCTGCCATTGTATATATGGCTATTTTCAGATTGAGGAAACAATGCGTTTGTATAGTTTAATAATACAATAAAGATTGCCGGTTAAAAAAATGTTTTTATATTGAAATAAATAATGAATATCCGAAATATGTCCTTGGAATTAAAATACTGAAAATTTATAGGTATCAAGCGAATTATTATTAAATCAACGAATCTGTATAGACAATGTCTGGTTTAGTAATATAACAAATATTCATTTTTTATTTTACTGCAAAATTCGCTTAAGTCCCCCAAAAAACAACGTTCAAAAAAACGACAATTATGTTCAATTTGTCATTAACACAAATACCGTTGCTGAAATAGAGATGATTTGTTCCATTCGGCATGGCAACTTGATAGCAAATTATTATAGAAAAGCTTATAACAAACATTAAACTAGTGCCAAAAAAAGTTGTTTATAAAATTTGACTTAATAAACATAAAAACAGATATTTCTAAAAGCAAATTTTGCTTATTTATGTTTTATTAACAATTAATTTAATATTATTGGATTAAATATTTTGTAGTCGATAATTGGCGCAGTAGTGCTACTTTGGCTTATATCTTTCTTTAAAAAGAAATAAGGTTCGATGTAAAAAACAGGTGGAAAAACTTTAAGATTACACTTCCGGCCAATTTGTTTATCAAGCAACCCGATTCGGAAGCAGAGGCAAGACCTCAAAATATATTGCCTATCATATAAAAAGCTATAATATAGATACAAAATCTTGCACCTCTACTGTTATTGTCCTTCGCTAGTGCAAACGTGTATTTTTATTTGTAAAATATCTCAGAAATAAAAAAAGGGGAAATAAATTCCCTTTTAACACAGTCGTTTAAAAAATATAATTATTTAAATAATTGGGAGCGATATAAAAAGTATGCTGTTGTAAATATTTTGCAATCAGGGATTAATTAGTATTTTTGTAAATGCAAATAAAAATTACCCACCCTTGCCCCGATTGCCAAGGATAAAGATAAAAAGGAATGCTAAGAAACCTTACGGGAAGCAAAATTATTTATGCAAGAAATGCGGTCGGCAATTTATTGGCGGCTATGCATTACGGTACAAAGGCTATCATTCTTCCCCGGCGCAAAAGACAGTATTACCGCCTGTCTGCGGCATAGGCATCAGGGGATACCGCTGAAATTGAGAAAATCAGCATCAAAAAACTTTGCCGGTATTGCTACGCTCCCGGCATATGATCCAGCCCAGGCAGCCGTATTATGATTGTTTGGAAGAAGATGAGTCGGGGAAGAAGAGCGCCATGCTTTGGCTCATCTATGTGCCTGCCGCAGGGACAGCGGTGAAATCGTAGCGTTTGTCTGAGGCAAACGGAATGAAAACAGCCGAAGACTTGAAGAAAAAACTGTCTGATTTAGGGGTAAACTACGGGCATATTGCCGGTGATGATTAGGATAGCTTTGCGGTCGAATTCAAAGGCGAAA
>JAISFN010000197.1 GCA_031263585.1 Prevotellaceae bacterium | reverse complement strand
TTGAAATTGTTCGTCTTCATTATAATTGATTGAATCTAAATTATAAAGATACGAATTTTCAAGGTCGTCTCCAACTAAAAAGCAATTATATTTTATTGATATTCAAATAATTCTAGGTGCACATCAAATTTTTGTCATGTACTAAGATAAACTATATAAAATCGTATTCGGTACAGTACATGTTTACATAACGGATGCGCGAGATTTACTAGCGGGTGATTAAATTCTTTAACCCGAGTCATCCTTATTTTTTGTATGACTCTTTCCGATTGTTTATCTTGGTGTAATAACCGAGACTTGATCTTACAGACAGTTAAAAAAGTTTTGATTTATCTGACAATTATTTTTCTTTTCAAATCCCCTCCTCTACAAGCTCAGAGGAAGTTTGAAAAGAAAAATAAAAGTATGTGTTCGGATTGTTGCTCATTGGAGGACTGTACGATCAAATACTAACTACTGCATATCAGTCAATACATAAGCCTATTTCCTATACTTTCTCAAATACGGGATACTCCCACAGTATTCCATAGTACCAATAAAACCCTGATTAGCCTAACTCTTGACCTTATTTTAATAAAAAACTCCCGAATTTGCAGTGAAGCCCTAAAATCTAGACAAAAACTTTTAGGGTTTATTTTATGGAAAAGAAGCAACGTAACAAATTTAGTATTGCAGACATCAAATACTACCAAATTCGTTCACCACGTTTCATTTTAATCAATTTGGCCTCTACTTGTTCTTTAGCCGAGCCGCTCTCATCTGCCGATGGGGCAACGGCATATGCTTTCTCCATGCAGGCAATAGCTTCGCTACGTTTGCCTAGCTTATACAACACGTAGGCATGAGTTTCGTAATTACTGAAATAATCAAACAATTCAATCGCTTTTTTACTCCATGTCAACGCATTGTTTAACATCGTTTTATTACTCAACATTTCAACAACATACTGGGCGGCATCGCGCAATTTAAATGAATAGGCAACATCCAATTGTTCCAGTTCATCTTTCTGCATCATATGCATCGTAAATGACAACGGGAATAAAGCCTTTTTATTCACCGTACGATTATCCTTTTTATCCCGCTGTTTTTCGCCCTCCTGCTTCTTTATTTCCTCTTTCTGGTTGATAATGGTATTAGCATATAGCGTGACGTAATTACTCAATAAAACAGGCTGTTTTGTAGCATAATAAAACTTTGTACGATATTCGTTCCTTATAATCTCCGACTCTTTATGCCCTATTGTCTTCATACAAGCTAATTGCCCTTCAATTACATCATTTAACAATGCTTCGCTTTTAGCCTTACAGGCCTTGTCGAACGAGTAGTCAATCGAATTCGATAATATTTGTTGGAACTGAGCATTATTCAGGTGCAGGATATTTTTCACTTTTTCCTGCTTATCCAAAATAAAACGGAAGAAAGCGCCGTTCGCATTTATTTGTTCGTTTTTTAAGAATAACGACAATGCATTTTTTTTCAAAACATCACCATCCGGTACAACCGACGCATACTGATCAATAATATCGGCATTATTGAGAGCCAGCGATGTTCGCTTTTCGATATAAGCATACAAAAATTTACCTTCGGGCTTTTTAACTTTATATTCCAAATCCCATTGGCCAATCGGTTTTTCAGCATTACGCTCTTTTATTGCCAAATCGGCATTCGCTATAAAATCGTCAGTTGTCGAGTTATGGTCGGAGCTGTAAAGTAACGCTTCATCAGGCCGGATGTAAAAATATGCAGGAAAAGACTTTATGTTATACCGACTTACTAGGAAAGCGTGTTTATCGTTTTGAGGCAGTATTCTATAATTAATAAAATTCGAATTATATAACTTCCCTACATCATCATTTGTGTAAATTGTTGCAAGAATTTGTTCACATGCCGAACAATTTGTTCCAGAAACATCTATAAATACAAGTTTATTTTCCTTTTTTGCCTTTTGCAACACCTGCTCCCACGAACTTTGTTCAAATAAAACATCCTGCTGGGCATACATTGGGCTAAACACAAAAAATAAGCCCACTATTAATATAAAATATCTCATATTTATATAGTATAAGTTTACAAAAAATTGGTAGTGAAAGGACAACAAAGTTATTATTTTTTCAGATAGAATGCACCCAGCTACATTCTACAATAAGATTTGTTAATGCTATTCGTCAGTTTTTAACTTTCACTCGTCATCTCATTTCGAGAATAAACAACTAACAATGAGAAGCATATAATAAAAGCGCTTATTGTACAACAAATTACATACGAGTTAAGCAATGTTAATACAAATAACCTGTGTAAGCCTTTAGTACTACATCTATTATCCGATAAAAACCGATACCCCCTACCCTATTGTTTTAGTAAAAAAACAATTATTAGCTACAAATTGTTGACAAGATATTAATAAATTGTTAACGACATGAAAAAGTCATTTACTGCATTCGCTCGGTAAGTTTTTGAACTACACGAAAATGATTGAAAAATTCCTTTGCAAAAACACGTATCACGGTATAGGCAGGGATAGCTAATAACATTCCCCCAATGCCGGCGAGGCTTCCGGCAAGCAGTATCACAATAAAAATTTCGAGAGGATGGGCATTCACACTATTTGCAAATATGGTAGGTTGCAACACAAAATCATCGGTAATTTTCATGACTGCAAAAACAAGAATCATTCTGAAAACCAGTGACGATATTTCGCCCGAAGCAAGTAAATCGACATGGGTAGCCACCGAGATAATAATACCTAGCACAGCCCCGATTACCGGCCCGATATAAGGTATCACATTCAATATACCGGCTATTAAACCGATTAAAAGCGCCGTTCGAATATCTAATCCGGCAAACAAAGTATATCCCAAGGTAAGAATTACCATTACGCACAACATATCAATTACAACACCGATAAAATAGCGTACCAGCAAACGCGTAGCCGAATCCAAAGCCCGGCGTATATTTTTCTCGTACTTTGGGGGAAACAGAATGATTATTGCGCCCACAAACAAACCTTCTTCTTTTAAAAAGAAAAAGGTAATAAAAATGATCGAAAAGATAGCAATAGCCATCGACCCCAAAAAATTAGCAATTGAACCGAAGGCATTGGTAAGCATGCCCTCATTAAATACGGATAAAACTTCATCGGCAATAAAAGTATTCAACGAAAAATTTTCGGCGCCCGGTATGTTATGAACAATGGTTTGCTCTAAATTTCTGAATGGTCGGCTAAGCGTATCAACAAGTTCATTTACATCTACATTGCCTAATATACGGGTCTGGCTTGCTATTAAAGGGATAAAAAGATAAAAGAAAAGAAAAATTGCAACTCCAATGATAAACAGGGTAGCTAAAGCACACAACCACCGGGGTAATTTCCATTTCCCGACACGCATTCGGCCAAAAACATCCACCAACGGTTTGCCGATTAACGATAATACAGCCGAAATCAATATATACGCCACTATATTGCTAAAATACCAGGCTAAAAAAGCAATAAATGCAACAATAAAAATAATGACGATATATCGGGCTAATTGATTCACTTTATCTATTTGTGTTAAAGGCGATATGCGTATTACAATTTTTCGTATCCTGCTTCTTAAGCCGCATATCCGGTTAAAATAGACTTGACACTTACGACTTGATGTATTTAAGTATTTACTCTATAAAACGTTAATTAGTCCAAATAGGCAATCACGGTTTCGGTACCTACAACTTTTTGCCCCAGTTCCACTTCTACTTCCGTATCGGCGGGCAAAAATAAGTCGATACGCGATCCGAATTTGATAAAACCAAACTGCTCGTTTTGCTCCTTCTTATCACCTTCTTTTACATACCAAACAATACGGCGAGCCACATAACCCGCTATCTGCCTGAGTAAAATTTTCGTTTTCCCGGTATTAACCACGATCGAGCTACGCTCGTTTTTAACAGATGATTTCGGATGCCATGCAACCAGATACTTACCCTTATGGTACTTAAAATACTCTATTGTTCCGGAAACAGGCATCCAATTAATATGCACGTTATTCGGCGACATAAAAATAGATACTTGCAAACGTTTGTCCTTAAAATATTCGGATTCTTCCACTTCTTCTATAATCACCACCTTACCATCGGCAGGAGCCAGCACTGCTCCCGGATTTTTTTTTAGCGGACGCTTCGGATAACGGAAAAAACGCACGATAAACCCGAACAGGAATAAGGCTCCGGCTGTCAGTAAAAGCATGTACAATGTTGTGTACCAAATGGTAATTTCGGCTATTGCCAACAAAAGTATCAGCGAGAATATAATAAACAAAGTCCCTTCTTTATGAATACGCATTGATTTTTATAAATTTAAATTCACGGTTAGATAACTATTTGCCAATATATTAACATCAATGGAAACGACAGTAATACGCTATCGAAACGATCGAGCATACCCCCGTGCCCGGGCATAATATTCCCTGAGTCTTTCACGCCTGCACTACGTTTTAACATGGATTCGACTAAATCGCCCAATGTGCCAAATATAGATACAATTAGGCCCAAAACAATCCAATAAACCTGGCTAACCGGATAATTATTTCCCCAAACAAAATAAAGAACAAACCCGGCCAGCATGCTCAATATCACACCGCCGGTAAAGCCTTCCCATGATTTTTTAGGAGAAATACGCTCGAATAATTTATGTTTGCCACTACGCCCCAAAAGCGACCCCGCACAGTATGCTCCTACATCATTTGTCCACAAAATAATAAAAAACGCCAGCAGCATTCTGTAATCGTAATAAAACTCACTAAGTTCTACTGTATTATTACCACAAGGGAAAACCATCAAGTTCATTAACGAAAAAGGCAAGGCCACATATATCACTCCGGATAATGTAGTTGCAATCATTTGCATGGGTTGTTCCGATTTAGAATAAAGTTCCGCTATAAAAATAGCAAAAACAGGAATCGCCATCAATAGCAAAAGTGAATAATCATATCCTGCCCATGCACAAAAAAACAATAACAGAAAAAGAAATGCCCCCGAAATAAGCCCCAACACCTTACGTATAGCAAATTTGTCTGGAAGCAGTAACTTGTAATATTCCAGCATTCCCCTGATAATAATGAAAAGCATTAAAACTCCATAGCTCAGAGAATCGGATATGATTGCTCCAATCAGGATAACTAAAAAAACGATACCGCTTATAGTACGGGTAATTAAATTATTCACTATTTAAGCGTAGGATTGGGATTATTAATTTTTGTAATGTTATCGGCTGTAAATCCAAGCTCCTCTAACCGCCTGTTGCCTTTACGCTTTCCGAATACATGCTCCAGATCTTCACTAAAAATTACTTCCCGTTCAAGCAATAATTCAGCCAGTTGATGCAAACCATCCTTATGTTCCGTAAGGATTTGTTTAGCTAAGATATAGGCTTTTTCAATAATATCTTTCACCTCTTCATCCATCATTTCGGCGGTTTTTTCGCTATAGGGCTTGCCGAATGTATACTCCGACTGCCCCGACGAATCGTAATAGCTCATATTGGCTAATTTATCGCTCATGCCATAATAAGCTACCATTGCATAGGCCTGTTTGGTAACTTTTTCCAAATCACTCAAAGCCCCCGTCGAAATCTGCCCAAAGGTCAGCTCTTCTGATGCCCGACCTCCAAGTGTAGCCGCCATTTCGTCCATCATTTGGTTTACGGTTGTAATCTGGCGCTCGTCAGGCAAATACCAGGCCGCCCCTAATGATCGTCCACGTGGGATAATAGTTACTTTAAGCAATGGGCTGGCATGTTCCAACAGCCAACTAACAGTAGCATGTCCTGCTTCGTGAAATGCGATTGTACGTTTTTCATCCTTTGTAATAATTTTATTTTTCTTTTCCAAGCCTGCGATTATCCGGTCAATTGCATCTAAAAAATCTTGTTTATCAATATATTGTTTATTTTTGCGGGCGGCAATCAATGCAGCCTCATTACATACGTTGGCAATATCGGCGCCCGAAAATCCCGGAGTTTGTTTTGCCAGAAAATCAATGTCAAAACCGTTAACCAGTTTTAAACCACGTAAATGCACTTTAAAAATATCCAGTCTCTCCTTATACTCGGGCAAATCCACATAAATTTGACGATCGAAACGGCCCGCCCGCATCAGGGCTTTATCTAATATGTCGGCACGGTTGGTAGCCGCCAGTAATATAACACCGCTGTTTGTGCCGAACCCATCCATTTCGGTAAGAAGCTGGTTTAGCGTATTTTCACGTTCGTCATTGGCCGAAAAACCTGCATTTTTACCACGTGCACGGCCAACCGCATCTATTTCATCAATAAAAACAATACACGGAGCTTTTTCCTTAGCCTGACGGAACAAATCGCGCACGCGCGATGCCCCTACCCCAACAAACATTTCCACAAAATCGGAACCAGACATCGAAAAGAAAGGAACATTCGCCTCTCCTGCAACTGCTTTTGCCAACAATGTTTTACCTGTACCCGGAGGGCCAACCAATAACACGCCCTTAGGGATTTTACCTCCCAAATCGGTATATTTTTTCGGATTTTTCAAAAAATCTACTATTTCCATTATCTCGACTTTGGCTTCTTCCAGCCCTGCAACATCGTTAAACGTAACTCGTTTATCGTTGTTACTATCTTTATCAAAAAGCTTGGCCTTTGATTTCCCCACATTAAAAATTCCTCCGCCACCGCCTTGCCCTCTGGATACGCCTCTGAACATGAATATCCAGAATAAAATCAATATCAAGGGAAAAAGCATAAATTCAAGAACCCTCATCCAGGTATTATTCCGCTCCTGATACGATGGTTCCACACGTGCATCTACAGCTATATTTTCCTGCGCTTCGGCAATTTTTTGCTCCGCATCCCAATCCTTAGGTATTACAAATTCAAAATGAGGCCCATATTCTGCTCTGGGATTAAGTTGCTTATATTTCCCAATCCTGTCTTTTTTCAAATAAACCTCAACCTTGTTCAGATTGGTAATTACTTCTATCTTTTCAACATCGCCCTGGGGCAACATTTTCGAACGCACTTCCGACCATTGTGCTTCTACCGGGCTTCCGCCTCCATACATAAACCACATACTAAATAAAACCACCCCTAAAATGGCATAAAACCAGTAAGGGCTAAATTTAAATTTCTTTGGCTGGTTGTTACGGTTTCCGATTTGATTAGGATTCATATTATTGCTCATATTTACTTTTCTATCTGCTAATATAGCAGTTATAATATATATTATTCATCATAAGACGTTATTAATGCATCTGCCCATAACTCTTCCAGCTTGTAAAAACTCCGGTATTCTGTTTGAAAAACATGCACCATAATGTTTCCATAATCCAAAATAATCCATAAGGCATTTTCATCGCCGCCGCGCCGCATTAGCTTAATACCTAATCTTTCAATCATTTTATCCTCAACATTATCGGCTATTGCAGCTACTTGCGTGGTCGAATTTGCATTTGTAATAATAAAATGATCGCATATGGAATTATCAAGATTTGACAGATTAAGATCAAGTATTTTCGATGCTTTTTTTTCAAGCATTGCTTCCACTATCACATTTAAAACAGTTGCACTATTATCCTGTTCCGTTTTTACTTTTTCATTCTTTTTTGCAGGGCTTATTAATTCGTCTTTCTTACCCATCATAGTTAAAAATTTATAATTCTGCAAAGATAAAATAAAATTTAAGCCCAAAATATTCTTATAATTATTTCGTTAAACATCTTAATAGGCATTACAAAAAAAATACCATTAAAATTGTATAAACAAATTTGGGCATCAAAAGGTTAAGCGTATCTTACCGTATGTTTTCAATTTATATATTCACTTTTTAAAGTAAATTTGCTTTGTTAATATATAATTCAACCATGATTAAAACAATTCCTTGTGATGTTGACGGCTATACCATACAGTGGTATGACAGTTTGACATCAACCAATGACAAAGCAACCGAATTAGCGTTGCTAAGCGTAAATGAAGGCGCTGCTGTAATTACTGACGACCAAACTAAAGGCAGGGGGCAACGGCAAAATAGCTGGGAAAGTGAAAAAGGCCAGAATATGACATTTTCGTTGATTATTTACCCACAGTTTTTACTTGCCGAACAACAATTCCTAATATCAAAAATTACAAGCCTTGCCGTTTGCAACTATCTTGGAAGTATGGATATCGATGCCCGCATAAAATGGCCCAACGATATTTATATCGATGATCATAAGGTTACAGGTATATTGATTGAAAATTCGATTATCGGAGAACACATCTCATTCTCTATACTGGGAATCGGGATAAACCTTAACCAGGAAAGTTTTAATAAAGATATTTTAAACCCCATTTCCGTTTTCCAAAAAACCGGAAAAAAAACAGATATATTTAAGGGTTTGAATCACTTACTTTACCATTTTAACAAGTGGTACAACATGCTAAAAAATAACGAACAGGCAACTATCAATAATAGTTATTTACAGCATTTATACCGTAAAGAGGGTTTTCATTTATACAAATCGAACGAACGAACATTTAAAGCTAAAATTGCGGGAATACTTAACAACGGAGAGCTGGTTCTTGAAGAAGAAAATGGCAACATAAGCCATTATGCATTTAAAGAAATCAGCTACGTCTTACCCCTACTCGCACATTAGCCGCAATACGCTCATCTCAATAAACATCATCAAGCGCATATCAGCGGCAAGCAGTTTAAACAAAAAGTCCGGTAGTTTTCACCTCCGGACTTTTTCAATTTATCTTTTTATTACCGTTCCTTTCGGATAAGAGTTACTGCACCCTTCAGTACCTTAGTAGTACCGTCTTCCATCTTCAGGTGTACAATGTAATAGTAAGCTCCCGACGGCATTTGAGTACCCTTGTATGTACCATCCCAACCTTTATCTCCGTAGTACAAGCGATGTCCGAAACGGTTGATTATTTCTAAGTGATACTCACGATTAGCGAACTTGCTGCCGCCCAAGAATACATCGTTGTTACCATCGCCATCAGGCGTAAATGTATTCGGGAATGGTATGTTAACTACTACCGGTTCGCTTACTACCCACGTACAAGTACTATCCTTAGTCATTGCATAAACATCCATCACTACATCTTCAAGTACATGTACTTTCATCATATCCTGAACAGTACCGGTAAACCTCATGGCGCTTACTTCGAATATGTTATTTGTTTCGATTGAATCAAGTAACTTATTGTTCAAGAAGTATACATACCAAGCCATATCTGCAGGCGTAGTCTCAAACTTAACCATATCCTCAACATCCCATTCCAACTTGCTATTTACCAAGTTCAAGGCCAAGTCTACAGGACGGTTGAATATCTTAACAGTTATCATCTGGCGTTTTACTAATATGCCCTTTGAGTCGTATACCTCAATATATTTCTCAATTGTAGCGTTATTAGCTGTGTAGCCTTCGGTAATTGCTTCATTTAACCAGTTATTGCTATCTTCGGCAGATACGCCCTCTTCGTTGCTCGGGTAAACCTTAATTGTATAACCCTGGCCAATCCATAAATTCGGATTTTGAGCTGTCGAGAATATCAAGCTAGCAAGGGCATCTTTAGAGTCAATCAACAAGCCTGAGAACATTTCAATATAATTACCTTGACAGAAGAAGTAGTAATCCTGGAAGTACACTATATTGCCTTTAGGTTCATAGAATAAATCTTTGTAACAACCTCTTTCATCGGTAACCCTTAACCAATACTTATTATTATATGAAGTTATCATAGATTTTCCAGTATGTATTGGGTTTTCAAGATCATAAGAGCCGTCTTTATCCAAATACCAGTTGTACTCCAACTCGCCGACGCCACCCGTAGCTTCAACCGTAAACTTACCGTCAACACCAACTTCAGGTTCTAAAAGTTCCACTGTATCAATATTAATAGGACTTCCGACGGTTACAAGCGTAATTGTATCACTCCACAAAGGTGTGTAGCATACTCCAAAAAGCTCTTCTCCATCTACAGGATCTGCCATTACATATAAATAATATTCTCCGCTCGTTAAAGTACTATCAACAACAACGGGAGGCAATTTTTCCACATCTGTCCATCGTACTATAGTATCATTTTGCCCTTCACCCTTCCGTAACAACATGTATGAATACTTCAAAGTACCGTAATCCATACTATCAATTGTTAAAGTTCCGGGCTGCGATTCGCACCATGCAGGATCCAAATAAGAATAATACGCCTGTAATTTCGTAGATCCCTCTATATCAACCTCTACCTTATACGTTTTACCTATATACGCACCACAGTAATTTTCGGTAGTTATTGTAAAAACAAAATTATAACTACCGATATCCAACACTGTTGGATCAAAAATATTATCTACTATTTTTCCATTGCCATCAGTCCAATATCCATTTGTTGGAGAAATCTGAATTCCTAAAACATTGAATAAGTCAAGCGGCATGGCTACTTCTTTACAAACAGTGGTATCTTTTTTGGGTTCATCACCTCCCTGCGCCAATGCAGGATAATGCAGTAGATTCAGAAAAACTACCATACCCAAAATATAAAGCAGTCGCTTATATTGTTTTAACATAACCTTGAGTTTTCGTCTATGTGAATGTCGTTAAAAACAGTATATATATTGTACACCTTTTGATTAACAAATCATTAGTGCATATTATTTACAAATTTTAAAATGAATAACTCCAGTAAATGTAACACAGTTATTCTAAAATCCTTCCTTCTTTTTTTATTTTTATTTCTGATATGGAAGAACTATCAGAAGCTTTTATAGAAATATAATTTTTAAAGAAAAGGTACTTCCCTAAATATTTAGGGAAGTTTCCCTTTCAATCATTTATCTGTAATTAGATTTTTTTCATAATCCAATCCAAATAATCTCAAAACATTATGGAGTTACAATATCAGTAGACAGAGTTACATGGATAAATATTTCGTGATCTATTCCGCAACCTTGATTACCGTCTTTCGGTTCAAACTTGAAGATATAAGTTTTATCGGCGCCTAAACCGGTGCTTTCAAATTGTTCACGACCTTTGAATACTCCAGTAGCGGCATCAAAATAAGTGGCATTCACAGCTTCGCCGCTTGAATCAACCGACCATGTGCCTTCTATTCCGCCAACACCTAATATTTGTTCTAAATAAATTGCTTTAGCGGCATTGTCAATGTAACAGTAGGTAACGTACTTATTTTCATAGTTCGTTATACGGTCGGTAACTGTAATAAACAACCTACCTTCGGCATCGCCGCACTTGGTTGAATATTCAAATTTGAATAAGTTTGTTCCCACTTTCAGCTTATCATCAACCGCAAATTGAGTATAATCCGTAGTAATTAAAGTCCAATCCTTTAATTCAGGATCGTAGATATACCATTTGAGCTCGTTTGGCTTGTAATCTTTCGGCAAACCTGCAATGTAGGTAGACAAGTTTATTTTTTTATTCTTATTTGCCCACACTTCTTTACAAATTTGTGCCTGACCGCTATTGTAGCCGTCAACATTTTCAACTGTAACGCCTAAAACAGCCAGGAAGTTTGTAATACCGCAAAAATCAGCTGACATAGCAGGGCTTACAAAGTAACTGTACGGATACCGTTCGCCGTCATACAAATTGCTTAAATTAATTGTACCGGTATATAAGATATTGTTATCTTTATCTGTCCATGTACCGGCAGTTGAAGGAACTTCAACCTGCAATAAACCTAACAAGCTCACGTCGCCGGCATACAAGTTACGACAAACTGTTGTATCTTTATCAACTAGTTCGTCATTAATTTGAGTATTGCCAAAAATAAACTTTACATTTATTGATTTTGTTGAATTGGGATCTTCACAATTATCTTTATAGGTATATGTGAAAACAACTTCGAAAGGAAGAGTAACGGCATCATCTACTATTTTTTGTAAATCGATTTCAGCCGCGCCTGTAAGTTTATTAATAGTAGCATAGGTATCGCCTGCAGTTACTGTCCAAGGACCAGCGGCATCAACCGGAGCATTGTAGTTTAATATGCTGTTAAGATTAACTAAATATTTACCATTAATGGTGTTATTCAACAATTCGAAAGCCAAACAGAATGTTTTTTCGATATCGCCGGGGGCAGTTGTAATTGCACCCTCGTTAAGATTAACAGTATGGGTTATACGAGCATCAGCGGCACATTTGTATTTGGTGCTATTCAATGCTGTATGCTTGCCGCTGAAATTACCTTGTGTATCATCTACCTCATAAGTATATTGGAATACGCCGGCTATAGAAGCGGTAATAGGCATTGCTACAGCATCGCCTTGAGGATATGTTTTGTATTTGAAGCTCCAACCCATTTGGGTTACCATGAAATCTTTTATATCGGCAGGAATATTAGGCTCGAAAGTAACATCAAGCGGAGTGCCGTTACAAAGCTGGGTAATAACTGAGAAACCTTTCAGTTCGGGTACAACGTATACGCGGAAAATAGCGCGGTCGCCTACTAACATACCGCAAAATCCATCTTTTTCATTGATATACACAAACTCGTATATGCCCGAACCCCGGCCAACAGCATTAAAGATGTTACTAACCGGCATCCCGTTATTCAATTTGTTAGCCTCATCAATTTCTTTGTAGTTATTTCCTTCTTTTGCTACAAGATAAGTGCCCGGTATTATTTCGTACCATTTACCTTCGGATGAAAGTTGCTTACCAAATGCCTCATACGACATGTCGATATTAGCAACATAAGATTCGCACATCCATAATTCGGATGCATAAACAAAGCCTTTATTAGTTGTTAAATCAGTAGGATCGAGGGGAGCTAGCTGAGCATTAACATGCAAGCCAATACCCATAAAAAACGCAATTGCTAAAAATATTTTTTTCATTATAAAATTTCTATAAATAATAAAACATAAAAAGCGTTATTAAATAATCCGCCAGTATGTTATATCATGTTGATTAGTATAAATTTTTGTTCTTTTTTGATTAAATCATTCCGGAAAAATTTTAATTAATTATCCCGGAATGATTCAAACTATTGCCTAATACAAATTATAATGAAGAGACAATTGAAATTCTGATTTTAATTGTATTTGTGATGCAACCACCAGCAGTTGGCGCAAATTCAAAGTCATAATCAGCAACTCCCAAATTAGATAGACTTACAATATCCAAAATACCCGTTGTGGTATTGAAATAAGGAGCTGCTGCCCCCGTTGTTACAGTGAATGCACCAGGGACTTGGATACCCATAACATAAAACATGTTTACACTAGCCGGAAGCGAGGTAATACAGAACGCTTCTGTAATATCTGTACTAGCAACCATATTTTCGGTAACCGTTAAATAGAACACGCCTGTAGAGCTTCCGCAAGCGCCAGGGCCTGATTGGTTATATGCATATTTATAAGTACTGTACAATGTTGCATTAGGAGCGCTTTCTTTTACAGTAATAGTATTTTGGGGGGATCCGGAAAGTAACGGAGTTCCATTAACAGGCACAGCAGGAACATAATCCCATACGGCAACACTAGTTTTCAAGCCTAATATTTCACTTAAGTTATAAGTTGCATCTTTCAAGCAAACTTGCAAACGACCATCTCCTGCGCTTGTACCGTCAAAACCTATAATTGTAAGCGTATCGCTAGCGCCTGCCGAACATACTCCGGCCGATGCATCTAATGCAAATTTAAAGAAATAAGGAACATTTGCCGACAATTCTCTTTTATCAAAACTTGGATTAAGACCACCAACAAACGGATTTGGGTGTGAAGAAGAGCTGCCGTCTTTATTCGGTCCAACATAATACCAATGAACTGCTTTATTACCCATATAAGCTTTAACCGTAGGTAGCGCCAAGTCATATGCTGTATTTAAAAACATAATATCAGCCGTTAAATCAGGCTTACACACCGTAAGTTCAGCAGGAAGATATTGAGGAGCAGCATCATCAGCAGTAATAATAAGCACGTCTGTTACAGTTAACATTTGCGGAGACTGGTCAGTACAATCGGGATATTTATATTCAAAGTTATATGTACCTGGAACCGTCAATTTTGCCAACTCAGCAAAAATAATAGGATCAGTAGCCGGAGCTTGAGGAGTATAAGAATCGCCGGGGCGAGTTATACGGCCAAAGAATTGCTTAGCTGTTTTTGGAGATTCTAATTTGGCCTCTGACACACACATAGTGCGAGTTTGTGCTGCAAGTACATTAGGCTCTTCAACTACTTTTGTAGACATTTTCACCGTAAACGTATTATCGCAAGGATAATTATTTACGCCATTAATAGTAAATGTAATATCAGCTGAATAATGGTACGTTACATTCAACGCATCATTAGCCGTAATATTTGTCCAATTAGTAGGGGATGCTGTAAAAGTACCGCCAAAGCTAGTAACAAGATCCTTAGTTGATTGAGGAATGTAATCAAGAGGATCATTACTAACAGCCGCCAATTCAGCGGCTCTACGCCACCAGCAAATTTCAATCGTTTCAAACTCCTCGCTTGTAAACGAAGGAACAATAACTACATAAGCCCTGAAATAATGGCCATCATTAACTCCGCAAAATGTAGCTCCTACGTTAGGATAAAAGTCAAACACATAAACGCCAAGCCCGGCATCAATTACTTTAAATACATTTTGTCCGTCATAGGTGCTTGCAGGCAGCGGCAATCCAACAGGCGACCATACCGCGTCCCAGTGTCCTTTATCTAAGCTAAGGTATTCGCCTAATACGTCGTAACTTAAATCAACCGGACGTTGTTGCCCCTGGCAAATAAATAAAGTTTTTTCGCCATATAAAGCGCGACCGCCAGGATTGGGACTAGGCGGATTTGGCGTTAAATTAAAAGTTTGCGCATTAACAATCGATAATGCAAACAAAACTGTTAAACACGATAAAAGAATTTTTTTCATAATCATCAATTTGTTTTGGTTTTTACTCAATTTATTTTAATTTAATTAATTGTTTATTAATTTATTATTATAGTTTTATTATCGTTTTCCAATGCAATTTCAATTCTAAATTGCCAGTGAAAAAATTATGGTTCAACATTTTACAGTGTTTACGTCTCAAATTATCGCGAAACAAAGATATAACAAAAATTATTGTTGAAATCTTTTTTATTATTCTTTAACAGTTTATTATATCTTTTTTAAATTTACCTTATGTACGCCTCTTTTCAGTATCGTTTATCAACTCATACGCTTATAAACAAAAAACATCATATAATTATGTGCAATTTTAAAATAAGCTGCCGAGCGCTAAAAAGCCTATAACATAATTATAAAGTTATTTAAGCTTATTTAAAACAAGCAATTAAATAAAATGTTGAAAATGAAAAAAATAATTATTTCCGATTTTAGGCAAACAAAAATAATATCTTTAATAGCTTTTAAATTCAATTGCTATAAAAACATCAAATTAAACAAACTCTCATCAAAACCCTCCGGCAACTTATTAAAAGCTACAAAAGTATTTATTATTCCAACTTAACAAGCGCCCCTATAAATGCCTGTATTTTTAAAACAAGCGCTTCTCCATAAGTAGTTTAAGCATTTTATTGTTTCAAAAACCATGCTGCAAGCCAATTATGTTTAAATAACTAAGAATAATAACTGCAAAAGTAAAATAAAAATCCGAGACAATAAACATTGTAGTTTCAATTTTTTTAAATGATTTCTTATTTTTTCTTAAATTTACCTCTCGTATGTTAAATTATTTTTAGCCCATGTTTTATTTTTTTACATACAAAATTTATTATGCGTATAAAAACTTTGGTATTTATAGCTATAATTCATATTTTTGAAAGTATTATTTAAAACAATTACAAAAATGGATGTAAGGATAGAAGCTACATGGAAAGAGATACTTAAAAACGAATTTGATAAGGAATATTTTATACGACTAAGTAATTTTATAAAAAACGAAATAAGGGAGGGCAAAACTATTTTCCCTCCCGGTAAGCTCATATTCAATGCTTTTGAAAAAACGCCATTTGATAAAGTCAAGGTTGTAATACTAGGGCAAGATCCCTACCACGGCAGCGGACAGGCCTGCGGCTTATGCTTTTCGGTACCCGACGGAATAAAACCTCCACCCTCGTTAGTTAATATTTTTAAAGAAATTAAACACGATTTGGGAATTGATCCTCCAAATCACGGAAATCTTGAAAAATGGGCCAAACAAGGCGTGTTTTTATTAAACGCCATATTAACCGTACGCAAAAACGAGGCTGCAGCGCACAGTAAAGCCGGTTGGGAAAACTTTACAAACCAGGTAATACAAACTATATCCGATAAAAAAAGCGGTGTTGTGTTTTTATTGTGGGGAAATTTTGCCCGGGCAAAAAAAGCGTTGATCGATACCAGCAAGCATTATGTACTTGAATCGGCGCATCCGTCGCCATTTTCAGCTACATATTTTTTTGGTTGTCGGCATTTTTCAAAAACCAACGAATTATTACAGCAACAAGGCTTAACAGCTATCGATTGGAGTTTGTAATTTAGTATCGAACCAAAAGCTATGCCAAACCGTTGTCATATTGTCATTGCCTTCGGCGAGCTTGCAAGCTCAGTTTTGAACGAAATGAAAGATCTGAAAAAGAGATGCTTCGCTCCCCTCGGCATAACAAGTTAATAGCGGGTTAGTATCAAGAGCCAAGATTTTAGTTATATAGTTTTCAATAATCAATGTACAATTAACGGTTAACGATTATCAATTATCTAATACTTCCGATGAAGAAAGCCCAAAGCTTGGCCATGCTGTTTGCAATACTATATACAATAGCATTGCAACTCACGGCATGCGCGCAAGATAACAAACTTATCAATAAATCCGGGACTACTGTACAAACACGTATCCTCGCCCCAAATGGATTTGTGCGGGAAAAAGCCGAGCTCAACTCGTTTGCAGCATACTTGCGTAACCTGACCCTAAAACCCCACGGCAGCGATGTTAAATTTCACAACGGCCATAGTAAAGGGAAAAGCTGGGTGTATAGCGCCGTAGTTGACATGGAAATTGGCACACGCGATTTGCAGCAATGCGCCGATGCAATTATCCGCCTGCGAGCCGAGTATTTATACAAGCAAAAACGCTATAACGCTATAACATTTAATTTTACAAACGGATTTAAAGCCGCATACAGCGAGTGGATGAACGGAAAACGTGTTTCGGTAAAAGGAAATACCGTTAAATGGGTACAATTGGCCAAAATATCCAATACCTACGCCGATTTCCGAAGCTACCTGGATGTTGTTTTTACGTATGCCGGGACTTTATCCCTATCCAAAGAACTGAAAACTAAAAATATATTGAATATAAAAGCCGGCGATGTTTTTATACAGGGCGGAAGCCCCGGACATGCCGTTATTGTTATCGACACGGCTACAAACCCTAGTACGGGCGAAAAATTATTTTTATTGGCCCAAAGCCATATGCCGGCACAGGACATTCAGATATTAAATAACCCCGGGGAATATGGGCCTTGGTATAGCGTTAACTTCGGCGATATTTTATATACTCCGGAATGGAACTTCAAAAAAGACGATTTAAAAGAATTTTAAAAAATATTTGTTAAAATTGAAAATTGGAGATTATTTATCACTAAACCTCCAATAAATATTTACATATACATTGCGGGTAATTGTCGCATTATAAATATTATAAAAATATAAATCTATAATCTTAAATTATATAATAACTTGATAATTTAATAAAATAATGTATGCAAAAAGCAGTTATCTTTCCCGGATCGTTCGATCCCTTCACAATTGGACATGCAGCCTTAGTATATAGGGCTTTACAATTATTTGATGAGGTTGTTATTGCAGTAGGTCACAATTCGGAAAAAAGATATATGTTCGAAATTGAAGACCGGATTAATATGATTGATAAAGTGTTTGCAAATTACCCCCAGGTGCAAACATTACCGTATAAAGGTCTTACTGTAGACCTGTGCCGCAAACTGGATGTTTATTTTTTAATACGCGGTTTACGAACTTCGGCCGACTTTGAATTTGAGCGAGCTATTGGGCAAGTAAATAAACAATTAGACGTAAAAATAGAAACAGTATTTATGCTGGTTGCCCCCGAACATACCGCCATAAGCTCCTCGATAGTGCGCGATATTATTATTAACAACGGGGATGTATCGCAGTTTATTCCGCAAGCAATTATTCTTGAAGATTATAAACGGACGTACTAAAATACGTCCAATCAAAATGTACTTTTTCCTGACAACCGCATGAAATAGATATTCTCATTAAGGCTCTTCCTATCTTACAGCACAAATAGCTATTATTAAGCTAATTGTAAAACAAAATTTTGAGACGCATACGGGGATGATAGCCGCTGGCGCCCCCTCCTTAATAAGCTCTCGATAAGCATTCAATATTTAAATCATCTACTACCTCCGATTAACGATACTAACGGGATGGCGGACTGATATCTTTTTTGTTAAATTGTCAGGAAAAAATACATTTTAATCGGAAGTTAACTCCTTAATACTATCTTAACCATTGTTATCGGTCTTATTTATTGCAATGATAATACACTAATTTTTAACGAAATATGCAATAACAACGGAGCATGCCTTTAATTTTTAAACAGTCTCGTAATGTATATCACGTTTCCTAAAAGCCGAATCAAGCTACTGTTGAGTCAATTTTCTCTATTCTCCTGACAGTTTCTATACCTTTAATTTTAACAACCTGCATAATCAGGTTATTTAAATCCACGGTATCATGCACGTACAATTCAATCGTACCTTCAAAAATGCCGTCATGGCTTTCGACACTTAATTTCCGGATATTTACTCCTAACTGCCCGGTTACAATCCCTGTAAGTTCGTTTAATATGCCCAGCCTATCGATTCCCTTTATCTCCAAAACTATTAAAAACGAAAGCACTTTATGCGTAGCCCACTTGGCGGTTACAATACGGTCGCCGAATTGCGATGCCAGTTTCGTAGCAGTCGGGCATTTCCGTTTATGAATAGTTACCGATACATTATCCTCATTTACAAAACCGACAACCTCATCGCCGGGAATGGGTTTACAACACTCTGCAATAATGTACGATAAACTTTTATCCTCAACATTTTCCTTCAACAGATAAGGCGTTTTACGGTCGATGCGCTTATATTTTGCATTTTTTTCATTTTCATACTCCAGTGTTATTTTTTTCCGCAGATTTTTTTTCGGACTACCCATACCTAAAATTTGCATGCCCCAGTATTGCACCCATTTATAAGGAGTATTATGCCTGAGAATTTTATCCAGATTATTCAATTGGATAACGCCTGTTCCTACATTGCTGAATAGCTCCTTTTTATCGCTAACCTTGTATGCTTCAATCAATTTACGATACGTTCGCGTACTGGGGCGTATGCCAAATTTTTGTAACTCGCACTCGATAATCTCCCGTCCTTTAAGCTGATTGTTTTTACTCTCCGACTTTAACGAATTTTTTATCAACGATACGGCCCGTGCCGTAGTTACATAATTCAGCCACTCAAGCTGAGGCTTCTGGGTTGCCGTGGTAACAATTTCAACTTGGTCGCCGCTACCTAACACATGATTCAAGGATACAAGCTTATGGTTTACCTTAGCGGCAATAGCGTGGTTACCTATTTCGGTATGAATAAGATAGGCCAAATCTAAAGCAGTAGCCCCCTTCGGTAACGATTTGGTTTCGCCTTTGGGTGTAAATACGCTAATATCATTAGCAAACAAATTCATGCGGAATTGGTCAAGAAATTCCAAAGCATTGATATTGGGGTTCTCTAAAAATTCTTTAACCTGCTTCAACCATCTGTCAAGCTCATTTTCTTTTGCTTCGTTATCCTTGTATTTCCAGTGTGCGGCAATTCCCCGCTCGGCAATTTCGTCCATGCGGCGCGTACGTATTTGTACTTCAACCCAATCGCCTCCCAACCCCATTACGGTACAGTGCAAAGCCTCGTAGCCATTGGCTTTAGGCGTACTGGTCCAATCGCGTAACCGGTCAATTTTCGAACGGTATATCTCTGTAATTAATGTATATACATGCCAGCATTGAATTCGCTCCGGCACGCCTTCAGTAGCATCGAATATAATACGAATGGCAAATAAATCGAACACCTCTTCAAAAGGGATGTCTTTAACCTGCATTTTACGCCATGTTGAATATACCGATTTAAAACGGCTACTTATCTCAAAAGTAATGTTAGCCTGTTTCAGCTCTTCAATAATGGGAGCTATAAAACGGTTGATAAAATCTTTGCTATCAAGCTCCCGCTGTTTCAGCTTGTCTGATATTTTTTTATACGCATCGGGTTGCGAAAATTTAAGGCTAAGGTCTTCCAGCTCGCTTTTTATGATATAAAAGCCCATCCTATGCGCTAACGGGGCATAAATAAACATGGTTTCCGAGGCAATTTTCATCTGCTTAGCAGGCGCCATAAACTCCAATGTACGCATATTGTGCAAACGATCTGCCAACTTAATCAAAATTACACGGATATCATCACTTAGCGTTATCAATATTTTTTTAAAATTTTCCGCTTGTTTTGAATTCGAACTGTCGTTATTATCCGAGGCGCCTTCAATCTTCGTTAACCCGTCAACTAAGTAAGCAATTTGATCGCTGAATAAAAGGCGTATATCATCAAGCGTATAATGGGAATCTTCGACCACATCATGAAGCAGGGCTGCTGCTATCGACTTATGCCCCAAGCCAATTTCTACTGCAACAATACGTGCAACGGCAATGGGATGTATTATATACGGGCCTCCCGATTTGCGGGGGATACCCATATGCGCATCATTCGCCAATAAAAAAGCCCTGTGGATTATTTCAATTTCTTCTGCCGGAAATTTTTGACAATGAGTAAGCAACTCATCAAAATGAGTTTGTATAAGCTTTATTTCCTCTTCGGTTTGTAAGTAAGCCATTTATTATACCCTCCCTTTTATTATATCTTTTTAAGCAACTACTGCCTGTATACTACCGTAACCGTTCCGTTCTGCGTATAGGGTTTCCGATTTTTAAATTCAAATTTCAAACTGTAAATATATACGTCCTCTCTAACGTAATCATTGTTATAACGCCCGTCCCAATAATGATAAAAGGGAGATAACATATCCGTAAACTCCTTGGTCGATGCAAAAATACGAATGCCGGCCTTATTAAAAACTTCAAGGGTAAACCGGTATTTATCATCTTTGAATAAAAGAATCGGGCCAAAGCGGTTCCGGCTCATGCCCGTAGCCGGATTTGTAATATCGCTAAGCGGGTCAATCGCATCGGGCATGTTTACAATAGGCTCCACTGTTATGCACTGGGGTTCGCTGCGGGCTAACGACTGCCCGTTATCGGCTTCGAGCGAATAACAATACCTGAAAAAACCATCTTCCAAAAAGGGCTTTATTTCATCGTTACAGGTATATATATCTGTTGCCGAATAAACAAGCTCTTCGGGTTCGGGTTCAATCCGTGTAAGTTCATATTTTGCCGGTTTATTGGTAAACTCCGCCCACCTTAATAGCGTAGACTGCCCGGTACTGTTAACCATTAACAAGATATTGTTAACCGTATCGGTAGTTTGCAATAATTTTCCGCATCGAAACACTCCTAAATGATAATTATAGCTTAAACCGAGCTGGATATTCCTATCGATATGTTTTGCAGGAGGCCCATCCCGGAACCAATAAATCGGCTTATTGGGTTCATCGTTGCGGTATAGGGCAAATGTATCGAGCTGGGTATTTTTATCGATCCCGAAATAAAGTTCTACTGTCCCGTTAACGCTTATCACCGAATCGATATTCATGTACGATGGTGCACGCCGTGCCGTAGTTTCAACCTCCATACGATAGGATGATGCGGTATCGCCGTTCGGCAACAAGGCTTTTACAAACAAATGATACTTGCTTCCCTCGCTAAGGTCTTCCAGCACATCAACTGTACCGCTTACCGTATTTCCTAGTTTAACGGCGTTACCTTCGTTAAATGTACCTGAACCGGCATAACCCCATACTTCATATTTTATCGATTTATTGAAGGTTTCTTCGGGTTCATGCGGTTCAACAATCTTTCCGTTAGCATCAATAAACAATTGTTTATAAGGGTTCCACCTCACTTCGATTTCATTACCGCAAGCATTATAAACCGCGTTAATTGTCATTGTCAAATGCATTGAGGTGATAGCGCTGTATTTTATATCGTTTGCCGAACGTATGCGGTATGTTTGCCGTTCCTCGTTTATATCCGTAACATCATTATCAATAAAAACAGAACCGGGAAGATATACGGCCCCTATCGAGTCGAAAGAATATAGGTTTCCGGCGTAAGGGCGCCGCGATATTTCGATATGGGTAACATTTTCGTCATCGGGCTTAGTCCATTTCACAAGAATATTGCCGGTTCCGGGATTAATACTCACGCTCTTTAAGTCGGGAGGGAGTAAATCCTGAGAAAATGTATAATTCGCTATTAAACAAAACAATAAAATAAATATAACAAATACCCGTTGCATTTTCAATTACTTAATATAGATTCCAGATTTTATTTTGCTGAAAAAATAGATTTTATATATTTATATAATAGACCAATATCAGCGGTTACCTACCACCGCCTCGCTTAACGTATCCATATTGGGGTACTGAACGGTCAATTGCTGCTGCCGTTTGGGGGTAATATTTCCGTTAATCATTTCGTATATGAGCTATTTTACAAAAATAACTTATTTTATCCAATTTTAGTAAATACTTCGTTTTATATTTAAAATAGCCTGATAATAAAAGCGGTATCCTGATTTTTTAGAATACCGCTTTTAATAAAATTATTTACAAAAGCTTAAGCCAATAATATCAAAATGTTCTTTATAAAAACCTAAGCCCTGTTATTATTCTTAGTTTTTAAAAGAATTTATTGCTTACTTAATTAAAAATATAACGCAAGCCTATTTGAAGTGACCAACATTCTCTAAAGTACAAGTTAGTATCGTAGGTTTTGGTAGGATATTCGCCGCTAACCTTTGTCATTGAAAACGAAGGCGTATTGCTCGCATCTTTTCCTTCATATCTCAAAATTCGTCCGTTACCGCTAGCATTCATATTTTTACTAACGCCCCATTCCGTATTGAGCATATTACCCACGTTCAACACATCCAAACTGAGTTGCAAGGTATGTTTTGTTTTACCTACATTCACATAAAAATCTTGTAGAATGCGCAAATCAAATTTGTGTACCCAAGGTGCGCGAGCGGCATAAGCCTCGGCATATTCACCTTTGTGTTTTTTCAAATAACGGTCTTGTTCCATAAATGCAAAGAAAGCATCTTCATCCGCTTGCGAAATAAACTTTATATCGCCTTTTTTATTCGGAATATAAATCAGGTCATTGCTACGTCCGTCGCCATTCATATCATTCGAATATGTAAATGAATATCCCGAAGCAGAATAGCCGCGATAGAATAAACTGATGGTAGTGGCTTTGTAGCGCATATCGGGTAATCTGTATGAAAGAGAACCTATAAACATGTCGGGAACAACATATTGCGAACGCTGTACATCGGCCAAATTCGGTCCGTTAACAGTAACAAGGTTGCCCCATGCCGAAGCGGCATTACTACCGGGCATACCCGAAATTTCTTTCATTTCGGTACGCGTGTAGGCAAACATAAGGTCTAAATCTCTTACCGGTTGCGCTTTCAGCGTAACGTTAAAGGTATATCCGTATCCTTGATTTGTATTTGTCAACACACTAGCGTCCGTTATATTGTTGTAATACATGTTGGCAGGGTAAATGTAACGTTTGTCGGGGCCGGCAAACCTTTCCCAAGCGCCGCTCTCTGCAGTTTTAACAGCATAGTTATCCAACCTTACGGCGTTTATGTTTTTAGTATACATAACTTCCGCCGTCGCCATGAACGGGAACTTAACAGGAATTTCATAATCAACGGCCAATGAGCTTTTCCAAACCTGCGGCATTTTAAAATCGGGATCCACGCCTGCAATTGAACTTGGAACACTACCCATTTCGGGAGTAATTACAGTTTGGAAATCCATTACTCTAATCATTTCATCCACATCGGTAATCAGGCCTCCGGTTAACCTATCCAATTCCGAGTCGCGGTTATTTACACTACCGTCGGAATTGAAAAAGGTTCGAGCTCTCATAAGCATTTGATTCATACCCGCATTACTAGGCATATTAGTAAAGAACACCAAAGGTAAACGACCTGTAAATAAACCTGTTCCTCCACGAACGATTAAAGATTTATCCTTTTTTACATCATAACTAAAGCCGAGACGGGGCGACCAGTTGATTTTTGATTTAGGCCAGATACCGGTGTTGATATGCCTACCGCCAAAGTCAAGCTCTTTAATGGCGTTGTTGGTCATAATATCATTCAAAAATATAATATTATCGCCTCTAACTCCAACTGTAAGTTTTAAATTATCAAGCATATTCCATTCGTCTTGCAAGTAAACGCCAACCTGAGCGAAAGCAACTGCGTTAGAAGGTTTCTTTTCACCGTTAGCGCCGTATGTTAATGCAAAATCGACCGGAGCCGCGCCATTCAAAAAGTCGCTTACGCTGGCATAACGATAATAACCTGTTCCATTACGCATATAATTATTATCGGCATACTGGTGTTCGTAACTAATACCTGCCGTAAATTTATGCTTATCAATATAATATGTAAAGTTATCGGTAATGGTGGCAACCTTATTTGTTACGCCATTATTCCATGTAAACAATTCATAACCTGCCGAAATATAGGGATCTAACGCTGCCGCGCCAGTAGCGATATCACCGCTCATAATATCAATAAACGGAAAAGGATCGGAAGTAGAACCACGAGTGTCCCTGATCTGCGAATATGTGGCAAGGAGCTGATTCGACATTTTTGGGCTGATACGGCTGTTCAATTCTGCAGTTATCGAATTGACTACATTATCCATTGAATACATGGAATTTGCATATGAAAATGAATATTCTCCGACACGATTTTTCCCGTTGTCGCGATAACTACCGTCGGTCGAGTTTCCGTTGGGGGGATTCCAACCTTCGTTTTTTGTATGGTTGTAACGTAAACTAAATTTATTAGCATTGTTAATATTCCAGTCTAAACGAAGCAAATATTTCAAATTACTCTCATCGGCGGGAAAATCATTGTAAGAACCTGTATTATAGCCGTATTTATTTTTCAAATGGTCCGAAACCTTTTGCAAATCGCTCTCGGTAACACGCGAAACTGTTTGATGATCAGAAATGCCATCGGCTGAGGCGCGCCAGGTAATAACTTGCTGCGGAGATTTTTCATATTCAAAATTTCCGAAGAAAAACAATTTATTTTTAATAATCGGGCCGCCAAGCGTAAAACCATAAGTTGTTCTCGACTCTTTTGCACGTTCGCCAAAATCGTGATCACCGATTCTATTACCGCGCATATCCTGATTACGCAGGAAATAATAAGCGCTTCCTTTAAATGTGTTGGTTCCCGATTTTGTAATAGCGTTTATTCCCCCGCCGATAAAATTTGTTTGGCGTACATCGAAAGGAGCTATTACAACCTGAACTTCTTCGATAGCGTCAATAGAAATCGGATTACCGCCGCCGGGCAAATCCGAACTCAAACCGAAATTATTATTCAAGTTCGCTCCGTCCAGCGTAAAATTCGCCGAACGGCCGTCGCCGCCCGCAAAACCCATACCGTTACTCAAGCCGCTGGCATAAGGCGACAAACGGGCGATATCCTGGACACTCCTGCTAATAGTAGGAAGCGTACGAATTTGTCCATTATTAATATTGGTACTTGCGCCTGTTTTTTCGGCGTTAAATGCCGAACGCTTTGTACCTATAACTAACACTTCGGATAAGGTAAGGCTTTCTTCCGCCAACGATACTCTAAATGAAAAAGGCTCACCTAACTGAAGGTATACATCTGTCAATATTTCCGTATTAAATCCAATAAATGAAACTTCGATATCATAAGGGCCTCCGATACGCATACCTTGAATGGAAAAATTACCTCCCCCCTGAGTAACTGCAAAATAAACCGTTCCGGACGGAGTATGTGTCGCTTTTACTGTAGCGCCAACTAAGCCTGCATTTTGATTGTCGTAAACAGTCCCGACAATACCTGATGTAGTTACCTGCCCCACAGCCGTGGAGCCAAACAAAATCAACATAGCCATAATAGCAATGGTCGATAGTAGTTTTAATCTCATAAACAATTAGTTATTTGTTAATAATAGTATGGTTTTGTTGTGTAAAAATATATCGAATATTTTTAGCCAAAGTTATGATTCAATTAAGAAATAGAAAAGATTTTGTAAAAACAGGTTTCTTAGCTTATTTATTTATCAAAATACTTATTATCAAAACATTAAATATCATAACAGGGTTTGCCTACGTAAAATAAGTTTTCAACACCAAACATCTCCTACATCAAAAGCAACGGTATACTCTTGAGATATAACCATGTTATAACTCCAATTTAAATAATACCCTGTTGATAAGTTATAAAAAAGAGAATTAGCCTTAACTAATTCTCTTTTTTACCCATAATTAATGGTTTAGTTATTTGCTTGCCGGTTCCCATTTACAACGTACCGGCGAAACAATACTGCCATCGGTTTTAAGTTTCGTCATCGCTTTATCAACGTCTTTTTTATCAAGCCCCGCTAACTCGGCAATTTTACCGGCATTCAACGGTTCTCCTGCTTTACGCATAGTATCCAATACTTTTTCTTCGTTTGTCATATACTTCAAATATTAAAAAGTTAACCATACAAAAATATAAAATATATAATAAGATCATAATTATTATAGGTATATTTATTTATTCGACTCATAATATGTAGTTTACAACAAAGCTAGTAAAATCTGCTTAGTTTTGTAACTTTGCCTGCCTTTTGGTACATTGCAACTAAACAATATTACATTTAACACTGTTGATACAAATTTAATTTACAGTTAACTATGAATTATGATAAAATAAAACGCTTTATTGATGAAAATAACTACGATAAAGCTATGGATGAAATAGATTTATTAATTTCGCAAAATGCTGATGATGACGAAGCTTACTACTTAAAAGGGAAAGTTTACCAACGCCAGCAAAAGTTGGACAATGCTATCATTGCGTACAACAAAGCTATTGAATTAAATAAGGATAGCAAAGCAGTTACTGTGCTGGAAATGTTGTATGGTATACTCGGCTCGCTGAACAACGAAATTATCGAAACATAAAATGACACTATGTCATACCCATAAGTTATGGCAGCTTTTTTGTAAAAGAATAAAGTTAAAAAAATTTATTATTTGAAAAATTTAAAATACTATATAATATTATGAGTGATAATGTGCAAGATACCGAGCAAGAAAACATCAACAACGAAAATGATGAAAAAGGCATGAGCTCGGAAACAGCTCCCAAAATCGGAGAGCCTGTTGAGGGAAATACTGAAATTGTATCGATGGAAGAAAAAGTGGATGAATTACAGGATAAATACTTGCGTTTATCCGCCGAATTTGACAATTACCGTAAACGTACTTTAAAAGAACGCTATGAGCTGATAAAAACAGCCGGCGAAGATACAATACAAGGGTTGCTGCCCGTTATTGATGATTTTGACCGGGCGATTGCTGCTATGAATCAATCTGAAGATGTATCGGCGGTAAGGGAAGGGATTATGCTTATTTATGATAAGTTAATATCGTATTTAAAGCAGAAAGGACTTAGCGAAATTGAAACATTAGGTAAGGAGTTTGATACCAATAACTCCGAAGCTATAGCAAAACTTGCAGTCCCTGAGAAAGATAAAAAAGGGAAAGTAATTGATGTTGTACAAAAAGGCTATATGCTTAACGATAAAGTGATCCGTTACGCCAAAGTCGTTGTTGGCGAATAATATAGATTATATAATGTTGAATAAATATTTACACAAACAATACTAAGTATTTATCACATTATTAATATTTTAAAAATATTAAATCTGCAATCTTACATCATAAATTATATAATCTACCTGCGCATTCATAAGAAAACAAGATGGTAAAACGTGATTATTACGAAGTTTTAGAGGTTACAAGATCTGCCTCGATTGAAGAAGTCAAAAAGGCCTACCGGCAAAAAGCGATCAAATACCACCCCGATAAAAATCCGGGAGATCATGAAGCTGAAGAAAAATTTAAAGAAGCGGCCGAAGCTTACGATGTTTTAAGCAATCCGAATAAACGCGCCTGTTACGACCAGTACGGACATGCAGGAATTGGAAATACCGGCGGCGGTTTTGGAGGCTTTTCGATGGACGATATTTTTTCTCAGTTTGGCGATATTTTTGGCGGACATTTCAATTTTGGTGGATTCGGTTCTGGCAGAGGGCAGCAAGGCAGTCGGCAAGCTAATCGCGGTACGGATATCCGTATACGCGTAAAGCTCAATTTAAAGGATATTGCCCACGGGGTCGAAAAGAAAGTACGCATACCTAAAAAACTAACTTGCGATGTTTGCAAAGGTACGGGAGCCAAAGACGGAACCAGCTTTACAAGCTGTACAACCTGCAATGGCGCCGGTCACGTTACCCGTATTGCCAATACCATTTTAGGCCAAATGCAAACCTCGTCAACTTGCCCTGCCTGCCAAGGCTTCGGTAAAATTATTTTGGTTCCGTGTACCAAGTGCAAAGGCGAAGGAACCATACAAAAAGAAGAGGAAATCAACTTTAAAATTCCAGCAGGGGTAAGTGAAGGCATGCAATTGAATTTATCGGGCAAGGGGAATGCAGCCCGCGGCGGCGGAATTAACGGCGATTTGCTTGTTGTTATTGAAGAAGAAAAAAGCGACGAATTGCAACGCGATGAAAATGACTTAATTTACTCGCTATTTATTAGCGTTACGCAAGCATCGTTAGGTGATACTATTGAAATACCTACGGTTGACGGTAAAGCCAAAATTAAAATCGAGCAAGGAACCCAACCCGGACGCATGCTGCGTTTGCGCGGTAAAGGCTTACCCGATGTTAACGGGTACAGCACAGGCGATTTACTTGTACACATTAATGTATGGATACCCAAACATTTGGATAAAGAGGAAAAGAAAACTCTTGAAAAATTAGGAACATCGGATAATTTTAAACCCAAACCTAGCAAGGAAGAACGAAACTTTTTCGACCGTATGCGGAATATGTTCCGGTAAATATAGTATTATTGGTTTATATCGGATGTTTAAACAATAAGGAGGCGCCCGCCCTGCTTCCTCATTTGTTTTAATATATACCCTACTAATAAATATACGTAGCCGATTGTTTTTTACTATCCTGCCTATCACACAGGAAATTAACGAAATATTCAAATCGCGCCATTGCCAACCGGAATAGCGCTCAGAAGGCCAGTTATGCCAGCCCGACGCATGTCCTTCGTCAGAGCTATAATCCATGGCAATACTCCATTTACTCGCAAGGTTAATTATTTGCCCTAATACCCATAAATTGGGAGTCATCAATAGAAAGGCGAAGAAGAAAAATTTCTTTTCATTGGTTATTAATATTTTAGTGGCTTATAAAAAGGTTTATATAATTTACGATTTAAGATTATATATCTGAGATTTTTAAAAGATACGCATATTGTGTATTGTGATTTTTCACACATTGCATATCGCATATCGCTTAGCCATTAACAAATAAGCACATTGGAGCATTAACATATTTTCGTTCTAAATTTTATCATTTTGCACTATTGTTGCCGCCGGGCAAATCTCCATAAAAGTAGCGCCTGCCGTAGGGCCAAAACTCCCGCCGATTACTGCAACCTGATCTTTCAGCTCTATTAATTTATCGATTAATAAAGCGCTTATGGCCTCATGTTCAAACTCGTCCTTGCTATTTCGAGGAGCCATCATCGAAGCATAAACGCCATACGACAACGCCAGCTCGCGCATCGAATGGCTTTTGTAACACTTGGCAAACACCGGAACTGAAGGCCGGAAAACGGCAAGGTAGCGTCCCGTTCTCCCCGACATCGTATCGATTACGATGGCTTTTACCGGTAGCTTCATCGTAGCTTCGACCGCCGAACGGGCCAGAGTTGCCGTTACTTCCTTGGTAACATGGTTCAACTGTATATCGGTTTCGGGTTGTAAATTCTGTTCTATTTCCATCGCTATTTTGCTCATCGTTTCTACCGATTCCAAAGGGTACATACCGCTTGCCGTTTCGCCGCTCAACATAATAGCGTCAGTACGCTGGTATATAGCGTTGGCAACATCGCTCACCTCAGCACGTGTAGGCCGCGGGTGTTCAATCATGGTATGCAGCATTTGCGTGGCAATAATCACCGGTTTTTTACGTTCGCGGCATTTATGTATCAACATCCGCTGAATTACCGGTATTTTTTCAGCGTCAATCTCAACCCCCAAATCGCCACGGGCAACCATAATCCCGTATACATGCCCTAATATCTCGTCGATATTATCAACCCCCTGCTGGTTCTCAATTTTGGCAATTATTTTTATATGGCTTTGTTTTTCGTCCAATATTTTCTGAACATCGGCAACATCTTGGGCATTACGTACAAACGAGTGAGCAATAAAATCGACCTCGTTATCAACAGCCCAACATATAAAATCGATATCTTTCTCCGAAAGCGACGGCAGCTTTACGTGTACACTGGGTACATTCACACTTTTACGCCCTTTTATTTTCCCTGCGTTCATCACCGTACTCAATATGTAGTCCTCTGTTTTGTCGGTTACTTGCAAGGCTATTTCGCCATCGTCAATCAATATAGTAGCGCCAATGGGCACATCGTGTACAAAGTTTGGGTAGTTTATGTAAAGCCGCTCTTCGGAGGATAGCTCTGCCGAATCGCCAGAAATAATCACAATATCCCCATGGTTAACATCAAAGCCGTCATCATTTTTCATAGGGGAAGTACGCATCTCAGGCCCTTTGGTATCTACTAGTACCGCAATCTGATCCGAAACCCGGCGGACATTATCGATCACTTTTTTCGCCTCTTCAACAGTTTGGTGCGCAGTATTTAAACGTACTACATTCATCCCTGCATAATAAAGATTTGTTAAAAATTCAACATCACAACGCCTGTCGGATATTGTTGCTACTATTTTTGTCTTTTTCTTTGAATTCATATCTTTGTAAACGAATTTTATGATGTGTTTATACCCGTAGTTCTATCGAAGGCAAACCGGAACAAGCTTAATATATCAGCTTGCAAATAAGTGACATACAAAACATATGCAACAAATTCAATAATTTAACCTGAGCTATTGCACATACAAAATTAACAATTTTACATCATTCGGCATGAGTTGGGCAAACAGGATTGACGATTTCATTTCTTTTTTACGGACTGAAAAATCTTTATCCGAAAAATCAATAGAGGCATATTCCTCGGACATAAAAAAGCTAAACGATTTTAATGAACTTTATTATCGGCTACCTCCCGAAGGGATAAAGCAAAAACATATTGAGGAATTTCTGGCTTATATTTACGATTTGGGATTGGGTGAACGCTCGCAGGCACGTATTTTAAGCGGAATAAAAAGCTTTTACCACTATTTATTGCTTGAAGATGTGATTAATGACGACCCTACCGAATTAATTGAAGGCCCCAAGCTCGGGCGAAAACTACCGGATATACTCACTGTTGAAGAAATAGAAAAATTGCTTGATGCCATTGACGTAAGCAAGCCTGAAGGACATCGTAACCGGGCAATAATCGAGACGCTATATAGTTGCGGACTAAGAGTATCGGAACTGCTTAATTTACAATTATCGAATTTGTATTTCGATGAAGGGTTCATCAGGGTAATGGGGAAAGGCGACAAAGAACGCTTAGTGCCGATTGGTAAACGCGCTATAAAACAGATTGAATTGTATCTACCGCAACGCAAGCAAATATCTGTGCAAAAAAAGTTTGAAAATATTGTTTTTTTAAACCGCCGGGGAGCGCAACTGACCCGCGAAATGGTTTTTATTATCATTAAGAACCTGGCAAAGGAAACCGGCCTTACAAAATCGATAAGTCCTCATACTTTCCGGCACTCTTTTGCCACCCATTTGCTCGAAGGCGGGGCAGACTTACGAGCCGTACAGGAAATGCTGGGACACGAGTCTATTATTACTACCGAAATTTATACCCACCTCGACAGCAAATACCTGCGCGAAACCCTCATTATGCACCATCCACGGGCATTTTGACGATAAGCGTTACTTATTTGTTGATTTTGTCATCTTGAGTGAAACGAAAGATCTCCACAAGGCTGCCTCATGTAAGACAAGTAGAAAATGAAATCAGAAAAAGTAAAAATAGGGATGGTGATATAAAAAATATACTGATGTAAATATTTGTAAATCAGCGGACAAATCAGTATTTTCTAAATGAAAATAAAAACCATACTCCATTGTCCCGATTGTCAGGGTACAAAGATAAAAAGAAATGCTAAGAAACCGTGCGGGACGCAAAATTATTTGTGCAAGAAATGCCGACGGCAGTTTGTCGGCGGCCAAGCATTGCGGTACAAAGCTTGTCATTCTTCCCCGGCACAAAAGATATTATTACCGCTTGTCTATGGCATAGGCATCAGAAATACCGCTAAAATTGAGAACCAGCATCAAAAAACTATTGCTAGTTTTACTACACTCCCGGCATATGATCCAGCTCAGGCGGCAGTATTATGATAGTTTGGAAGCAGATGAGTTTTGAACTTATGAGGGGAAGAAGAGCGCCAAACTTTGGCTCATCTATGCCTGCCGTAGGGATAGCCGCAAAATTGTGGCGTTTGTTTGGGGCAAATGGGAATGAAAACAGCCAAAGACTTGAAAAAAACTTGTCTGATTCAGGGGTAAGCTGCGGAAGTATTGCCGGTGATGATTGGGATAGCTTTGCGACCGCATTCAAAGGCGGAAACCATCGTGCAGGAAAGAAATATACCGTCGGTACCGAAGGGAATACTTGCCGGCTGAGGCATCGTATCCGCAGAGCCTTCCGTAAAACTTGCTATTTCTCCAAAATAATACGTGAGCGTTTAAACGTATTTAAATAAGCATTTAAAAGTATTTTAAAAGCATTTAATCCCGCTTTCTTTTGCAGCAATTTCGGCTTTGTTTATTTAGCATACTTTGGAGAACGTCACCAAAATAGGAAATAATAAAACCACGCGAAAGGATTCGAACAGAAGCGACGGCTTATTCGTTAATAGTTAAATCATATGTGATATGCAATGTGTGAAAAATCGCAATACACAATACGCATATCGTTTAAAAATCTTAAATGTGTAACCGAGCTTTACGAGTACTCATAGATTTGTACCTTCAATTATGAAAAACTAAAGCTGGGGTTAATTTTGTACTTTTTTTGTAGTAAAGTATAGGATTAACCGGTTATCAAAAGTAAGTATTGCAAGTTCTAAAAGATTTCTACTTTATCCGTTGAATCAGATTTCAATACAGGCAAGTTAAAGAAATAGAAAATAATTCTGCTCGGGGAGCGCCCCACGGCAAAGAGCGGGCGCTCCCATCCCGATGAGTAAAAAAAACGAAATTTTTTTACAAAAAAATACTGGGATTAATCCTTAGTACATGACAAAAATTTGATGTACACCTAGAATTATTTGAATATCAATAAAATATAATTACTTTTTAGTTGGAAACGACCTTGAAAATTCGTATCTTTATAACTTAGATTCAATC
>JAISFN010000188.1 GCA_031263585.1 Prevotellaceae bacterium | reverse complement strand
CGAGCATAGTCGGCATAAGCCCTGTACAGCGAACAAAACAAAGGGACATTTCAATATTCCCTGCAAAGTATCCGGCGGCAAGCAATACGACTGTTATGATTTCCGCATCAGTAGTTTTCCGGCTTTCCGGCTCTTTATGATTCATAGATTTCAATATATCGTCAAAAAATACATATATTGAAACGGTTTTATAACCATGGTCAATTTGTTCTATTGGGTTCTATGCTCCCAAAATATAACTTATTGACCTTTTTATTTAAAGAAAATGTAAGTAGCATCTTGTATTAGTTGATAAAACAAAGATCGTTTAAATACGGAAACTGTACTTTGTAAAAAAGCTCAAATTAACTTTGTAGAAAAGTGTAGATTTTATACTAAGCGTCCTTGATCTTTTTCTTGAATCTTCCCTCGTCCGAAAACCATTCTTTAAGTTTTGTCAAATCCATAAATAAAGTATTTGATTCAAATTTAAGTACGTTAAATATTTTTGGTTAATATCCAGATATTCGTTTTAAATTTTATAACTAAAAAAAGTTCTTAATCATTATTGATTTACATCTTCTTTCGAAATAAAAAGGCAAAAGAACAGAAAGAAAAAAGAAAAAACTAGAGGATAGTTGGTTGCCATAAAATTATTATTGAGACAAATTTAAATAGGCTCTAAAACTCAATATAATTACATTTTAAAAGAAGTTACTGTTCTGGTAACTTTTTTTGTTTAGAGAATTATGCTACTATTTCCATGTCTTGAAATGTAATTATCAAGTAAATTTACTTTCGATTTTTTAATCGGCAAATAACAGTATCGATATGTTTTTTGTAACTTTACTTTTTTATATAATTATCAATTGATAATTGCGCAATGATTATTGATAATTCTATGGCAATAACTATTATAATGGAATTATTGGTGTAATTATTTATTATAAATTATATAATTAATTTATGTAACTAAAAAATAAAACAACTATGAAAGAAAATCGCCGTAGCTTTTTGAGAAAAGCAACCGTTGCGAGTATAGGTATTGCAAGCTTGGGATTAGCCAATGCTGCTAATGCCGAACCGCAAAAAGATGAAAAAAAAGTGGCATCGGCACGTAAAAGCGGTGATCCTATATGTGTAGGGTTAATCGGTGCAGGCTCACGTTCACGCGAGCATGTCAGTAATGTAATTGCTTTAGGCGGACAAATCACTGCTTTTTGTGATATTCAGCAATTATCAATTGATCGGACAAACAAGCTGATAGCCGATAGAGGCGGAAAAAAAGCGAATGTATACACTGGCAGTCCCCGTGCTTTTGAAGAAATGCTGGCAAAAGAAACATTCGATGCCGTAATTATTGCCAGTCCGTGGGAGTGGCATGTACCGATGTCGATAGCTGCCATGAAAGCCGGAGTACCTTATGTAGGGGTTGAAGTATCTGCAGCTAATACATTAGAAGAGTGCTGGGATTTGGTTAATATATCGGAACAAACAGGCAGTCAACTAATGATTTTGGAAAATGTATGCTACCGCCAGGATGTTATGGCTGTTTTGAATATGGTTCGTACAGGTTTATTCGGCGAGATAATTCATTGTCGTTGTGGCTATGAGCATGACTTACGTGATGTAAAATTTAACGACGGTAAAAATTATACATACCAGGAAGGCGGCGAAATATTGTTCGGTAAAGAGGCTTTTGCCGAAGCCCAATGGCGTACACAACATTCGATTTACCGTAACGGCGATTTATACCCTACACATGGTGCTGGCCCTGTTGCCGAATATTTGAATATTAACCGGGGAAACCGTTTCTTAAACCTGTCGGCAATGGCAACACAATCGCGTGGATTACATAAATTTATTATTGATAAGGGCGGGGCAAATCATCCATATAAAGATATTGTTTTCAACTGTGGAGACATTGTTACCTCAATGATTAAATGCGCTAATGGACAAACGGTTATCGTTACACACGACACCAATTCCGCACGCCCATATTCACTGGGTTTCCGCGTACAAGGCACTGACGGCCTTTGGTATAACGATGGCAATACGATTTATGTTGAAGGTCAATCGAAACCCCATGCATGGGACAAAGCTAAAGACTGGGTTGATAAATACAACCATGCTTTGTGGCGCGACTTAAGCGAAAAAGCAAAAGAAGCCGGACACGGCGGAATGGATTATATGATGATGTATGACTTTTTCCAGACAATAAAAAACAATGCTCCCGTACCTTTGGATGCTTATGATGCTGCTGCATGGAGTGCCATATCAGCTTTATCGGAAGCTTCGATAGCTCAGGGCGGATCAGTTGTCGATTTCCCCGACTTCACCCGCGGACAATGGATTAAACGCAGACCTATTTTTGCTATTGATGATAAATTTCCATCAGTACAAAAATTTTATTGATAAATAACTAACTAACCTATATAGAGTAAAAATATGAGTGATAACAAATTAGTAAAAATTGTTTCGGAATTTATTTCCACTACAGGCACTATATCTGTCGACCCGTTGGGAGCAGGGCATATTAACGATTCGTATATAATAGTTGTCAACCCCGAAGGCGAGTTTTTAATGCAGCGCATTAATCATTACATATTCAAGGATGTGGATGCTTTGCAGAATAATATTCTTCGGGTTACCAAACATATTCGCCATAAACTTGAATCGCAGAATATACCGGACATCGATCGCCGAGTGTTAACCCTGTTGCCGACACACGATGGCAAATGGTACTATAGAGATAATGATGGAAACTACTGGCGGATGATGAAATTTATCTCCGACAGTGTAAGTTACGAGGCCATTACCCCCGAACTAGCCTATAAAGCAGGACGTGCATTCGGTGAGTTCCAAAGCATGCTGGCTGACATTCCCGGAGGCCCGTTAACCGAAACCATACCAAATTTCCATAACATGGAGAGCCGTTTGGAAACATTTCGCGAAGTCGTTAAAAACAATCTGGCAGGGCGTTTGAGTAAGGTGCAGGACTTAGTAGACGAAATTGAAAAACGTGCCGAAGACATGACGAAGGCCGAACGTATGCATCGCGAAGGTAAATTGCCCAAGCGCATTAATCATTGCGATACCAAAGTAAATAATATTTTATTCGATAAAACGGGTAATGTGCTTTGTGTTGTTGATCTTGATACTGTTATGCCCGGTTATGTATTGTCAGATTTTGGTGATTTTATGCGTACCGGAGCAAATAACGGGGCGGAAGATGATGCCGATTTGAATAAAGTAAGTATTAACCTTGATATTTTCGAGGCTTATACAAAAGGATATCTGGAAACAGCAAAATCGTTCCTTACTCCAGTCGAAGTTGAAAATCTGGCATTTGGAGCAAAACTGCTTACCTATATGCAAACGGTACGTTTCCTGTCCGATTATATTGATGGCGATAAATATTACAAAATCCATTCGCCTAAACATAATTTACAACGTTCGAATGCACAATTCAAGTTGCTACAAAGCATGGAAGAAAATTTCGATCGTATACAAGAAATTGTAAATGAGGCTGCAAAATAAATAGTAAATTCATCCTGTATTTCGAGGCTGTCCAAAAAGTATCCATATTGTCATTCAGAATAGAGTGAAGAATCTGATTTAATTGATAACGATATCCTTCGCTTTGTTTAGGATGACAAAACGGGTTAACGTACGGCTTTTTGGACAATCTCGTTTTTTACTGATTATTATTGTATTATATATCTACACTATAAATTGCATTTATTTTTCTACTTTTGCATATAATTACAGAGTTAACTACAATTTAAATTTTAATCGACGATAATATGGTTATTCAACGGATTCAAACGCTTTATTTACTTATTGTTACAGTATTACAAATTATCTTGTTTTTTTCGCGTATTGCCGGTATTACAGCTTCGGGTGAAGAAACAATTGTATATAAAACCCTCAACTATTGGCCGATGGCTGTTTTGGCCGCAATTACTGCTATACTAGCATTTTTCAGTATTTTTCTGTTTAAAAGATATATAATCCAAATTCGTATATGTGTTTATAATATAATTCTTTTGTTGGCCTTACAGGGCTATTTGATTTATTATCTACTTAAGCTTTCACATAAAGTAGAGGTCATATCATATTCTATACCAGTAGTTTTACCTTTAGTGTCAGCTATACTTGTATTTTTGACAATCCGCAGTATCGGTAAAGATATTGCCAGCATAAAAGCCGCTGACAGAATAAGAAGATAATTGAGTGATTAAAAGTAAAATATGTTTTAAAGACTATCGTCGTGCGTTGGTGTTATTCACACTGACTGCCTGCATTATTTTACTTTTTTTACCACGAGCGGGTAAATTTAAATACGAATTTCAGAAGGGTAAACCCTGGAATCATGAAAATCTGCTTGCTTCCTTCGATTTTCCGATCTATAAATCGCAGGCGGAGTTATTGGAGGAACAAAAACAAATAAACACTAATTATAACATATATTACACCTACGATCCTATTGTTGAAGAACTCCAGCTTAATTCACTGAAAGAAGCTTTACCGGATAACGAGGACTATTCGAAACTGAAAGATGAAGTTCTAAGCATTTATCAGCAGATTTATAAGCGGGGAATTCTCAACGACGATAACAATACTACTATATTAAATAGTACGGTTATATCTATTATAAGAGGTAACGTTTCCGAAGATTATCTCATTTCCGCTTTATACATGCTTCCGGCAGCTTATGAATATTTGAATAATACCATACATAATAGTCCGAACAGGAAAGAGTTGGAAAAATTTTTGCAAAACACCGAGTTGAAGCAGTACATACAGCCCAATTTATTATACGACGAAAAATTGACCCTACAAGTTAAAGAAAACCGTATGGAGTCAATACTTCCGACCAAGGGCATGGTTTTAAAAGGCGATAAAATCATATCCAAGGGCGAAATTGTAACATCAAGCAGTTTTCAGATTCTGACTTCATTAAAAAAAGAATTCGAAGAAAATATGGGCTTTTCGGGTAACTGGACGTTACTCACCATAGGGCAGTTTTTGTTTGTAATTGTTTGTTTGGCAGCAATGTTTATCCTGCTTTTACTATTCAGACACGAGATGTTATCGAAAACAAAAAACCTACTTTTTCTGCTCGTTCTCATCAACTTGGTTAGCATTGCCGCATTGCTGATTTTGCGAAATAAAGAGTCGTTTATCTATTTTATTCCATTTACCATTGTCCCCATTTACATTACCACGTTTTTTTACTCGCGCCCGGCATTATTCGTACATTGGATGCTGATTTTGATGATCGGCAATTTTGTGCCCAACGGCTTCGAATTTGTATATTTAAATTCAATTGCCGGTGTAGTAGCCATATGGAGTTTTAAGCATTTGTACAAGCGTGGGCAACTATTTTCGTCCGTATTCTTGATTTACCTGGCCTATATTATATCATATTTGATACTGAAACTGATACAAGAGGGTAGCTTTACATCGATTAACTGGTTCTTTTTATTTGTATTCTTTATTAATAGTTTGATTATTATTACATTATACCAGTTTACGTTTGTATTCGAAAAGTTATTCGGGTTCTTATCCGATTCCCGACTTGTCGAATTATCCGATACTAATCAGAAGTTATTGAGAGAATTAGCCGAAACTGCTCCCGGAACATTTCAACATTCGATGCAGGTGGCTAATTTGGCCGAAGCAGCTATTCGCGAAATAGGCGGAAATGTACTATTGGTGCGTACAGGGGCCTTATACCACGATATCGGTAAAATGAAGAATCCTATTTTCTTTATCGAAAATCAAAGTTCGGGACATAACCCCCACGACGGACTTACCCCCGAAGAGAGCACTCGTATTATTATTGAGCATGTAACGTACGGTATCAAACTGGCGCATAAATTTAACCTTCCCGAATCGATTATTGATTTTATCCGGAGCCATCATGGGAAATCAAAGGTCTACTATTTTTATTCTCAATATAAAACCCTTCACCCTGGTATTAAAGAGGAGGATATTGCACCATTATTTACTTATCCCGGATTCAATCCGCATACAAAAGAAATGGCCGTAGTTATGATTGCCGATTCCGTTGAGGCAGCTTCGCGCAGTTTAAAAGAGATAAGTATTGATACTATCAGTAATTTGATTGATAAATTAGTAGGCTTTCAGCTGGCCGAAGGCTATTTTAACGATGCCGATATAACATTTGCCGAACTATCGGTAGTTAAAAAAGTGCTAAAACATAAATTGCAGAATATTTACCATGGACGTATTGAATATCCTGAAATGAAAAGCGAAAAAGAAAACCAATAGAAAAATTTATATAGGTTAAGAATATGAATGGTATCACTCATCAAGACATACGACACACGATTTTTTAATGTGATAATTTGTAAATGAATGAGTTTAAAAATAATTCACGTTTTCTAAGTAGTAAATCAATAAAGTCTTCGATCCTTGTTCGATAAAGTTATGTAGAGATGCAAGCATGAGTTGCGTCTCTATTGTATTCAATTCTTAAAAACATTTATGATATGATATGATATGTTTTGTCATTGTCTTCGGCGAGCTCGCAAGCTCGGTTCGGAGTGAAGCGAAGGAACCCTTTATTTGATGGGATAAAAGATGCTTCACTGATGTTCAGCATGACAACTAAAAACTCCTTGTTACCGTGCAATGGTATTACGTGGTAGCGTTAATTTTAAATAAATCCATGTAAAGATCCGCATGGTAACAGGCATAATTAATCATAATGTAAGTATTTATTAGACTTGATATAAGATATGTACAAAACAATTATTTGTGATTTGGATGGAACCTTACTTAATTCACAACATACAATCTCGGCATACACCCACGATATTATACAAAAGGTGAAGGCAGAAGGAGTAAAAGTGTTTATTGCAACCGGACGCCACCATCGCGATACTTTTATTTTTAAACACATGCTAGGGCTCGATTCATTTCTTATAACATCTAATGGGGCTAAAATACACGATGAGAATAACAGGGAAATCTTCTCGCACAATATTCCCGCCAATTTATCCCGCCAACTCATCAAAATGGACATCGACAGTGATATTGTGCAAAATATTTATCAGGACGATATCTGGTATTGCAATAACTACCCGACTATGCTAAAGGATTTTTACAAAGAATCGGGGTTTAGCTACGAAAAAAAGCCATTTAACGAAATAAGCAGTGAGGTTACCAAATTTTTTTATATATGCAATGCTAATCCTGAAAAACTGATTGATTTAGAGGCGGAAATGATTACCCGTTTTAAAGGCAAACTGAATATTACGTTCTCGCTGCCTACCTGTTTGGAGATAATGAAACGGGGAGTATCCAAAGGTACGGCTGTACAGGAAGTTCTACAACATGAAAATATTGACCCAAAAGACGCAATTGCTATTGGTGACGGATTGAACGATTACGAAATGCTCAAAGTAGTTGGCAAGGGCTTGTTGATGGGAAATTGCAACTACCGTATACGTGAAGCCTTACCCAACTGCGAAATGATTGATACCTGCGATAACGATGGGGTTGCCAAATACCTTGAGAAAACTTTTCTATAATAAATAGCTTACAATACTCTCAATAAGGAGAGAGTTCCACAAGCGCTCTCTTTTGTTTGGTTATGCAGCTATTCTTTGTTGTTTTTGGTCAGTCTTATTTAATGTTTGAGTTTTTTTCTTTTTATGCAGTAGATAAGGTGTAAAAACTGTTGTTTGAGCCTCTTGCCCTTGTTTGTTTTTATCAAAAGAAACTCTTTGCCGCTTCCCATGTGGTTAAACGCTATGGCAAAGGCAGTAAAATCCATCGGCGCTTCCTCTTTCAATTGATAGCGGAATCGATAATAAGCCTTATTGTATTTGATTTGTCCGAAAACGACCTCAGGCTCTATGGGGTGTCGCCTGAGCATTTGTAACCCTTCTTCCGAGGCAAAGCTTTCTCATGCCTTCCGTTTATATTCCCATAGTTTGTGACTAAACTGTATCTATCTGTCCTTTTCAGACTTATAGCATAAGTTTCTGAGCGGATAGCTCCGGCAACGTTTGGCTTTATAAACACTAATCTCTGGAACAAAACCCCTTTGTGTTTTACAGTTAGTGGTATAAATCTATTTCTTCATCTGTCCGATGGGACAGATGAAGAAATCATTTTCCTTGTTGAAATAAAGATTCTTCTTAAAAAAACATTGTTCTTACAGAAACGTTTCTTTTCTTCCCGCAGGTGTAACGCCGATACAACTTAATTATAAGAAATTTATACCAAAAAAATGGGTGTCCTTACTTTTAGGACACCCTCAGGTATTGGATTTTGTAAATACAATTTTTGAACATTAAATCTATCAATTTCATGTATTCTTAAATACCAAGCCTTCGCCAAAATAATCGACTAAAACCGTAGTATTTGCAGTTACTTTACCGGCGATTATCTCTTTCGACAGTTCATTAATCAGTTCGCGTTGCAGCACGCGCTTAACTGGACGGGTGCCAAACAACGGGTCATAGCCTTTTGTGGCGATATAATCAATGGCATAATCGCTGACTTTGATTTTTATGCCGTTTTCGGCAAGCATTTTACCAATACTATCCAATTGCAGTTTTACTATGTTATGGATGTCCTTTTTGCTTAACGGCGTAAATACAATTACTTCGTCAATACGGTTTAAAAATTCGGGACGAATGGTTTGCTTCAATAAATCGAGAACTTCCATCCTGGTTTGTTCTATAATTTTATCGTGATTAGTATCGTTTATCCGTCCGAAATTTTCCTGTATAATATGCGACCCTACATTCGATGTCATAATAATAATTGTATTCTTAAAATCAACTGTACGGCCTTTATTATCGGTTAACCGTCCGTCATCCAATACTTGCAAAAGTATATTGAAAACGTCGGGATGAGCCTTTTCAATTTCATCAAGCAAAACCACCGAATACGGTTTACGGCGCACAGCCTCAGTTAACTGGCCACCTTCGTCATACCCCACATATCCCGGAGGTGCGCCAACCAAACGCGATACGGAATGCCGCTCCTGATATTCCGACATATCCAAACGGGTCATCATATTTTCATCGTCAAACAAAAATTCTGCCAGTGCTTTGGCCAACTCGGTTTTACCAACCCCAGTCGTTCCCAAAAACAGGAACGAACCGATAGGTCGTTTCTGATCCTGTAAACCGGCACGACTACGCCGTACGGCGTCAGCAACGGCTTGTATAGCTTCATCCTGCCCTATTACACGCTTGTGCAAGCCATCTTCCATGTTCAACAACTTTTCGCGCTCGCTTTGCAGCATCCGACTTACCGGTATGCCAGTCCATTTTGCTACAATTTCAGCAATATCTTCGGAATTAACCTCTTCATCTATTAACGACGAACCTCCCTGTGTTTCCTCTTTTTGCTTTAAAAGCTGTTCATTTTCTTTCACTGCCTCGTTAATTTTACCGTACCGTATTTCGGCCACCAAACCGTAATCGCCTTTACGTTCTGCTTCTTCGGCCTGAAATTTCAGGTCTTCGATTAGCTGACGGTTTTTTTGTATTTTATCAACAATGTCGCGTTCTTCTTTCCATTTGGCGCGTAAAGTATGGCGTTCCTCATTCAAATCGCTGATTTCTTTCGAGAGCTGCTCCACCTTTTTTTTATCATTTTCCCGTTTGATGGCTTCCCGTTCAATTTCAAGCTGACGTACCTTACGGTCAAGTTCATCGATGCTTTCTGGAACTGAATTAATTTCGAGCCGCAATTTTGCCGCTGCCTCATCAATCAGGTCGATAGCTTTGTCGGGTAAAAAACGCGATGTAATATAACGGTGCGATAATTCGACCGCCGAAATTATAGCATCATCCTTAATACGTACTTTATGGTGATTTTCATACCGTTCCTTCAATCCACGAAGGATTGAAATGGCATCGGGTATACTCGGTTCGTTAACCATCACCATTTGAAAACGACGTTCGAGCGCCTTATCTTTTTCAAAATATTTCTGATATTCATCAAGTGTAGTAGCGCCTATAGCCCGTAATTCCCCACGGGCAAGCGCAGGCTTCAATATATTGGCGGCATCCATAGCGCCCTCACCTTTTCCGGCTCCAACTAACGTATGTATTTCATCAATAAAAAGAATAATTTCCCCGTCGGATGCAACAACTTCTTTTATTACCGATTTTAGCCGTTCCTCGAATTCCCCTTTATACTTAGCGCCGGCAACCAGCGCCCCCATATCAAGTGAAAAAATCTGTTTCGACTTTAAATTTTCGGCAACATCCCCGCTGATAATCCGGTGCGCTATACCTTCTGCAATGGCTGTTTTACCAACGCCGGGTTCGCCCACAAGAATGGGGTTATTTTTTGTACGCCGCGATAATATCTGCAAAACACGCCGTATTTCTTCATCGCGCCCGATAACCGGATCGAGCTTACCTTTACGTGCCTGCTCATTTAAATTAATGGCAAAACGGTTCAGGCTATCGAATGTAGCCTCGGCAGTTTGCGACGATACTTTTTCGCCTTTGCGCAATTCCTCGATTGCCTTTTGCAATTCTTTTTCCGATAAGCCTTTATTCTTTAGTAACTGGGCCACATTATCTCCGGCGGCAGTCAAGCCCAATAATAAATGTTCAACCGAAACAAACTGGTCTCCCATTTTAGTGGCGTAATCTTGCGCTTTTTGTAAAGCCTTGTTCAAATCATTGGATAGATAGGGATTACCTCCCGATACACGGGGATAACGCTCGATAATCGAATCAATAGCAGGGTTTAATGATTCGACCCTTATACCCAGCTTACGGACAAGATACGATACAATGCTTTCATCGTCACTTAACAATGCCTTTAATAAATGCCCTGTATCAACAATCTGGTGATTATGACCTTGAGCAATTTCAATGGCTTTTTGAGTCGCCTCCTGCGATTTAATTGTTAAATTGTTAAAGTTCATATAGATAATTTCTTTTTATTCTTAATAACCAATTTTATGAATTTAAAACAATTTTGAGGCCATTTGGTTGTATGCGACAATATGGCTTGTTAGCCAAAGTATATTGAGACATTTTTGCAGTGCGAAATGCAAATAAATATTACCACTATTCATTGTTAATTAAATAAGCGTTTTCCCTCGTTCGGTTCCGGTTTTGTTTCTCCAAAATAAAATTCGCTTATTTTAAATAACTCTCCTGAACCATTGCCTTTAAATATCAATTTCAAATCCCAATATGACGGATTTCCGTTTATCATCAATATTTCATTCAATTTAAGCGAACACGTATACGTATTCCATTCGCCCTTAACTCCGTTAATTTCGCATATCCCCAGTTCGCTCTCTATTCCGGCAAAATCACCACAATATATTTCTATTATACCTCCTTCAACAGGCATAGCCCGTATGTTAAATGTTATTTCTTTGTTGTCAAATAGTAAAAAATCGAAATGCAGCTCTGCCCCGTCTGTTATGCCTTCAACCAGCATTGGGGACGTTGAAGAATTATCCGTAGAAACAGCCCGTTTTATATTACCTGTTGCATACGGGAAATTGTATGCATATATAATTTTGTAAGGATCGATATAGGATTCCGGCAGGGGCAATTCAAATTTCCAATTGCGTAAAAACAAGGGTTCGGCGTTACCTGCATTCGCTTCGTATGCCAATACAATATCGGTAGCGCCATTGGTATAAGCAGTAATATAGCCGTTACAGGTGATATATTCGTTGCCGTTTCCTCCGGGTACAAGGCATTGGCCTATTATCTGCCCGTTTTCATTCCCTTTCCGGATAGCAATAATTCCTCCGTTTTCTGATTTTACTTCAGTCGAAAACAATAACGGATTACGTTCGCCGAAATTAAGATTAGTATAAGTTATGTAATCTTTATCGGAGAATGAATATGCAACAGTTCCTCCGTCTGTTACGGGTTTTGCAGAAGCTTTCCCGACATATTTATCTGCGTTGTGTTCAACAAACGGAAAAACTGCATCAATAACAGGCCAGTCCCCAAAATCGGGTTTCCAAGCTATTTGTGCGGCCTCCAAACGTCCTCGCCAAATCGCTCTTTGCGGTACACGTATATATTCGGTAAAGCACACCCACGAGATACCTTCCTCCTCGCATATTTTAAGCAAGGCAACATCTGTATAAACTGTATGTCCGTAACGGTTCGGTACTTCGGTATTAATAAGCGGATATCCGGCCGCTTTAAAATCACGGATTACTCGATGGAAATGGTCTGCCCCTATGGAGGTTTCGGTTCCTTCGTATCCATGGAAAGCTACTGCTTCATTCGTCCAATCCAAATCGCTCCCTATTTCCCGTTCCAATTCCGGGACAGCTGTGTTTAAAATATACTCAATTTCATTTGTTCCGGGAAGAGAATAAAACAATACCATTGCATCGGGAGAATGTTTTCGTATAAGTCTAAACGCGTCGGCTTGTACTTTTGGTGTAATACCTTCCAAATAAGGCATTTCATTACATATTTCAAATATCACATGTTCCCTATCCTTATATCGTTTGGCATAAAACTCCCAGAAATCCATTACAAATTTTACATCGTTTTCAAAATCACCGGGATAATTAATCACACCAATTGTTATAATGGTATATAAACCTTGTTTTTCGGTTTCGTCAACAATAAAATCGCACCGCTCAACCTGATAACCGGCCGGACGTCCGGTATAATTATTTTCAACATATACATGCAGAGCATTCAGCCCATTCTGCTTTAAGGCCGCAATATTATTCGAAGTAATCATCCTGTCGTGTGGAAAATCATAATCTATACCTATAAATGAACCTCTTAACGGAGTACTCGAAGCCGTATAAACTGTATTGTTCCGGATAACTGACCGGGAGGTTTCTTTAACTGGAGGTTGTGGGTCATCGTTATTTCTCCGACATCCTGTAATAACAATAATCAATATGGTTAAAAGTACAATTTGTTTCAGAACTGAAACAACAGTTTCCCGTGTATTGCAGCATAAAATGTTTGACAAGTATATGCATTTTAAGCTGGCAGAGCTTTGTAGTAAGCTAAGGATAGACATAATATTCAATTTTATTATTCCCTGTAAAATTAATAAAATAAATGTAAATTACGAGTTGTAATTTAAGTTATTATGCTGTACTTTGAGACATTAAATCCTGAAAATAAATAGCAATTTGTTGTCAATGCGATGATTCGTGGATATTCCGGAACCCCCTACCCTCGCCTGTTACTTCATTGGCATCCATAACGGTAACAAATGCCTGCGGGTCAATTTCGCGGATATAGTCGTAAATAAGGTTTACCTCTTTGATATTGACGTTAGTAAATATAATTTTTTTGGCATTGCCGGTATATATTCCCTCGCCGTAAAACAACGTACCGCCACGGTCGAGACCAAGGATATATCGGGCAATATCCTCATGTTTATCGGATACTATCAGCATGGTTTTAATCCGGCGAAAACCATATAGGGTTGCATTTACTATCTGCCCCGTAATATAAATAACCAACCACGAGTACAACGGTATTTTCCAGTCCTTAAATGCAGCAAGTGTTACCATCACCACTATCGAATCAACAATAACGAGCATAGTGCCTACCGGAATATGCAATTTTTTCGACAGAATCATCGAAATTATATCTGTTCCTCCTGATGTGGCTTTCGCTTTAAACATTAGTCCGACACCCAACCCGATCAGCACACCCCCAAAAATAGCCGATAACATCGGGTCATCAACCAATGGATTATACCCCCAGGTATTTTCGAGCAGATAAGTGAAAAAAGCCAGCGATGAAAAGCCAACCACCGTTTTAACTCCGAATATAGGGCCTAAAGCCTTTATTCCCAATAAGCATAAGGGAATATCCATACAAATAGCCACGATACTTATTTCGAGATTGTCGGGTATCCAGTTTCCTAAAAGACCTTGAATAGCCAAGTGGTACATTTCGTACACATAGTGGAGGGTGATTGAAATACCGTATACCCCGCCCGGAGCCAGTTTATAGGGCGATACAAAAAATACAAATCCGGAGGCCATTACAAACGAGCCTAATAGTATCAGGCTGTAAGCAATAAACCATTTTTTTGAAAATAATTTTTCAGGAGTTAATTTTTGCACTTTCTATTTGTTTAAAATATGACAAAACAGCGTGTTAAGTAAATATCGATTATGTTTAATTTACTGAAAATTAATATGCTCTTAAGTTAAATTTCAAATTGTAACAAGCAATGTAAAAATAGTAATAAATAGCAAGATGAAAAATTGTAAGGCTATATCGGTTATAAATTTAGCTCACCTTTACCCTGTCGTATAATTTCGGGTTCGTCTCCCGTACAATCGACAATGGTCGAAGGCTCGATACCGCCATAGCCTCCGTCGATAATCACATCAACCAAATTTTCGTAATTTTCGTGTATCAATTCGGGGTCGGTAATGTATTCCAATATTTCGTCGTCCGATTTAATGGAGGTTGTTAGCAAGGGTTGCCCGAGGTTTTTTACCAGTTCTATGACAATCGAATTGTTGGGTATACGCAAACCGATTGTTTTACGCTTGCCCATAAACTTATCGGGTACTTTGTTAGATGCCTGAAGTATAAACGTAAACGCACCCGGTAAATTTTTCTTTAACAATTTAAATGTGTGGTTGTCTACCCGTGCATAATCCGACAGGTGGCTTAAGTCGCTGCAAATTAACGAAAAATTTGCATTTTTTTCGTTAACACCTTTTATTTTCATCAGGCGGGTCAACGCTTTTTTACTGTTCAGTGAGCAGCCCATAGCATAAACCGTATCGGTAGGATAAATAGCAATACCATCATTTTCAAGTATTTGTATCATCTGATTGATTTCACGCTTATTCGGGTTTTCAGGGTATATTTTGATTAACATGATTGCTATTAGTTATTTGGTGTTTATGTTGAAAGCGATATCAAGTATCACGACACATTACTTTTTGGAAATGGTAACAAAGTAGAGATTCGATATTTTTAACTTATTTAGTATCAGATAATATTATTATATTTATACACAAACTTACCGATTCCGACTTTTTCAATTAGATAATGTATTGATACGTTAATGGTTAATCGTAAAGTGTAAATTCGTTAATGCCTATTCATTATTTACCCGCTTGTGGTCGGCTAAAAACGTAGCCAAGCCCGAATCGGTTAACGGATGTTTTAAAAGTCCCACAATAGCGCTTAACGGACAGGTAACAACATCGGCGCCAACTTCAAGGCACTGGATAATATGCATGGTATGTCGTATGGATGCTGCAATAACCTGTGTATCATAATTATAATAATTATATACATCCACTATTTGGCGGATAAGGTCCACTCCATCGGTCGATATATCGTCCAGGCGCCCTACAAAAGGCGAAACATAGGTTGCTCCCGCTTTTGCCGCCAACAATGCTTGCCCCAGCGAGAAAACCAGCGTACAATTAGTTTTAATACCTTTTTTGGTAAAATATTTAATGGCGCGTATCCCTTCCTTAATACAAGGCACTTTAACAACAATATTGGGATGCAGGATGGCCAGTTCTTCCCCCTCATGAATCATGCTCTCATAGTCGGTAGCAATAACTTCGGCGCTTACATCGCCGTCAACAAGCTTGCAAATTTCGAGATAATGCCGCTTTACATTTTTGTCACCTTTAATTCCCTCTTTCGCCATTAACGATGGGTTTGTAGTAACCCCATCAAGAATACTAAGTTCGTTAGCTTCTTTTATTTGCGCCAGGTTAGCAGTATCGATAAAAAATTTCATAATAATATTGTATTAATTTGTTAATATATTAATGTGAAAAAGGATATGCATATTGCGTACAGCGTATTGTGATTTTTCGCATATCCAATTTAAAAAGTCGTGATACTTGATACTCACTACCTGATACTATTTTCAACTTTCCATTGTAAAAACTACCTTTTACGTCCTTTGCCCATACGGTTCATTTTCTTCGGGTCGGCATTGGCTACCGTTTTCATCATTTTCCGGGTATCGTCAAACTGTTTTAGCAACCTGTTTACTTCGGCAATATTGGTACCGCTACCTGTGGCAATGCGTTTGCGCCGACTACCGTTTATCACTGCCGGATTTTCACGCTCAAAAGGCGTCATCGACTGGATAATGGCCTCAATACCTTTAAATGCATTATCATCGATTTCCACATTCTTCATCATCTTGCCCATACCCGGAATCATAGCCGCCAAATCTTTTAGATTACCCATTTTTTTGATTTGCTGAATCTGCTTGTAAAAATCGTTAAAATTGAACTGGTCTTTCTGTAATTTCTTTTGGAGTTTGCGGGCTTCTTCCTCGTCAAACTGTTCCTGAGCCTTTTCAACTAGCGATACAATGTCGCCCATACCCAATATACGGTCGGCCATACGTTCGGGGTGAAAAACATCCAGCGCTTCCATTTTTTCGCCCGAGCTGATGAACTTGATAGGCTTGTTAACAACCGAACGAATTGATAACGCAGCACCGCCGCGGGTATCACCGTCGAGTTTGGTAAGCACTACCCCCTCGAAGTTCAGCCGGTCATTAAACTCTTTTGCAGTGTTAACGGCGTCCTGCCCTGTCATCGAGTCTACAATAAACAGCGTCTCGTTGGGGTCGATATTCTTTTTAATCGCCTCAATTTCAGCCATCATCTGTTCGTCGATAGCCAAACGCCCGGCCGTATCCACAATAACTGTATCAAAACCATGTGTTTTGGCATGGGCTATCGCCTTTTTGGCAATATCTACCGGATTTTTACTTCCTTCCTCGGTAAATACGGGTATGTTAACCTGCTGACCTAAAACCTTTAACTGCTCGATAGCCGCCGGACGGTATACGTCGCAGGCAACTAACAAAGGCTGCTTTCCTTTCTTTGTTTTCAGGTACAGAGCCAGTTTGCCTGAAAAAGTAGTTTTGCCCGAACCTTGTAAGCCGGCTATAAGTATAATTGCCGGATTGCTCTTTAAATTAATATCGGTAGCCCTACCACCCATCAACTCGGCCAATTCGTCATGAACGATTTTCGTCATCATTTGTCCCGGCTTAACGGAGGTTAGCACATTCTCTCCAAGCGCTTTTTGCTTAACATCATCGGTAAACGATTTTGCTACCTTGTAGCTCACGTCGGCATCCAGCAATGCTTTGCGGATATCTTTAAGTGTTTCGGCTATATTTATCTCGGTAATCTTACCTTCGCCTTTCAGTATTTTAAACGAACGCTCCAAACGTTCCGACAAATTTTCAAACATAATTTCCGGTCAAATTTATTTATGATATTATTTATTTTGTCAGGATATATAATTTTACATTACTCAATAGTTACTTTTAGAACATTAGCAAGTATATCAATCTATTAAATACAATAATAATTTACTGGTTATACATTGTAACATGCGAATTGTATTAATGTATTTTAAAAGGGTAATAAATTTATTTTGAATGAGTTCACATATGTAACTTTTCAACAATTATTTTTATCTCTTACATCTTCTCAGGTACTGTAATGCCGAGTAAAAGCATGCCCTGTTTAATCACCCTGACTATTTGTCTAGATAAAATTATACGGAATTTTTGTATGTTTTTGTCCTGCTCTTTTAAGATAGAATAATCCTGGTAAAATTGATTAAACGTTTTTGCCAAATCGTAAATATAGTTGGCAATCAGCGCTGGAGAATAATTATCACCCGCCTGCGATACTATTTCAGGAAAATTGGTCAGTATTTTAACTAATTCCGTCTCTTTATCATTTAATTGAATAGCCTCAGGGAGCCGATTGTCTGCACTCAATTCCAATTCGGCAGCCTTGCGCAATACCGATTTGATACGGGCATGCGTATATTGAATAAATGATCCTGTATTGCCGTTAAAATCAATCGATTCCTTAGGATCAAACAACATGGTTTTCTTCGGGTCTACTTTCAATATAAAATATTTTAATGCACCTAAGCCAATCATATTTATAACTTTATAGGCATCAGCAGCAGTTAGTTCGTCAAATTTGCCCAATTCTTCCGACATGCTACGGGCTGTGTTTACCATCTCGTCAATCAAGTCGTCGGCATCGACTACCGTGCCTTCACGTGATTTCATTTTCCCCTCGGGCAATTCCACCATTCCATATGACAAATGGTAAATATCATCGGCCCAAGCATTACCCAGTTTTTTAAGGATAAGCATTAAAACCTGAAAATGGTAATTCTGTTCGTTACCAACCACATATACATGCTTGTTAAAGTGATATTCATCAAAACGCTGTTGGGCAGTACCCAAGTCCTGAGTCATATACACCGACGTACCGTCGCTACGCAGCAACAGCTTTTGGTCTAAACCGTCAGCAGTTAAATCGACCCAAACCGAACCATCATCCTTTTTAACAAAAACACCTTTAGCTAAGCCTCTTTCAACCAAATCTTTACCTAATAAATAGGTATCCGACTCGTAATAGGTTTTATCGAACAATACTCCCAAACGCTCGTAAGTTATATCGAACCCCCTGTAAACCCAGCCATTCATGGTCTCCCAAAGCTTGATAATTTCGAGATCCTTTGCCTCCCAGCGACGTAGCATCTCCTGGGCTTCAAGTAATATTGGGACTTTTTTCTCGGCTTCCTCTTTGCCCACACCCTGTTTAACAAGCTGATTTATTTGAGCTTTATATTCTTTATCAAAACGCACGTAATACTCGCCTACCAAATGGTCGCCCTTTTTACCGGATGATTCGGGCGTTTCGCCGTTGCCGAACTTTTGCCAGGCCAGCATCGATTTACAAATATGTATACCCCTGTCGTTAACCAGATTTACCATAACCACATCATAACCGTTGGCCTTTAAAATTTGCGATACCGACCAGCCCAGCAATATATTGCGGATATGTCCCATATGCAAAGGCTTATTGGTATTGGGCGACGAATATTCCACCATTACCCGCTGCCCCAACGAATTGGCCGGTTTAACACCATAATTATCTTTATTTACAATACATTGTAATTCAGATAACCAAAATGACGATTGTAGCTTAATGTTTAAAAAACCTTTAATAACATTAAATCGTTCAACTTCGGATACATTCGTTTGCAACCAATTACCCAATTCGTTCGCTGTTTGCTCGGGCGATTTGCGGCTGGTTTTCAACAACGAGAATGTAACCAATGTAACATCGCCCTCAAACTCCCTGTTAGTGCGCTGCACCTGGATGAAGTTTTGAGGTACTTGTGCATTATAAAGGCTTTGGATGGCTTCGTTTAGCTTATCAATGATAAATTTATCTGCGTTCATCAAAAGTCTGAAAATTTTAAACTGCAAAGATAATAAACCTAAGTTAAGTATTGAAAATTTTGCATTACTGATTTTATGTTTTTACAATATGCTGACATAAAATACTTTATTGTTTTAAGTATAGCAGTAAATTCTTTCGGCTATTCCATTACTAAAATTTTATACCTTTATTTTTATATCAAACTGTTATCATATTGTCATCCTAGGCAAAGTGAAGGATCTATTTATGAGACGTTTGGCTTCGATCAGCATGAGCAACTTGATAATGACTTAGTATCAACACTTTTCTATTCATGCAAATTTTCAAACACAATGTTCACAACAATTTCATAAGAAATACAAGGATTGTGAGCTTTTTGTAAAAATCTTGTGCCCTTAGTAGTTAAATAATAACATCGTTGTTCCTGTTTTCATTCCCGCCTAATTTTTACGTTGAACCTAAATATTTATATCGCTAAAATTTCGTACCTTTATTTTTAATCACATATTATATAATAATGCTTATTATCAGACTATTATGGATTATTTTTTAAAAAGAAGCTTGATATCGAACTTCGAATCAGTTTGCCGGAAAGGAAATGAGCAGGAAATTAATACAGCTATTGAAGAGTATATTGAAGTTATTGCCAACGAGCCCGAAAATACCTATGAAAAATTATGTTTGCAACTAGTAGATGTTATAATGAAAACAAATGACAGGCCGTTTTTTAAACAATAAAGAATAGAAATGATATGTATGCGATTCCCAAAAATGGAAAAAATTGCATTAAAATTTCTTTCTATCAATCATGTTATAATGATGTGGAAACTGCAAGCCGATAACTATGATGAACTTGAATTGTTTGTTGATGATATAAAAAGGGTTACAGAGCGTATATCCGAAAGCAAAGCCGTTGCCGAAAAGTGTATTGAAAATCTCGATTTTATATTATATCTTAATAATCTTGGTTATCAATCTGATAGCATAAAAACGGCTCCCGTACTGGAAATGATAGAACAATTAAGAGAAAAGTTTGCAGATAAATAACTATCAGGCTTTCTTTTCCTTCATTAAGCGTGCAATTTTATTTTTGACCGTATACGATATACACCCACTATCGCATATGTTATTGTTTTGTATGTGGTTAAAAATTTTATAACTACGGTATATCGTATATATTACCGCTAGAGTTATAATTATATATACAATAATATTCTGTGTCATTATGCTCCTCTCCTTTTGCTTTATATTTTGTTTATAAATATTTTATTTTCCTAACAATGGAATTCACCATTATGTTCTCTGCATTATGTTAAATATTGCTTATTAGCTCTAAAACAATTTCCCGATTAATGTAGCAATAAAGGCTACTATCCATGCTAACAGTGTACTGTAAAATACCAAAAAAATTGCCCAGCGCCATCCGGCCTCTTTACGTATGGCTGCAATAACCGCGACGCATGGAAAATATATCAAAATAAATAGCATTAACGAATAGGCCGCTACTGGGGTAAAAACTTTTTGCATGGCTTTCGGGCCGCTGGTATATTCCTGCTGCCTTATTTTATTAATTAAGTCAGCGCTTTCTCTGTCCGATCCATCATCGACCGATTGATACAGGATACCCATTGTACTAATTACAAACTCCTTGGCAGCCAAACCAGATATAAGCCCCACCCCTATTTTCCAGTCGTACCCTAAAGGACGGATAACCGGCTCGACAAAATGCCCTAAGCGCCCGACATAAGATTGCGACATATGCTCCGATTGTTGTGCCAACTTAAGATAGATAATCTGTTCTTGTTTAGTATCTTCACCTATCGATGTATTATTTTCGACCGAAACTATGGCCGTATCATAATCCTGCGAGTAGTTAACCGTACGCGGGAAATAGCTTAATGCCCAGATAATAACTGAGCCAATTAAAATAACGCCCCCCATTTTACGCAGGTATTGATCACTTTTCCCCCACATGTGTCGCACAGTATTCCTGAATGTAGGAAGGCGGTAAGGCGGTAGTTCCATTACAAAAGGTATATCCTTTTTCTTCGAAAATTTCTTTTTGATGAGTAATGCCGTCAGTATACCCAAAACTATGCCGATAAGATAAATCGAAAAAACAATAAGCCCCCGGTAACTGGCAAAAAGCGCCGATACAAACAATATATATATGGGTAGTTTTGTACTGCACGATACAAACGGAATCATCAACATAGTTAATATGCGGTCTTTATGGTTTTCGAGTGTGCGGGTTGCCATAATTGCCGGTACGTTACAGCCGAAGCCCATCAGTATCGGGATAACCGACTTGCCGTGTAATCCTATTTTGTGCATTAATTTATCCATTAAAAAAGCCACGCGTGCCATATAGCCGGTATCTTCCATAAACGAGATAAAGATGAACAAAATCATAATGTTCGGGAAAAACACAATTACGCTGCCTACACCATCTATTAGCCCGCCTGTTATTAAATCGCGTAATGCCCCTTCGCTCATTATGTTCTGGATAACATCGCCAAGCAGGGCAACCCCTTTTTCAATCCACTCCATAGGGTAAGCGCCCAATATAAAGGTTGCCTGGAAAATAAACAGCATAAACAGCATAAAAACCGGTAGTCCCAGCCATTTATGTGTCAGGATATTATCGATACTATATCTTTTTTCCTTTACTTTGTTATTATCGGCGGCCTGGTAGGTTTCTTTCAAAGCGCCATGTATAAAGGCATATTTGGCATCGGTAATAACCGATGTCGAATTTTCTTTATATTCTCTCTCAATTTCCTTTATTTGTTTCCATGCACAACTAATTACAACTTCGGAATCAAGAATGTTCTGAACCCATTTTATAAAATCATGGTCGTTTTCGAGCAATTTAATTGCCGTATAATGGGCATGATACCTGTCGTTAAGCCCCGAATTTTTCTTAATTTCCTCGCGCAACTTTTCAATAGCATTATTAATTGTTTTGCCGTAATTAATATGTATATGCCTGTAATCGCTTTCCTTTTCCTCGTAAACATCAATTACCTTATCCAGTAATTCGCTTATACCCTTTCCCTTAATGGCAACCACCGGAACGAAAGGAATACCAATCATCTTACCCAAAGTTTGGTAATCAAAATTATCACCTTTTTTCTCCAGTTCGTCATACATATTTAAAGCCACTACAATCTTGATATTCATATCAATAAGCTGTGTGGTAAGGTACAGGTTCCGCTCTATGTTCGATGCATCAAGTACATTAATAACCACATCGGGCATTTCATCGGTAAGATATTTGCGTACAAACAATTCCTCGGGCGAATATTCGGATATCGAGTATGTGCCCGGTAAATCAGTAATGTTTATTGTATAATCGTGATGTATAAAACGAGCGGTTTTCATATCAACCGTAACACCGCCATAATTTCCCACTTTTTCGTTGCGTTTTGTCGCGCGGTTAAAAAGGCTCGTTTTACCGCTATTAGGATTTCCCACCAAAGCAACGTTAATGGTTTTTATCTTCTCTTTTACAGCTTTTTCTATCGTATCGCCATTCTGTATTATGCCCTCAAACGGCTTTTCAACAATTTCGGAATTAAGGCCAACCGCCATTTCAATCAGTTCGGCTTCGCTTTTCCGCAACGAAACCCGGTATCCCATCAGCTCATATTCAACAGGATCCTGCAAAGGAGCTCTTTTAATAGCTTTTACAGCAACACCGGGAACAAAACCCATTTCAGTAATCCGTTTCCGGAATGCACCATATCCTTTTACCTTTATAATAATACCCGACTCGCCGTTTTTAAGCGATGACAACGGGATATAAGAGATGTTAGGATTCGTAGTCATTTATATTACAAATAATTAATTATTTTTGAAGAATACAAATGTATAAAAAATGTGCTAACTGTTAATAAAATTATAAGGGGCAACCCCTATAATCCCATAAATTACCCATATCTTAGTACGTTTTTGGAGATGCAAACAGCATTTTGCATTGTTTTAATAACAAATTAATTGCATTTTTTAATACTAACAAATAATGAGTGCGGCAATTGTTCACAATATCTTATTCATGTTACATTACAGAGCTTTGTTGCACATATATACCAAAATTTACATTCCGGAGTAAAATACCTAAAAATAGGTACAGGATGAGTTAATGGGGTAGTTTAATGTACTTAATAATTTTACAATAACATATATATAGAAATGAAGACAGATATAGTATTGGGTTTACAATGGGGAGACGAAGGAAAAGGTAAAATTGTAGACGTATTGACTCCGCATTACGATATAGTAGCCCGTTTTCAGGGAGGGCCGAATGCCGGACACTCGCTTGAATTTGATGATATGAAATTTGTATTGCATACAGTACCTTCGGGTATTTTTCATTCGTCAATCAAAAACATTATCGGTAACGGTGTTGTAATCGATCCGGTTATTTTGCAGGAAGAACTCGACCAGTTACGCAAACTGGGAATCGACCCGGCTGACAGGATACTGATTTCGAAAAAGGCACACCTGATACTACCCACCCACCGCATAATCGACGCAGCGTCGGAAGCATCGAAAGGTAAAACCAAAATCGGTTCGACATTAAAAGGCATCGGGCCTACCTATATGGATAAAACCGGACGTAACGGCCTGCGGGTAGGCGATATTCTTGCCGATAACTTTATAGAGCGTTACGAAGCATTGAAAAATAAACACATTATATTTCTTCGCCAGTTCGATTATGAATACAATATCGAGGAATATGAAGCTACCTGGCTGAAAGGCATCGAGGATTTGCGAAAATTCCAATTTATCGACAGCGAGTATGTAATTAATCAATACCTTGATGATAATAAGCGTATTTTGGCCGAGGGCGCTCAAGGGTCATTGTTAGACATTGATTTCGGTACATACCCATACGTAACATCATCAAATACAATTTGTGCGGGCGCATGTATAGGGCTTGGCCTTGCCCCTACACGCATTGGCGAAGTTTATGGGGTATACAAAGCCTATTGCACACGCGTAGGTAGCGGTCCCTTCCCTACCGAACTGAATGATAACGAGGGAGAAGAACTGCGTCGCATTGGTCGCGAATTTGGAGCGACAACCAGACGTCCCCGCCGGACGGGCTGGCTCGATTTGGTAGCCTTGAAATACACCGTTACAATTAGCGGTGTTACACAATTGATTATGACAAAATCGGATGTTTTCGATACTTTTGATACAATAAAAGTTTGTGTAGCCTACTCGATAAAAGGTAAAGAAACAACCATGTTCCCTTTTGAACTGAATGACGATGTCATACCTGTTTATAAAGAGTTTAAGGGATGGAAAAAAGAGATATCTAAATTACGCAAGTATGATGAGCTACCTGCTGAATTGAAGGATTATATCAAATTTATTGAAGATTATATAGGCGTACCTTTAAAAATAATTTCGGTAAGCCCTAACCGCGATGAAACAATTATACGGTAAGGCTTCAATTGATAATGTACGGGTTAATAATATATTAATTTAATACTAAACTATTATCAAGTTGTCATGCTAAGTGAAATGAAGCACCTCTATTCCAGATCCTTTATTGTTCCCATGCGATTTTATCGCGTTGGAATGTAAAACAAACAGAAAATGAAATTAGAAAAAACAAAATAAGGAATAGTAAAACTTCGCAAAAAATTCGTGCAGTAGCAGTTGAAGATGGAGAATGATATCAAGTATCACGACACGCGATAAGCCCCCTCTGTTGAGGCAGAGAAGGCGCTATAATATTTAACAATTAAGGCATTATTAAGTAAATATTGACTAAAAATTAAACTTATGACAGAAACTACTAAAAAATCGTTACGAGATTCGAAAGCCGCACGTTGGACGGCGCTTGTGTTCTTAGCATTTGCTATGTTTTGTGCTTATATCTTTATGGATATATTGTCTCCTGTCAAATCTATTCTGGAATCGACAAGAGGCTGGGATTCCGACGCTTTTGGAACCTATGCGGGTTCCGAAACCTTTTTAAACGTTTTTATTTTCTTTCTGATTTTTGCCGGAATCATTCTCGATAAAATGGGCGTACGTTTTACGGCTATTTTATCGGGGGTTGTTATGATTATAGGCGCTACCATAAACTGGTATTCGGTAACGGAAATATTTGTAGGTACAGGTTTGGAAAGTTGGTTCAACAACAACCTGAATTACATACCGATATTTGACGAACTGGGTGTTTCACCATTTTACAAAGAAATGCCGGCCTCGGCAAAATTAGCCTCGGTAGGGTTTATGATATTCGGCTGTGGCGTCGAAATGGCAGGTATTACCGTTTCGCGTGGTATTGTGAAATGGTTTAAAGGTAAGGAATTGGCGCTTGCAATGGGGTCAGAAATGGCGCTTGCCCGTTTGGGAGTTGCAACTTGTATGATTTTCTCCCCGTTAATTGCCAAGGCTGACATACTGGGCGGTGCAGATGTTTCCCACTCCGCAGCATTCGGTGTTATTTTGCTTATGGTTGCCCTAATTATGTTCATTGTTTATTTCTTTATGGATAAGAAATTAGACGCCCAGTTAGGCGAAGTTGAAGAAAAAGACGATCCCTTTAAAATCAGCGATATCGGTAAAATATTTACAAGCAGCGGCTTTTGGTTGGTAGCTTTACTTTGTGTTTTGTATTATTCTGCCATATTCCCGTTCCAAAAATATGCCGTTAATATGCTGGAATGCAACCTGAGTTTTACCGAACCAGCAAAAGACTCTTTCTGGATTTCGGGAGCGGCAATTGCAATCCAATACATAATTATGTTAGCTGTAGCCGCTTGCGCATTTTCAAGCAATTTTTGTAAAAAGAATTTAAAAATTATGCTGTTGTCGCTTTCGGTAGTATTTCTTGTAA
>JAISFN010000035.1 GCA_031263585.1 Prevotellaceae bacterium | reverse complement strand
TTATTAACGATGTCCTTACACGTTTCAAACTATAGCCCAAGGCCTTTTAAAAAATTCTGTAAGGTTAATTTACAGACTTGGATATTGTGCTTTTGATACAACTCATCGATAAGCGGATTAAGATTGCGACTATGCTCTTTGAGCAAATCTGGTAAAAGGTTTTTTACAGCTGAAAGCTTGATTTTTGCTCCTCGACCAGTTCCAATTGATAGAGTAGAATACTTTTCGCAGGCTGATTCCCACGCATTGAAAAAACGCTCAAGACTGCGACGGGATAAACGAACTAAGGAACTGACCTCTTTGATAGAACGCTTTTCATTGGAATACAGCAAACTCAAACAGCGGGTAGGAACAACTGAATGAGGGCTGGTTTTATATAAAGTTTCAACTTTTGATCTTTCTGCTTCTGACAATCTCACAAGTCTCATAAACTATTTATTATGAGATAAATATACGAAATATTAATAGATTAAACAAAAATACCACAATAAATATTTTAATTTAATTAATTCAATTCATCATTTATATAATAATCAAGATTTTTTTAATGTATTAATAAGCGTGAAGAAACATCTAAAAAAAATGGATATTTCTTATTTGATTGTTTTAATCCTAATATTGACTATATCGTATATTCAGAAAAGGAAGAAAAGATTATTGCTGAATATTCGACCAAAGATGGCAGAAAAGTTGTTATAAAGCAGACAATGATTTATGAAAATAAAACTCAAATTAACCGTATAAAATGGCATTACTTTATAAATAAAAAATTTGATTCTATTCAAAATATGGATATGCGACTGTTTTTTCCAAAAGAATTAGATGCATATTTAAGATTTATGGATTTTAAAATTATTAATAAATTCGGTGGATTTAAAGAAGAAATATTTGAAAACAAATCAGAGAAACAAATATTTGTATGCAAAAAAATTAACGACAGCTAATAAGTAAGAATCTGAGCGGTTTGCAAAAATGGCATTTGCAATAGTTAACATTCGATCGTACAGTCCTCTAACGAGCAATAATCCGAACACACACTTTTATTTTTCTTTTCAAATCCCCTCCCCTACAAGACCGGAGGGCGTTTGAAAAGAAAAATAATTGTCAGATAAAGCAAAATTTTTTTAACTGTCTGTAAGATCAAATCTCGGTTATTACAGTAGATTGTAGTCGAGAATTTTCCTTTTCTCCTATATATTCGGCTTGACCTCTTCATATTGCTGATACTAATACACCGCTTTTTCTTTCCATTTATTATATTCATGGATGAAATATCCTGAGAGAAATGCAGAAATCAGCGTTATAACCCACATAACCATATGCCATTTCAAGCCTTTGGACGGCTCTTTTAATTTTTGGAGCTTGTTCTCCATTTCGTTTATAAAGCTACGGTTCAGTTGTTCGAACATTGTCGTACCAATCGAAATACGCTTTTTATATAGGATATTCACACTCTATTTGACTTGGTTTGCCGTTTCATCATTTATATGAGATATTTTCCGAAGCTTTGAATGTCTGCCCCTCGTAAGTGAATCGGATATCGTAAGTTTTACCTTGTTTGTTCTTTGCAGGCTCAATGCCGATATCTTTTTTCTCCAATCCATGCAAAAATCCTTCTAAACTGATATTGTCTTGTCTATGTATTTTGGAAGTTTAGGATTTCATTTTATTGCACGTTTAATAGGGGTAAGCCAAGCAAGTATTATGAATTGGATAAAGAAATATGGCAGGCAATTAAAAAGAATATGCAACCCAGGTCGCTGAAAGATGATGAAGTTGGACGAAAAGCGCTCAAATATCGGCAATAAAAAAATTACCGACTGATTTTGAATGGCGTTGATAGAGATGCTCATCAAAACATTGATAAGGTCGTGGGAAACAGAAATACAAAAGCAAAGAACTGTATAATATATTTTTACAAAACACTCAATTATTAATTTGCAATATATAATATTAACCGTATTGTATTTATTCCTTAATGGTATCGACATTTCTATAGTCTATATTTGGGGATATATCAACTTAACTAAAATATGAAAATAGCTTTGTTCAGCGATGCATATCCCCCGGTAATGGATGGCGTTGCTTTGGCTGTACGTAATAATGCGTTATGGTTAAATAAAATAGCTGGCAGTGTAAAGGTTATAACTCCGTATCATCCAAAGCAAGGGCCGGATGAGGATGGGTTTTTAATTGAACGTTTTGCCTCGATACCGGCATTTAAGCGCCCTCCCTACCGTATCGGGCTTCCTTTTATCGACGGGTCGTTTCTATCCATGTTCCGGCGGCTCAATTTCGATATTGTACATGCCCATTCGCCTTTTTCTACGGGTAAGCTGGCATTATTAAAAGCAAAGCAGCTACAAATACCTCTTGCTGCAAGCTTTCACTCAAAATTCAGAGACGATTTTATGCAGGTTTTTAAGAATAAATATATCGTAAATAAGATAGTTAAAAACATAATCCGGTTTTATGAGCAAGCCGATGAAGTATGGATTCCGCAGGCATCGGTTGAGCAAACAATCCGGGAGTACGGCTATAAAGGGAAACTGGAAGTGGTGAGCAACGGCGTGGATTTTACTCCCAAAGATAAAGACGTTCATTTGAAAAAAACAGCCAAGCTCGATTTGGGTATATCGTGCCGAAAACCAATGCTTTTATTTGTAGGTCAGCATATATGGGAAAAAAACGTGAAGTTTTTACTGGAATCTTTGGCTGAACTGAAAGACTTTGATTATCAGGCATACTTTGTTGGCGAAGGCTATGCTAAAAACGATATGGAAAAATTAACCCATACTTTAACTATAAATAGCAAAATATCGTTTATGGGTGTGGTTAGAGACCGTAGTATTTTGAATAAACTATTTTTAGCAGCCGACCTGTTTCTTTTTCCTTCGAAATATGATAATGCACCCTTGGTTTTACGCGAAGCAGCCGCTTCGCAAACTCCTGGTTTATTGTTGGAAAACTCAACTGCCGCCGAGGTTATTACCCATAATGTGAATGGCTTTTTATCGCCCGAAGATACCAAAGCCTACGCTGTTGCTATTAAAAACGCTTTAAGCAATGAAAACTATTTAAACATTGCCGATAATGCTTGTGCAAGCCTTTGCCGCTCGTGGGAAAGCATAGCTTACGAAATTACGGATAGGTACAGGGCTTTAATTGCCCGTAAATCGCGTAAGTATATTCACAGTCCTTCGCCATTAACAAATTAACAAATCAACGCATTGACTTATTGTTATATTAAAAAAGCCTTGGTTTTTGTATCTATATAATTCACTTAATTGTAATATGTACGTAGCCGTTTTGTAATAACGCAAAAATACTTTTGTGCTGTCAAGTAAATTAAAAACCGAAATGATTACAGCTCGAGTAAAAAAAACGATCTTCCTTTTATATATTGTTTGTCAATTTTCTATATTGGCAATTGCTGAAGCAAATTACAAAATATCGGGTATTGTCTGTGATGCTCAAAACTCAGAACCTATTGAGGGTGTGACTGTTTTCGTCAAAAACTGGGTAAGCAAAGGTACTTCAACAAATCCCGGTGGATCCTATACAATTAACAATCTTCCGGCAGGAACATACACCTTGGTATTCAGTTTTGTTTCATACCAAACAGTTGAGGTAGAATGTGTTTTGAATAAGGACGTTGATAATTTCGATATATCGCTTGAGACTGAGCTTTGGGTTTTGGACGATGTAGTTGTGAAAGCCCGTAGACGCAGTAATACGGAAAATTCGATGATAAATACTATCAAGGCAATACCGCAGGTTGTCAGCGGGATATCGGCGGCGCAAATTTCCAGAAACTCGGATAATAACGCCTCCGAAGTGATAAAACGAATTCCGGGCATTACCATAATCGATGAACGTTTTATTATTGTCAGGGGTCTGTCCCAACGTTATAACAATACATGGATAAACGGATTGGCTATTCCAAGTACGGAAACCGACAGCCGTGCATTTTCTTTCGATTTAATTCCCGGTAGCCAGATAGATAATTTGTTGGTTTACAAATCTCCTTCTCCCGAAATTCCCGGTGATTTTTCGGGAGGCTTTGTTAAAATAACTACAAAGGCTGTACCCGATGAAAATACAATCCAGTTTAATTATACTACAGGGTTTAATTTTAAAATCCAGTTTAACGATTTTTATACAAATCCCGGAAGTAGTACCGACTTTTTGGGTTTCGATGCCGACAAACGTCCATTGAAAGCTTCGTTTCCGACTCATTTGGATGCAATTACTAATTCGCTCGAAATTACGGAAATAACAAAGCACGGATTTAATAAGGACTGGCGCGTTAAAAAACATGCTCCCTTACCCGACCAGCTTTTCTCGTTTATGTTGGCGCATCGCTTTAATACAAAAAATAGCTCGTCTGCAATTGGCAATGTTACCGCAATTACATACAGCAACATAAACAGGGGAGTTGAAGGGATTAAAAATGCCCGTTACGGAATTTACTCCGTAGCAGCCGATATGCCTGTTTATCTGGACAATTATAAGGATAACCAGTATACCAACAGTGTACGCATTGGAGCAATGCACAATTGGTCTTTTGTAATAGATCCGGCAAACCGTATTGAGTTTAAAAACCTTTTTAATTTGCTGGGAAAAAACCGTTTAACCGAACGATCGGGAGTGAGGGACGTGAGTAGTATGCAGTACCGGGAACAAACGGAAATGTTGTACTCATCTCGCCTTAGCTATACAGGGCAACTGTCGGGGGTACATGATTTTGCCAAAAACGACCAAACAATAGACTGGACAGCGGGTTACTCGTACGCACACAAAGGCGAACCCGACCGGCGTATAGTTGCAAATCTTGCCGGAATTGGCAGCCCGGAGGATATCCCGAATGTAATTGTCAGAAATGAAAATATTACCCGGTACTACCAGAATTTGAACGACCATATAATCTCGGCTTCTCTAAATTACAAGCGTAAATTTAGCATTGCACAAATACGGTCGGTATTTAAAGTCGGCGTTTATGCCGAATACCGTAAGCGCGCTTACTCTCCCCGCGAGTTCATTTACCGGTATGATAATCTTAGCTATGATGAACGTCAAACCTATCTGGCGCTCCCTTTTCGGGAGATGTTACAAGAGCAATATTTAGGAGCCGATAAGGTATACATTGATGAAATAACACGCAAAACCAATGCATACACAGCAAAACTATACCACAGTGCAGCCTATGTTTTATTCGATATTCCCGTTGGAAAGCTTGCTATTAATGCCGGAATGCGCCTTGAAAACCATGATACACGATTGATACGAGACCGCTCCGATGCATCGAATGTAACGTTGATCACAACTAATAAAGTCGGCAATATTAACCTATTACCATCAGTCAATTTGGTTTATAAAATAAACAATAAGCGCCAGTTAAAAGCAGCTTACGGGCGCTCGTTAAATCGCCCTGAGATACGCGAACTCTCGCCAACAATTTATTATGACTTTGATTTGTTCAGCGAAATCGGAGGAAATGAAAATTTGCAAACGGCTTTTATTAACAATTTTGATTTAAGGTACGAGGTTTATCCGGAATTGGGCGAAGTTTTAAGCATAGGCGCTTTTTACAAGCATTTTAAAAACCCCATAGAGTGGACATTTATAGATATGGGCGGCTCGTTACGTTACCTGTACGAAAATGCAAACAAGGCTATAAGCTGGGGATTTGAAATTGACATTCGGAAAAAACTTGATTTTATTGGCTTGAACAATTTATCCCTGATACTAAATGCCGCATGGATTGAAAGTAATGTAAGTTTTAAACCGGGCGAAGTGGTTTTGGAACCCGACCGCCCGATGCAGGGACAATCACCTTATGTTATCAATGCTGGCATATATTATAGTTCGGAAAAATTAGGGTTAAACATGGCGCTGCTTTACAATCGTATTGGCAAACGGATTGTAGGGCTTGGCAAGTCAAACAGCATAAACCCTGACCCGAACACGTTGATTCCCGACTCATACGAGATGCCGAGAAATGTACTGGATTTCATCATTTCCAAATCTTTAGGGGAATTTTTAGAGATCCGGTTGTCAGTAAAAGATATCCTTTCGGAATATGTAGTGTACAAGCAATTCCCTAAGTTCGAAAAAGACGGGAAGATTTATGAACGCGAGCAAACAACGCGGCGGTTTAATCCCGGGCAGTCCATATCAATCGGAGTATCGTTTAAACTATAACAAAACATCAATTTAAAATTGTTTAATCAAAAATTAAAAGAATGAAAACAAATTTCAAACTGGCGATTATTGCATTTATGTTGCTTATCGCTGTATTTAATGTAAGTTGTGACGACAATAAAGAGGACCCTATTCCGCCGACACCTCCCGGCGAAATTTATAATCTTGGCGACGGGTCGAAAGATAATTTTGAAATTAAGGAAAATACAACGCTTAAATATCCAAATACTTACAATCTTAAAGGGTTTGTATATGTGCCCGACGGGATTACTCTTAGCATTGAGCCGGGCGTGATTATTAAAGGCGACAAATCGACCCAGGGTACGCTTATTATTGAGCGGGGCGGTAAAATTATGGCTCAGGGAACAAAAGAATTACCTATTGTTTTTACTTCGGCAAATGCTCCCGGCAGCCGCAAACCGGGTGATTGGGGCGGTATTATAATTTTGGGCAAGACGCCGAATAATCTTGGCGAACAAACCATAGAGGGAGGTGTGCGATCGAAACATGGCGGAACTGCGGCTAATGACAATTCGGGCGTATTAAGCTATGTGCGTGTAGAGTTCGCTGGTGTTGAATATTCAACGGATAACGAAATTAACGGTATTACTTTTGGCTCTGTTGGTTCTGCAACGCAAATTGACCACATACAGGTGTCATATTCGGGCGATGACTCTTTCGAGTGGTTTGGCGGTACTGTAAACGCCAAATATCTGGTAGCTTATGGCGGTTGGGATGATGATTTTGATACGGATAACGGTTTCAGCGGTAAGGTACAGTACGCTTTGGGAATACGCGACCCAAAAATTGGAGACAAGTCCGCATCAAATGGTTTTGAATCGGATAATAACGCCAACGGTTCAACAGGCGAACCCTATACCTCGTGTACCTTTGCTAACATTAGTCTTTTCGGCCCGGTTGCCAATACGGCAGCCTATACCGACCAGGCAGGCGTTAACGGTAGCCCTATCGATGCCCGTTTTCAGGCGGCTTTACACCTTCGCCGTAACACCCAATTAAGCATATTTAACTCGGTAATTGCCGCTTTCCCTATCGGGTTGATTATTGAAAACGATAAAGGCTCTACCACACAAGATTGGGCAACCGATGGAAAATTAAATGTTAGCAATTGTGTAATGGCAGGCATGGTTAAAAATTTCCAGGATAAGCAATATTGGGCATCAAACACACAGTTTAGCCCGGATGACCATGGGACATTTGCCGATGCTTATTTTAAACGTGAAAACGGAGGAAACCGTACATTTTCGACGCTAAGCGATTTAAAATTCACCGGAAATCCGTTGGATATGGCGAGCCCCGGTATGTTTATTAAACCGGATAGCCCCCTTGCAGCCGGTGCAAAATGGGACAACGCTAAAGTATCGTCAGGTTTTGATAAAGTTGACTACATCGGCGCTTTCGGGCCGTCCGAAACAAACTCCAGCAACTGGACAAGCGGTTGGTGTAACTTTGACCCCCAAAATACAGTGTATTAGCTTTAATATAACTGCTTTTGTTATTCTCAAGTGGCGGATTCTTTCCGCCATTTGTTTTTATACAGACTATTGCAGGTCGTATTTATAATACTACCACTAAACCGATATCAAGTTGATATTGAGCGTAACGAATTAAAATTGACAAAGCAGAATATCTCACAAACAGATCTTTCACTTCGTTTAAGACAATAATATGACAGCATGATAACGATTGGATACAACAGGTAAATTTTTCTTAGCAAAATAATAACATCATGTTAATTTCAATGTAATATTGATATTGTTTCTTTGTTGCGAAAAACAGTAGAAGTAAGAAAAAGAAAGGATCATGCATTCCGTAAAATTTAAGGTGGATATGTTAATATAATATATCTACCCTAAGTTTTTTAATAGAGTTTATATGTACTGATGTGCTAATGTGTTGATTTATTTATTGTGCCTTTGGATAATTGTAGCATTATCAATCGTTTAAAAATTTTAAATCGTGAATTATATAAGATGAACGAAAAAATCCTGATAGTAGACGATGAGCGAGATATATGCGAAATTCTCGAATTTAATTTGGCAAACGAAGGCTATTCGGTAAATACGGCTTTCTCGGCCGAAGAAGCGTTGAAGAAACTCGTCGCCGAACATTCCTTGATTCTGCTTGATGTGATGATGGGCGGAATGTCGGGATATAAAATGGCGGAAAAACTGCGGAAAGATGACAATCATACGCCTATTATTTTCCTTACGGCCAAAGATACCGAAAACGACATGCTTACAGGTTTTTCGGTAGGGGCAGATGATTATATCTCCAAACCGTTCTCAATTAAAGAAGTTGTGGCGCGGGTAAAAGCTGTTTTAAAACGCACAGCTATTGAAAAACCTGTTTCTCAAGAAATTGAAAATAAACTTGCCATCGGTGATTTAGCAATTGATTTCCAGACAAAAGAACTGCAAATTGGCAATGAACTTATATCGCTTACAAAAACCGAATTTGAAATATTGGCTTTGCTGGCATCCAATCCAGCTAAAATATACAGCCGCGAAGATATTATCAGCCGTATTTGGAAAGATTCGCCGTACATTACCGAACGAACGGTAGATGTACACATTACCCGCCTGCGTAAGAAAATGGGAACCAAATCGTCGTTAATTTCAAGCCGCCTCGGCTACGGATACCGTTTTAATGCATCGGAACAATGAAAAGCTATCAGCAAAAACTTACGATAAGCTTTCTTATCATATTCATTCTATTCTCTATAGGGATAGTAATAGTTGAATATTACCGGGCGAGTAAGTACCGTATCGAAGCGCTTGAAAACCGGCTCGACTCGTATGCAACAATTATCAACCAATACTTAAAACGACACTCTCAGCAAAACTCGGTGGACTCTCTGGCGCCGATTTTGCCGGACGATTTGCGCATAAGTTTGATTTCGGACGATGGCGCTGTTGAATATGATAACGCTTTTACCAACCCTGCACAATTGGAAAACCATGCACAGCGTCCCGAGCTTATTGCCGCCCGGCAATCGGGTAAGGGGTTGAATATCCGCATATCTGCATCCAACTGCCAGGAGTATATTTATTACGCTAAGTATACGGGAAATAGGCTTATACGAGTGGCATTGCCTTACAGCCGTGATATACAGCGCTTTTTGAAACCCGATAACGGTTTTTTTTATTTTATGCTGATCATGTTTAGTATATGGTTTGTGTTTATTTCCCATATAAGCAGCCGATTTGGAAAATCAGTACGGCAGTTACGCGATTTTTCACTCTTAGTAGAAAATAACCCATCACAGATTCAAAGACCTATTTTCCCTGATGATGAACTGGGCGAAATCAGTACGAAAATCGTATCGGCTTATGCATCGTTAAAACAAAACGAGAAAACGCTCAAACTGGAGCGTGAAAAGTTATTACAGCACATCCAAAGTTCGGCGGAAGGGATCTGTTTTTTCAAACCCAATAAAGCAGTGGCCTTTTATAACGGTTTATTTTTGCAATACCTTAATATTTTGAGCAAAGATACGTTTACCCCATTGCCGGATATTTTGAATGAAAAAGATTTTCAGCCGATAGCCGACTTTATTGATGCCGAAAGAGACGAAAATTATTTCGAAACCCGTATAAGCAAACAGGGTAAAGAATTTTTGGTACGGGTAAATGTATTTGAAGACCATAGTTTTGAAATTATATTGAACGACATTACACACCATGAGAAAACCCGTAAGCTTAAGCAGGAAATGACCGGCAATATTGCTCACGAGCTGCGCACACCCGTTACCAGTATCAGGGGATTTCTGGAAACAGTTCTAGATAATGACCTTGACATGAGCAAAGAACGTGAATTTTTACAGAAAGCTTATAGCCAAACCAAAACATTGTCGGAACTAATTAGCGACATGAGTTTGCTGACAAAAATTGAAGAAAACTCGAATTCGTTAAAACTTAAAAATGTAAATATTTATATAGTAATTAATAAGGTGATGTACGATTTGGAAAAAGAATTGAAAACTAAGCATATTACAATAGAACAGGATGTGGCTACTGATTTCAGTATCAAAGCAAATGAAGGGCTTATATATTCTATTTTCCGTAATTTAACCGATAATGCTATCCGTTATGCCGGCGAAAATATTCGTATCATTATTAAAAAATATGATGAAAAAGACGGCTATGCATACTTCTCATTTGCCGATACCGGAAAAGGTATTGAAGATGAAACACATTTAAACCGGATTTTCGAACGCTTTTACCGCATAAATGAAGGGCGTACCCGCGATACGGGAGGCTCAGGATTAGGCTTGTCGATTGTAAAAAATGCTATTATTTTTCATAAAGGAACTATTACCGTGAAGAATAGAAAAGAAGGCGGTTTGGAATTTTTATTCATTTTGTCTATTAATCGAGACAATTAATTCAGGAAATATCTAAGAAGCTGTTTAACGGAATAAATCAAACTATAAATTCATGCGTCAGCCCTGAATTAAATTCCTTCTTTTTTCCTTATATTAAAATTTTATTATACCTTTGAATCCCATTTTTTTCTGTAAAACATGAAAGTCATTTCCATTAAAAGATCAGTTTTCTGATTTTCCAGAGATTATGTGTATGATGTATACCATACGCTTCATTATCTTATTTTCTATTAAACTCTTTGTTTATCCGGAGTCTTTCGGCTCAACAAACCAATTGTATCAAATTTAATTCCATATGACACATACTACATCGGCAGTTCCTAATTTTAAAAAGATATGGTATGTATCATTACCGATCATGTTAAGCATGTTTGCCCAGAATATCGTCAGCGCCACCGATACTGCATTTATGGGGCATGTGGGCGAAGTTGAGCTGGGAGCGGCAGCCATTGGGGGGATATATTACTACGTGCTGTTTATGATTGGCTTTGGGTTTGCTACCGGTATGCAAATATTGATATCGCGCCGTAAGGGCGAAAATAAATTATCGGATATCGGGCCGATTATGGAAACAGGCATTTTGTTTCTGTGGGCAATGGCGGTAGTAATAATTGCAGCCTCCATAATGTTTACACCTATTATTATGCCTAAAATTATCAATCATGATAGTATTTTACAGCCCTCAATCAGCTTTTTGAATATACGCATTTATGGTTTGTTTTTTGTATTTATAAATGTGTCTTTCCGAGCATTACATGTGGGTACAATCAATACGCGCCCGCTTACATACGGGTCGATAATAATGGCTATAACCAACATTATTCTTGATTATGTACTGATTTTCGGTAAATTCGGTTTTCCCAAAATGGGGATCGAGGGTGCAGCGCTAGCCTCGGTAATAGCCGAAGCGGTTGAGGCTGTATATTTTATTATTTACAACTCGCGCCCACGTATACGTAAGGTGTATAAATTGTTTTATTTTAAAAACATCGACTTAAAATTATTGAAGCATACACTCGATGTATCGATATTTGTGATGCTGCAATATTTTATATCTTTAAGTACATGGCTGGCTTTCTTTATTATGATTGAAAAAACCGGCGAACAAAACCTGGCATCTTCTAATATTGTGCGAAGCATATACGGATTTATTACTATACCGGTGTGGGCATATGCGGCAGCTACCAGCTCGTTTGTAAGCAGCGCCATTGGCGCTGGATATACGAGAATGGTACCTGCAATAATCCGTAAGATTTTAAAAATAGGTATTGTAACGGCAATACTTATGGTGATACCGGTTACAATATTTGTTAAACCGATATTATCGATTTATACAAATAGCGCAGACCTTATAAACCTGTCGGTATCATCGATGTATGTGATACTTGGCGCAAATATAATTTTTGCCTGCGGTTGCGTTCCATTTAACGGATTAAGCGGAACTGGAAAAACAAAAGTCGCAATGTTTATTGAAATGCTAGCGTTAACATGCTATATGTCGGGACTATATGTACTGGTAGCCAATTCCTCACATAATGTTGCTTATATCTGGTTCTCGGAGTATGTTTATTGGGGATTTCTGTTGGTATTTACACTATTATATTTCCATTTCGGAAAATGGCGCGATGCAAAAGTTTAATCAAGCAAAACCGGATGCTATTTTTTATATCGACTTTAAAATAAGATACAAAAACCGGGTATGCGAGTTTAACAAAGTTAATCAAGATTTTTATAAGGCAATGGCAACATGGTTACGGCTGGGTATTACTTATTACCAAACATGCTGTAATACAGCTTATCGAATGTACCATTTTCGCACATCAGCACCAGCTCTTCAAGTATTTCATCGTCGCCATGTTTATCATATTTCGATTTCAAATTCGAGCCGAAAATTCGGGCTACCGATTGCCACAGAAATGCATTGAAACCGCCTTTTAATTCTTTTATTATCTCGTACGATGTTTCGCCTGTTTCCCTGTTGATAAGCTTAATCAGCATTTTACCCTGCGATCGGGTTAACTTCCGTAATGGGGCTTCAAATTCGGCAAACAGTTCCTTTTCAAATATTTTCAGATATTTTTTCTTTTCTTTCCGGGGTAACTCCAAATACTGCCGATTTAATTCACCGAGTTTGCGTTTGGCAATTTGTGCATAGGGGTACACTTTTTTCAAGTTATATACCGTGCGGTAATACCGCCTGTATTCTTTTTTACTGGTAAATTTGCGTTGTGGGAAAATAACCGCCTCGGGTAAATGCTCTATGAGTATGGTATCGTTACCCTCAATAATATACTGTATAATATGCTCCGGCTGTTGGGCTTCCGCCTTATTTCCCGTTGCAAATATAAGCAGTAGGCTAATACATGCAATAATAAACAAACGCAGCATTTATAGTATAATATAAAATTCAGGCACAATTTAATAAAAACCTCCTTTCCCTTGTTAGCGAAGAAAGAAGGCAGTTATCGAACTATATTTCTAACGATTATGCAAGCCTGGGACCTTTTTCAATAATTACATCTGCTATTAATAGTTTTATTCTCTCCTCGTCGTTACGTGGGCAGATTAATAAAACATCGTCGGTATCAACAATTAAAAAGTCATGTATATCGCTAATTAAAAGTAGTTTATTGTTAGCAATATTAACCATGCAATTATTTACATCCCTTAAAAACACATTTTCGCCTATTACAGCATTACCATGCTCATCTTTTTGAAGCAGGTGGAATAATGAGTCCCATGTACCCACATCCGACCATCCAAAATCGGCGCCGAAAACAAATACGTTTTGGGACTTTTCCATCACACCATAATCTATTGATATGTTTCGGCATTGCGAGTAAGCGTCGGCAATAAAATTTTCTTCTTCGGAAGTGTCGTAGGTATTTACACCAGCTGCAAAAATAGCGGAAATATCGGGTATATTCTCTTCCAATGCCTGTTTTATCGATTGTAAATTCCAGATAAAAATACCCGAATTCCAATAAAATTCACCGCTTTCAACAAACACCCGGGCTGTTTCCATATCGGGCTTTTCGGTAAATGTTTTTACTTTACATATCGCTCCACTGCACAGTTCTTTTTCTTCGCGGTTCACCTGTATGTAACCATAGCCCGTTTCGGGCCGCAATGGTTTTAAGCCTATTGTTACCAAAGCTGCGTGGTTGCGCGCAAAATTAAGGCTGTTGATAATAACTTCCAAAAAGCCTGTTTCATTCATTATTAAGTGATCCGATGGAGTAACAACCACTGTTGCATCCGGATTCTTTTGTAATAATTTGTAGGTAGCATAAGCTATACAAGGCGCTGTATTGCGACGTATAGGTTCGCATAATATCTGATTTTCCGCTAATTCGGGGATTTGTTCCAATACCAGTTGTTTATAGTCTACTCCGGTAACTACCAAAAAATTTTCAACGGGGATAATGTTTGCAAAACGCTCAAACGTTTGGCGGATGAATGTTTTACCCGTACCCAGGATATCTAAAAATTGTTTCGGCTTACTTTTACGGCTCAACGGCCAAAAACGGCTGCCAATGCCTCCTGCCATAATAATACAGTATGAGTTTTTCTGCATAATGTTGTTTTTTAGTAATACACAAATATAGCGATTTATTGCAAAAACAAAGACCATCGAATTATGTTTCTTTTTACGGAAGAAAGTTTTTGGGGCAAGCACATAAAAATATATTCTACACTGGATTACTTGCGAGAACCTTACGAGTTCGCCGCAGCTAATCCAGTATTTTTCATTTTTTACATCAACAATTTGACCCATATTGATATATGTCAATATCTTGATAGCCTTGAAAGTTTTTTGTCTTCCTTCGAAATAGTATATATTTACTAATTTTACAAGTCATTCTAATCAAATTTTTCATCGAAAATGGATTTTCAGCTTACTGCCGAATATAAGCCCACGGGTGATCAGCCTGAGGCAATCAGTCAATTGCTTGCAGAGATTAATCAGGATACACGGTATACCACGCTTTTAGGTGTAACAGGGTCGGGAAAAACATTTACAATGGCTAATGTTATTGCACAGCTCAACCGCCCTGCATTGATATTGAGTCATAATAAAACGCTAGCGGCACAGTTGTACGGTGAGTTTAAAAATTTTTTCCTGAATAACGCGGTCGAGTATTTCGTATCGTACTACGATTATTATCAACCTGAAGCATACTTGCCTACTACGGATGTGTATATCGAAAAGGATTTGCAAATAAACGATGAGCTTGAAAAATTACGGTTAAGCACGACGTCCGCATTACTTTCGGGACGTAATGATGTAATCGTGGTATCTTCGGTTTCGTGCCTGTATGGTATCGGCAACCCCGACGATTTCCATGCCAATACTATTGAAATTCAGAAAGGAAACATTATCAGTCGCAACAAATTATTGTATACTTTAATTGATGCTTTGTATATACGTGATGAAATAGATTTTAAGCGGGGCACTTTCCGTGTGAAAGGCGATACGGTTGATATTTACCTTGCCTATGCCGATTATGCCTACCGTGTTATTTTTTGGGGTGATGAAATCGAAAGTATCGAAACATTCGACCCGGTAAGCGGAACCCATATTGAAAATCCCGAATCGATAAAAATTTATCCGGCCAATATCTTCGTTACGCCGAAAGAACGTATGCAGCAGGCTTTACGCGACATACAGGACGATTTGACAAAGCAATACGATTTTTTTATAAAAGCGGGTAAGCCGCTCGAAGCAAAACGACTGAAGCAGCGTGTTGAGTATGATTTGGAGATGATAAAAGAACTGGGTTATTGTTCAGGTATCGAAAATTATTCGCGTTATTTCGACGGCCGTAGTGCAGGTTCGCGCCCATTTTGCCTGCTCGATTATTTCCCCGGTAATTTTGTAACGTTTATCGACGAAAGCCATGTAACTATACCCCAAGTTCGCGCCATGTACGGCGGCGATCGTTCACGTAAACAGGTTTTGGTTGAATATGGTTTCCGTTTGCCTGCGGCGATTGATAACCGCCCATTGAAGTTTGAAGAATTCGAAAACATGATTGGGCAAACGGTATTTGTAAGCGCTACGCCGGCCGACTACGAGCTCAAAAAATCGGAAGGGGTAGTGGTAGAGCAGCTTATACGCCCTACGGGTTTGCTTGATCCGGTTATCGAAGTGCGCCCGACGGAGAACCAGATTGATGACTTGGTAGAGGAAATAGCGATACGCGCCCAGAAAAACGAGCGGATATTAGTTACCACCCTTACCAAACGCATGGCCGAAGAATTAGACAAATATTTTCATAAACTCCAGATACGTTGCACATACATTCATTCCGATATTGAGACGCTTGAGCGTATAAATATTATGGAGGGCTTGCGTAAGGGACTGTTCGATGTACTTGTCGGGGTAAACCTTTTGCGCGAGGGACTTGACTTGCCTGAAGTGTCGCTGGTGGCCATACTGGATGCCGATAAAGAGGGTTTCCTCCGGTCGGAGAGATCGTTGACACAAACCGCCGGACGTGCAGCCCGCCACCTCGACGGGAGAGTAATAATGTATGCCGATACCGTTACACAGTCGATGCAGCGGACTATTGACGAGACAAACCGCCGCCGCGAGAAGCAGTTAAAGTACAATAACGATAATGGCATTACACCTCAGCAGGTTATTAAGAGTAACCGAGCGATATTAACCGGTGAAAAACTTAAAACGCAACCATATGTGTATGTCGAACCGGAAGAATTTGATATTGCGGTCGATCCGGTTGTACAGTACATGAGTAAAGATGCGCTCGACAAGGCTATTGCAAAAGCCAAACGACAAATGGAAACCGCAGCCAAGGAACTGGATTTTGCCAATGCAACCCATTTCCGCGATGAAATGTATGCTTTACAGAAATTGAAAGAGAAGAAACAGCAGTAAGGCTTAAACGAACTCTTAAAACCGTCGCAAACCCAGGCATGCCCGTCGATTGCCTGATATTTAGCATAACCGTAATTCCAACGGGGGGCAGAAACATGTTATTTCCGGATTTCGATAAACCGGAAGCCTTGTTTATCTATATCATCCTTCTCCCACTCCCACACAAGTTCCTCATTCAGCCATATGTTTCTAAGTTGTGTTAAACCGCCGCTTCTGTAAATTTCGGTTTTCAGCACATCGCGGCGGTCTTCGTCCCACTGAATAATAGTTTCCGTTATGTTCGCCGGTGAATAAATATTTACGGCAATCCCCAAACGGTAATTTGTGTAC
>JAISFN010000139.1 GCA_031263585.1 Prevotellaceae bacterium | reverse complement strand
AATTAAATATTTTGTTTTGATGATTTAATAAATATTAAATTCGCTTTTACATGATTGGATGCCAATAAATTGATGCAACATACTTTTTGAAACATCACCAATAGTAGAAATATCATTTTATAACTCACATATTATCATAATATTATATTGGTGATATTTTTTAGTGCGGTTGCCCTGAGTGTTTAAAAGCTTATTAAAGGCTTATTAAAAGCTTTTGAAACGTATTTTAAAAGTCCCGAATTTGCTTCGGGACTTTTCGTTTAAACTTGAGGCTGCCTATTAACGGGCGCCAATCAAAACCGTATAGCCCAGAAATGTTTAATAAAGTTCTAAAAAATAGACATTTCATTTTGACGATTATATAATTAAGCATTTAAAAGTAATTTAAAAGCATTTAATCTAGCTTTCTTTTACATCAACTTCGGCTTTGTTTATTTAGCATACTTTGGAAAATACCTCCATAAAACTAAAAAATTAAACATATAGTTAGATTCAATATTCAAAAACTCCTTTATCGCTTTGTATTGTAAGTTTTTTACCCATCGCCGCTTCTATCCGCCCTACAATACGGGCATCGACATTATATTTCTTCGAAATATCCATAATACTTTCAGCTATTTCGGCAGGTACATATAACTCAAATCGATGCCCCATGTTGTATACCTTGTACATCTCTTTCCAATCGGTTCCCGATTTGCGCTGTATCAAGCTGAACAGAGGCGGAACAGGAAAAAGATTGTCTTTTATTACATGCACATTATCCACAAAATGTAAAACCTTGGTTTGCGCACCGCCCGAACAATGCACTATACCATGTATTTGCGAACGGTATGCCGATAATACCTCGCGGATAACAGGAGCATAGGTACGTGTAGGAGATAATATCAATTTACCCGCGGTTAAGCCCGATTCCGGCTCAATATCCGTAAGTTTGCACCCTCCAGAGTATACTAATTCGGCAGGGATAGAATTATCATAACTTTCGGGATATTTTTCGGCCAGGTAATGAGCAAAAACATCGTGCCTTGCCGAGGTTAACCCATTGCTGCCCATCCCTCCGTTATATTCGCTCTCGTAAATCGCCCGGCCGAACGAGGCCAACCCTACAATTACATCCCCTGCCGAAATGCGCGAGTTATCAATCACATCCGAGCGTTTTATGCGGGCTGTAACCGTACTGTCAACAATAACCGTGCGTACAATATCGCCAACATCGGCAGTTTCACCACCTGTAAGGCACATATTAATACCTAAGCCCCGCATATCTTCGATAAACTCCTGCGTACCGTTAATTATTGCGGAAATCACTTCGCCCGGAATCAACTGCTTATTACGCCCAATGGTTGACGACAGCATAATGCCATCCGTAATACCCACGCACAGCAAATCGTCGGTATTCATAACAATGGCATCTTGTGCAATGCCTTTCCACACGCTCATATCGCCCGTTTCGCGCCAGTACATGTACGCCAACGATGATTTTGTACCGGCTCCGTCGGCATGCATTACTAAGCAATAGTCTTCATCGCCAGTAAGAAAATCGGGAATAATTTTACAAAAAGCTTTTGGGAAAAGCCCTTTATCGAGGTTTTTAATTGCATTGTGCACATCTTCCTTCGACGCGGAAACCCCGCGGCGGTCATATCTTGATTCGGTCATTGATTATAGTTTAATATTCGCTTAATCCGGTGATATTTGTATACAACTGGCAATTACCCATCGAGTTTACGCGTACTTTTTCTCCGTTAACCGTAATATACGTATCGTAACTAAGTGTAAATGTCAGTTTTCGCCCCCACGATGATTTAGGCCGCTCGACCTGCACCAAATACGCATTCATCGAAAAATTACCGTCACTGCCTCTCCCTGTCTCATAAACAGGCTGTAACGATATTATATCGAGTTTTTCGCCGTTTACTTTAACGGTTATATCTTTTTCGCTAAGTTCGGGCGCAATATTTATATTATTATAGCTGTTGGCGCCTATGTTAATTGCAGATGTATATTTCTCTTCGGGTAATAATGCCTTGGGCAACACCATTGGGCGGAAATACAGGAAAAAAGTACTATATCCTCCGTTACTGCTCCATGCATGCAAATTATACACCTCGCCGTTTCCTATCGCAATATCGATTGTTTCATCACGGTCAACAATCATGCGCCAGCCCCAGTATTCAAGGCTGCTCATCCCGTATGTATGGTCATCCGAATAATAGGTGTTATACGATCGTTCGGGTAGCGTTATGTTGTAATATCCTTCATTATCAGCCCATACGCTAATTGAATTGGGAAAATCGTCGGGGGCTGCCCTGAAAAAACCTTTAAACGGATTTCCGTCAAAATCTGTAATACGCCCGCTTATAGTATGGTAAACGCACGATACTGTTTTTTTATAATTCCCCTCTTTACTTTTAAGTTCTATTTCAATTTTATCCGGCCTCTTTAATCCGGTATTTACAGGAAATTCTATCCTGAAATTACCATTTGCCGCCAAATATACTGCATCAGCATTGCTTGCCTTGTCCTCCGATACCTGTATCTCCCTTGTAAAAAAGATGTTGTTGCTGTCGAAAGCTTTAACCGAGACCGAGAAGTCGCCCTCAGGGACTTTTCCATAAACATGGGCTACCGAATAAAAATAACTTGTACTACTGTTCTTTTGCCAAGCAACCGAATCGATTGGTACGACATACCAGTAAGCGTTAAGGCTTTCAGCCACCCCGCCACATTCATAAGGAAACGCCTTTTGTGCATTGGCATAGAATGCGGAACCTAATAGTAAAAAAATTACACAAACTAAATTTCTCATTTTATAATTATTGATTTTCATGTGAAACACCGATTTATTTGACGCCGGATTTTTCAACGGTTACATAAAAATCATCTATTCATACGGTTTATATTGGTCGGATATTACCTGCATTTCGGTACGGCGGTTTAAGGCATGGCAAATTTCCTTTTGTTCTTCATCTTTTAATGAGTTTATAAAACTGTCGTCTAAACGGTTACCCACTTTCAGAAATGGGTACTTGGCTGCAATTTCCTGGTCTACTGCACGCGGATCCGACTTCCCGTAACCTCTGGCTTCCATACGTATCTCCTCGATACCATTCATAACCAGATAATCGACAATTGACTGTGCACGACGTTGCGATAAATTCATATTTACTTCGTCAGTACCACGGCTATCCGTATGGGCGCGTAATTCGATTACGATATTCGGGTTATCATTCATGATAGTAATTAGCTGATCGAGAGAGGTTGTAGATTCTGGAGACAAATCAGCTTTCCCGAATTCAAAAAAGATATTGGGTATTTCGATAGGCTTTTCAAAAGAAATCATATATAACGTATCTGTAAATGTTTTGCTTTCCTTTAATCCTTTTGTACTGATACGTTTCGATTTTTGTGCAAAATAACCGTCGCGGGTAACCACCGCTATATAGTCTGTATTGGTTGATAAACGGAACTCGAATATACCGTTACTTTCGGTTTTCTTTTTCAATGTAGCGCCATTACTACCCGTTAATTTAATTTCGGCATTACCTAAACGTGTATTAGTTTTAGCATCGCGCACCGAACCTGTCAGAAAATACTCGATAACCGGAATATCCAAAGCAAACGAATAAATATCATCACCACCTTTGCCACCTTTACGCCTCGATGCAAAATATCCGCGTTCATTTTCACCTTCAAAAATTATTGAAAAATCATCGGCATTCGAATTGATAGGCTTACCTAAATTGATAATCTTTTTAAAACTTCCGTCAATCGAATCAACTTTCGATTTAAAAATATCCAACCCTCCAAAACCAGGATGTCCGTTGGATGAAAAATACAATACCGAATCGCCACGCATGTACGGAAACATCTCGTTATCTCTTGTATTGATTACCGTTCCCAGGTTCACCGGCTCGCCCCACATCCCCTCATCCGATGAACGAGTAATTTTCCAGATATCCAATCCTCCCACCCCACCGGGCATGTTCGAGATAAAATAAAGTGTAAGCTCATCGTTTGATAATGCCGGATGCGCAACTACCAAGCTGTCATGTACAATTAAAATCTGTTCGGGTTCACCCCATGCATCGCTTCTTAATTTTGACATATATATGCCGCAACCTAAGCTCTCGTGGTTCTCGTTACGGCATTGTGTAAAATACATAGTTGTATAGCTCTTGTCGAACGTGCACGATCCCTCTTCATACACATCATTCACATCACCCTCCAGCGAGGCTGGCTTTGTCCAACCCGTTTTACTCAGCGATGTTACAAAAATATCTGTAGGCTTTTGCCCCGTTACATCATACACTTTCCGCTTTTTTTCTCCCTCGGGCCGCGATGATGTAAAATAAATTGTTTCGTAATCGCTCGATGCATATGCAGGCGAATATTCGTGATAGCGGGTATTGAAACCGTTTATGTTTTCAACTTTGTATTTTGTAAGGCTTTTACCAGTTTCTTCAATCAGTTTATAGGAGTCTTCCACTACTTTTCCTCTCGGGTCATCAGGCGCTAATTGACAATATGTAATAATCTGTTTTTCAAATTCTTCAACATCAGCTTTCTTCCAATCGTCTTTCATCAGCAACATTTGTGCACTGTACAAATAAACAACCGGGTCGGTATATTTATAGCGGATTGCATTATTGTAAGCCGTGATAGCCTGCGTTGGGTTGCCCGTGATACGGTAGGCCTCGGCAATTTTAAAATAAATATCCCCTCTTTTTTCCCTGTCAACCTTCGCGGCTATATTCCGGTACATTCTGGCAGCTTTGTAATATCCTCCAGCCTCATAAGCTTCGTTAGCTTTTTTCAAACGTCCTGATACATTGCATGAGGCAACAAGCAGAGGCAATAATAACAGTATATTATATCTTAAAAATCTCATCTGTTTTATATCTGAAATATTTCCCAAACTTACATTAATTTGCTCAATCTCACAAATTGTTTTATTTACCAGTTAAATCATTATGTGCTTATTCTGGCAATATTAAGTTTGATTCATATCTTTGCAAGTGAGTTGTAAATAGAATTTATTGATATCTTTTGTCATCCTGAGCGAAGCGAAGGACATCTTTTATTTGATGAGGTACAAGATGTTTCACTCACGTTTAGCGTGACAACTAAAACATTATATCATTTATTATAATAAATTCGGTGGCAATGTAAAAAGTATGCTGTTCAGGGCTGACGTATCTTAATTTATCAAGATTTTGCTTAGGTATTTATTATCCCATCCTGCTTTTAATCGTTTGCCTCTCACTCCGACCTTTGTTGTTTTCTCGTTTTTAAGCAGGTTCAAGGCAATGCAGTTCAGGATGGAATAATTTTGAGCGACAAACCCGGCTCTTTTACGGCAGCTATCCTCATCAAAGGCCGCGTCAAGCGCCCAATGCAGGGAGCTTTCTACCGGCCAGTGAAAGCGGACGGCAGTGTTGATCAAGGCTGCGTCCGGTTTAAGGGACGTGATGTACAGGCGGGTGTCTTTTTCTTCCCTGCCGTTACTCTAAAATAACGTACCGATTCCGCTTTCACAAGACATTACAGCCCTTTCCATTCACACGGCTGTTCTATCAGGGACAAGTCGTTGTTGTATCTAATCCAAACAGGTCTATATATTTTAACGGATTATTCAAAACATATGAATAAGGACTCGAGTTGTAATGGATTGCAGATGAATTTCCTGCAATGTCAACTGGAGAAAATAATGATCGAAATTTATTATTTTGTCTATTTATTATCGCCATTTTTTCTTCAGAAAAATCTTCGTTTTATATAAATTCTTGAAAATACATGAGATCATACTCTCTTTCATCAAGCTGGTCTGCCGCATGCCACCTGCCGATCACCGGGTCGTAAAAGAGCGCTCCGTAATCCAGCTGGTCGAAAGCAATACCTCCAAGAACATCGTTTTGTAATTCTTTTCCGTTGTAAAGATATTTATTTTTAGCGATGTTTGCAACCGTTGCATGCGTTAAGCCGAAGGGGAAATAATCGTTGGCCTGTTGTACCGCAGCCGAGGCGTTCAGTACCGTGCGTACGTTGCCCAGATGGTCGGTCAGGTTAAACTGGAAAATGCCCAAAATTCAGAGAAAAAATAAGGGCAAAGAGAGTGTGAAAAAGACAAAAAAGGCAAGAAAATCATTTTTTGGCAGCGAAGCCGCTAATTCCCCCCCCAAAAAAAAAGAGCCATCTCGCTTTGAGACAGCTCCTGATGTCATTATGATTTAGTGATTATACTAACGTTCCCGATATATTCCTCTCCTCGCCAAACATCATAAGTTTGATTGAGTTCTATAACTTTTTCCATTTCGTCCATAATAAAAGACATCAAAATATTGAACGGTTTTTCATAAAAGGGTTCTGTCGGGTGTTCGATTTTATAAAAAAAAGTAAATCGCCTTTCTCCTTTTTTATCCATTACTAAAAACAACCAAGGTAAAATATCATCTTTGGGTAAAGCATTTTCTTGCAATACACGACTTTTCCTTATAGTCAACAGACCCTCATATTGGTATGTCCTTTTTTCAGTATTCATGATTTTCTGATTGATTTAATTTTCGTCAATATATTGGGAAAAAGTAATTTGATAAAGCAATTAACCATATTGTTAATGTTATAATCAAAAACAATTTAATTCTAATCATTTTTTTGTATAGGAGTATTGATATAAACATCCCAACTATTCCAAGCGAAGCATTTACCAACAGCACCCAACTCGGATACATAAACAAATACAATTTGCCCGTAAAGTTATAAAAATAGTACAAATAAAGCGGTTTGAGTAATAACAGTACATTTATACATATTGTTACCAATCCGAGTATTTTATTTCTTTTACAATTCTTCATAATTTACCAATTGGAAGTTGCTTTTTTATATGCCTCTTCATTATTATATATTTGATAAGTAACATTTTTATCTTTATCTATACTGATTGTCATATAATAAGTGGCTGTTTCCGTCTTTGTCTCATCTGGAATTTTCATGCCCAAAGCGTTTGTAAAGTAACTTACAACTGTTGTTGTGGTTTTCGTATAACTGAAACCATAACTTGTTTTATCTACATTATTGCCAAGTGTTGTAAAGCCCGATATTTTGTCGCCTCCTGAAAATTGGTGGAAATTTCCTTTTATGTTACTATATCCTTCTCTTAATGGTGATAATGAATACGCTTGCCTTAAATAATTGCCAAAACTTACGGCACGTGGTTCTACAATACTGCTACTATATCCTGCATTTGCAGAATTAAATACATTATTGCTATGGTCAAAAGCATGAAATGTTTCGTGTCCCATTACAATCATGGAATTTAGAGCCCCGCCGTCATAAGGAATTTCACTGTACCAAGGATTGGCGACATAGTTAATTTCTCTATCATTTGCGTTATAAGAACTGCTTGAACTCCAAAATGTAGAGTTCATGGTGTATGTTTCCCTCCTGTCTATTAAGTGATTTAAAACCTGGCTTCCTAAATTTGTAGCGGCAATTTGTGCTATATTAGTCATCGCACCTACATAATTATCGGCTAATCTGATTTTTCTGCCGTCTGGGTCGATATATTTTATCGGATTATTGTAACAGTAAGCATACGGGCTCCACCTGCGGTTTTGCTCCGCCATTGGGTCTATTACATGCCATCTGCCGATAACAGGGTCGTAAAAACGCGCTCCGTAGTCCAGCTGGTCAAAAACAATACCTCCAAGAACATCGTTTTGTAATTCTTTCCCGTTGTAAAGATATTTATTTTTAGCGATGTTTGCAACGGTTGCATGCGTTAAGCCGAAGGGGAAATAATCGTTGGCCTGCTGTACCGCGGCCGAGGCGTTCAGTACGGTGCGTACATTGCCCATGTGGTCGGTAAGGTTAAACTGGAAGCCGTATGCGCCTCCGCTGTACAGCGCCAGCCTTTCTGGGTGTATAACGTATTCAGGCGAGGTATTTGCCGCCGCTTTACGAATATCCCTAAGCTCTAATGACCGATTTGGGTTAAACAAACTAAACTGCAAAGTATTATGTGAGCAAAAACGCCAAGCTGTTAAACATGTCGCGTTTTATACTACTTGATTAATTCTTTGTATTCCTGTGGTAACCACTCCTGTATTTCTTCCTGCTCCTCTTTCGATTGCTTAAATTGCTCTCTAAAAATAGATGATAATGCTGATTTAAAGCCGATTATATCCAAAGGATATTTATAATCATTAGCAGAATACTTACCCCAATTTCCACCTTCGCTAAACACAAAGTATTCATTGTAACTCATCTCAAAAAGAACAGCCGATATATAGTTTCCGCTTGTTAGTTCTTTCCAA
>JAISFN010000187.1 GCA_031263585.1 Prevotellaceae bacterium | reverse complement strand
GTTTCCCTGTCTTGCAATATGTATATTTTCCCATCGTAATGCAAGCCCTCCGCATCAGGGATAAAGGTAAGCCCTCCATCCGTTACCCAATATTCTTCATCATCTAATTGACTTATTTTTTTGGACTTCATTTCTGATTTAGTACGCTCGTCGGCATATTTCTCCATATATTTTGATTTTTTATATGCCGCAGAAACTTTTACATCCAAAGTATCTTTTATAATGTATTTTAATACCGAATGCCAAACGCCGTCGCCCCCGCCTCTATTCTCCCGAACGTCAATAACGATTTTGTTTACAGTTTTGTTTGCCGACGCTTTTTTAATTTCATTTATCAAAACATTATCTTTATCCTGCATTTGCTCCATGAAAATGTAAAGAACATTCAAAGAATCAAGATAAACGGCGCCTAAAGAGGGCAAGGATATGCTTGAACGCATGCTTTTGCTTTTAAATTCGTCAATGCTTGCACTTGCCACTACTATGCATAAAGAATCATTAACCTGCGTATTAACAAACATGTGTTTTTCATCGTGGTTGATTATTTCCAATATCCCTCCACGCTTTAAATAAGACGAATGATGGAAAAAACGGCTTGAATCGAAATCCCACCGGGGAGTACCTAACGATAATAAATTTTCCTCAACATAAGTTTGGTAAGATTTTCCGTAATAATTTATTATACGGGCTTTACTGACAAACGGTTCTTGATCGCAAAACCCCTGTTCCGACAGTTCACGATCAAGGATTTGCCATGTTCCCGAAGTATAGTATTCTCCGTTTATATTTACCATGGGCACCGGGATATTATTTGCAAAGAAATAATCCAAGCTGTTTTCTTCGCTGAAATATTTCGTGTAGCCTTCTCTTATCTGCCGTATTGCGGCAGTATCGCAATAGCCGATACCGGCAAGAGGCATGGGGCGCGGAAGCATATAACAGTGTATGTCGTGCATATGCCTCGTTGCTTGGCTCATTAACCGGATAAAATCATAATAATTCGATATCCCGCCGATTTTTCCCCTTAATTTTTTTAACGTATCTAATTGATTATAGCCGGTTATTTTGTATCGTATTTTTAACTGCGGATTTACATCGCTAACTATCTCCGCAAATTCATCAAAATCTTCATACATTTGCCCGATTGATAGTTGCGGAGGCATATCTTGTTCCTGAGCTGAAACACAAATATGGAAACTAAACCATATAAAGAATATAAATAATATTTTTTTCATCTTTTTTGAGATCTTATTGAATCGGCGCATTGAATCAGGTACTCTTCCATATTATCTTTAAAGTGCGTGCATAAATCGTTTTCAGCCCCTACTAAGCTGTTATCATTTAGTTTCAAAGTTAAATAATGTTTTCAATGTGAGCAAATAAAAAACCACCTTTTTTTGCAAAAAATTTTACATATCTGGTATTTAGCCGCCATGTGCAAATAAGCAGAGCAGCAATACATACCTAGGAATAAAAATAGACCTCTTCGGGAAATCATTTGTAATTTAGATTAAGCTTATAGATAGCAGCAATCAGATTGAATCTAAGTGCAAAATGTTTTCTTCTATTTCGATATTTTTCAGCAATAATCCTGAATATCTTTATTTCCCGAATGATATTCTCAATCCTTATTCTAATAGAGGAGATTCGTTGATTCTGTTTCTTATCTTCTTTTGTCAATGGCCTCTTTTTATTCTTTTCCTTAGGATGTTCGCTATTATGATGAATCTTTTGTATTCTCAGATAACCTGTATCTACCAAGCATTTTGAAGCTTTTTTCAGATAAACCCTGCTGTTTTTGAATAACTTGAAATCTTTGCCTGCGGCCTTTGTCAAAACAACTACAAAGTATCTTTCTACTTGCAGCATCTGCAATAATCCGAGTTTTTTGAGTATGACGTTTTTTCTTGCCGGTGTAATTTAGCCGCTGTTTTTTTAGGACGTTCAACCGGGCTTTCGGTCACATCTATCAATACTACTTCAAATTGATTCTCTTCTTTTAACAACGGCTTTTTACCAGCTGAATGAAAACGCGGATCTTTTATTAATATACTCTCCGTCTCTTTGATAATCTCGCAAACACGGTTTTCAGAAATGCCCTAAGCAACGCCAATATGAAATTGGCTACGATACTCTCTATAATACATCAATAAGAGCAAGAACTTATCTGCTTTGCTTGGCCGGGGTTCCACAGCTTGGATGTTTTCGTGAACCGGCTTTTGATTCATTCAATACTTCCAGCATTTGATCAAATACTTCACGTTTAACTCCGGCGCAAGCGTTTGAACGGAATTGAACATAATTTTTCACTATCTTTGTAAAACATCCGGCAAAAATAAATATTACAGACTATACTTCTTTTCGAAGAAGTCTAATGAAAAATAATTAAAACTAATTTATGACTAGTACTTAATTTGATAATTTGTGAATATTGAAATATAATTTGATAATTATCAATACTATATTATAGATAAATTTGGATTATTTAAATTGCAAGGAGGAAAATAAATGAAAAAATTATGGTTATTACTGATACCCGCATTAATGCTTTTTATATCATGCGATGATGACGGTTACTCGCTCGATGATTTTGTGATTGATATTGCAACGGTTGAAAATCCCGACAATTCGAATTATTTTTATTTGAGACTGGATGATGGAAAAGTATTATGGATGGCGGCTACCAATCTGTACAACTACAAGCCGCAAACCGGGCAACGTATTTTGGCAAATTTTACGTTGTTGAGCGATAGGCCGGAGAACAGTGGCTACAACCACGATATTAAGCTGAATGATGCTTATAATATACTGACAAAAGGTATATTTAATATTACCCCTGAAACACAAGACAGTATCGGGTACAATCCTATCGAGATAAACGATATGTGGATAGGCAGCAATTATTTAAATGTCGAATTTTATTACCGGGGATATAATAAAACACATTACATTACACTGGCTAAAGATGACTCGAAAGAATATGATGACGGAAAGATTCATTTGGAGTTCAGGCATAATGCCTGCAATGACCAAGAAATATACAAGGGAAACGGAATAGTATCGTTTAACCTGATAGCATTACAGGCCCTTACCTCCGAAAAAACGCTTGATTTAGCTATTCATGTGAAAAAATATGACACTGAGGAGACGACTTACGAGTTCAAATACAATTTCGGGGAAAAGGACTCAAGAAGTGAAGAATTTAATAACAATTATTTTACAAATACAGAAACTGCCGATGTAAAATAATAAACAGTTAACATTAAAGTGTAAAAGTTTCGCATCATAAGTTGTTGCGAGGCTTTTTCTTTTCTATTGTGAACAATAATAAAATATTATGAGGCAGTGTCCCAAAGAATGTGTAAATGAAAACTACAGGTAGTAAAAAAGCTTGTAGTTTTTTTATTTATGTATAATTTTGAACAGAAAAGGAATAATTATGGACATTTCAAAAGATTTATTAAGTAAAGATTTTCCGAGTCAATTTAAGAGTCAGGAAGATGTAAGTTGTTTTATGAAAGCCTTACACGCCAAAGTTTATGAAGATTTGTTAGAGTGTGAAATGGATTTGCATTTGGGTTACGAAAAGCATTCTGTAGGTGGCAATAACAGTGGCAATTCACGTAACGGCAGCTATAGTAAGCGTATTCAAACCGAACACGGCGAATAGGAGATATCTATTCCTCGCAATAGATAGGGCGATTTTGAGTCTATTATCGCACCCAAACATCAAAGTCGAGGATTAAACATCGAGAAATTGCTAATCTCTCTTTATGCCCAAGGGATGAGTATTTCGGATATAAAAGAGGGAATGAAAGAGATATACGAAATCAATCTCTCTACTTCCGCCATATCCACTATAAGCAATAAGGTGAGTCAACAGGCGTTAGAATGGTAAAACCGTCCACTGAAAAGCCTTTATTTAATCATTTGGACGGATGTTATCGTCCTTAAAATAAGTGAGAACGGCAAAGTCGTCAACAAGACGGTTTACCTGTGCGTTGGACTCAATAAAAATGGCTTAAAAAAGGTATTGGGTAGGTGAGTTGGAAAATCGGAGAGCGCTGCCTTTTGGCAGGGAGTTCTCACTGACTTAAAGGCTCGCGGCGTGGAAGCTATACTCATTACGGTAACAGACAATCTGAACGGCTTTACAGATACCATAAAAAGTGTATTCTCCAAATCAACCACCCAGATATGTGTTGGTTATCAAATCCGCGACTACTGCCGTTATGTGGTTTGGAAAGAAAAAAAGGAGTTTTCAGCCGATTTGAAGAATATATACAATGCAACAAAACAAGCTGCCGGTGTGGAACTCGACCGTTTTGAGCAAAAATGGAGGACTAAATATTTTTATGCCATTCGCTATTGGAGAACAAATTGGGATAATCTGACTGCATTTTTTGACTTCCCTGTGGAAATCAGAAAAATCATCTATACGACCAATTTGATTGAAAATATGAACGGTAAAATCAGAAAATACACCAAAAACAAGCTCTCATTTCCTGCTGACTATGCTCTGAAAAGCTCTGTTTATCTCGCTATTACGGAGATAGAAAAGAAATGGTATATGCCTATTTGGAATTGGGGAATGGCGTTTAATCAGGAGTTAACTCCTGATTAAACAATCTGTAGTTTTCATTTACACAATCTTTTGGATAGTCCCAATTTTTGATTACTATTATTTCTAAACTCATTTTTTTGACATTTTAAAGGGTTGAACTTTTCTGTTTATTTAGCAACACAAACTTAATTGTTTGCCCTTTAATTGTCAGATCAGATCGAAACTATCTCACATTAATTACCTTGATTGGCGTATCCTTCAATTTAGGCATAGCCATTCCTAAATTGGCATTTATGTATGTAGGGTCGCAGATTAAGTACTTTGCTCCGTCAACCGTAACATAATCGCCAACAGTATTAGCATTGTCGAATTTAACGGCTGCGGCAAGATGCACCCCTGGGTAATATATCAATACTACCGGCATTTTAAGCAATCGACGAACTAATTGCGTGAAAAGTATGGCGCGGTCTTCGCAATCGGAATATAAAGAGGCGATTGTTTCTTCAGCAAAGAAGTATTTTTCATAGCCAAATTGATCGTGATCCGTTTTATATTCGAATGCGTTTTGTACAAAATGCAGTAGCCAGTTCACGGCTTCCTCTTGCGATTTATTGACTAAATTGGGGGTTATTTGCTCCTCAATGCTTTGCAAAGTAGTTTTATCCAGTGGCGCTTCGGCATAAACCGAAAATTCCGCGCAAGGATAATCCCGGTAGAAATCCACAACGTTTTTATTATATTTCAGCGCATAGGTATTTTTGTTGAAAACAAGCGATTCCGTAACCGGCTCAACTGTAAATAAAGGAGGTGCGGCAATGCCCAAATTCATCCTGTTTGCCGCATCGGCATAATCTATTGTATAAGTTCTGGCGGATGAGAGATCCCTATGACTCGGGTTAATGGCATAGTACCTTGTGGAGGTTTTAGCATTGTATGTGAAATACAAGCAATTGCTTATATTATCGCTAAAGGCTATCAAAGGAATAAGTTCGTCATTATTGCCCTTTCCCATCTTTGCTTGGTATTCCATTTGGTTAAGCATGAAAACGGTAAAAATTACCTGTTCGCCGACTGTTCCTTTGGGGAAATAAACTTTAAATAGCTTGTTTAACAATTGGTACAGTCCCCAATCATTTAATTGTAATTCTGCCTTAATTCGTAAGGCTTCATTCATTATATCCACATACGGAGTATTGGTAAGCAATTTCCAATAGTTTGCAATATCCTTTTCTGCTACGCTCGGTAAATGCATTGGGGAGATAGCGATATCTTTTAACTTTATGCTTGTGCCGAAAAATATGGAGTTAATCGTTTTCTCCGGAATAGGAATAGGTTTTATAGTAGGGCCAATCTCCTGTTTTGGGGCAACAATTTCGGGTATCGGGATAACGGGAAGCTTTGCCAACGGGAGTTCTTCGGGCTTAGGCTCGGGCTTTGCCGGATCATATACAGGCGGTACGGGGATAGGCTTTTTTATGGGCGGCTCCGGTTTTTGCAAATCGAAACGCGTCCACTCTTTTTCCAAGAAAGAGGCAAATTCGCGATTGACAGAGTCACGGTAATTCTTAAATTCCTCTTTGTTTTTCTGTATATATTCTTTAAACTCGCTTTGGCGTTGTTGCCTGTATTTTTCCCAACCGGCTTGTGCCTGTGCTATACTTATGCTTAGCGCCAACGTACAAATCAAAGAAATTGCATGCTTTTTAACCTGCGGCATATCAATAATTTTTTATAAACTCATCAAATTCTTTATTCTTTTCTTTTACAAACTCATCATAAGTTTGAGCTTTTGTAGGTTTAGGAACATTATCGGGTATGCTGTCCGGATTTTGTTTTGAAGATTGCTCTGGGATTTTAGGTTTATAAACTGGAGTTTGAACCGGCTTATTTGGCTGCGGAGCTTTTTCAAGCGGCACATCTAAAACTGGCACTGAAGGCTGTGTTGACTGTTGACTTGAAAGCTGAGAAAAATTATCAACCTGATTTTCTTGCTTGCTCTTTTTATCGATGTATTCTTTTAACTGAAAACAACCTACAGCAAACTGTTACAAGCGCGGCAACAATAAGGATAAACTCCTTAAATTTTTTCCCTATTCCCCTGTGATTTTCTGTAGCCATATTTCTGCTTTTCTAAAAGGACTTTTACCAGACGATTGTGTATTTTATAATATAAATTTAGTGCAATGAGCGAACAGCACGGGCATAACCTAAGGAGCTATTGCTACTACCGTAAGAAAAATACCCTGTATTAAAACTTATTCCCCAGTAACCAGAATTTACCCCGTATGTAGAGCTAAAGTAAAAGCCATTGTTATTAAACCCTCCGATTACATCTCGTTCATTGAAAATAATTGCCAATTCATCCTTTGTAGGCAACCGCCAATCGGTAAACCCGCCCACGATAGAGTTTTCACATAAACTGTTTAGACTATTCCAATTCAATGACGTTGTATTTATATCTTTCCGCTGTACGGCAATACCCGCAGCCTTTAATTCAATATACAGGTCATTATCAATATTATTAGATATTTTAACCGACAATTCGGCGTATTCATGGGAGGAGTTTATAATTACCTCTGTTCCTGAAGAATTTTCCGGTATTTTACTCCTATCAATCGTAACATGTATAGGCTCCGCGCTTTTAGCTTTAATTACGCCGCTTGTTTTACTAAACGAAAGCCAGCTTACGTTTATGTCCGCTGTCCATACCATGTCCCGTTGGCTGTCGTTATAAATAACAAAATCGGCATAATCGTTTATACTGCAATCTATGACAGTTTTACTCAGGCGTAAAGCTATTTCCTTTAAAACAAAATCGCCGCGAGTTTCTTTTTTAGAAATTACCGTAACCAAACTATCCGTATAATAACCTTTTAATTCGGCTTTTATTGTATAAATTTCTCCAAGCGTAAGGTTTTGAAATTCGTATCTGCCATCCGATCCCGTTTCGGTTACTTCTTTTCGCCCGGCATTGTCCGATAGCATCATTTTGGCGCGTTGCAATTCAAACTCCAACTCGTTGGAAACAATACCATTAATACTGCCTGTAGTATCTTTTTCGCTTGTACAGCCGTATAACATTACAGCTGTAATTATTAGGTATAATACTCTTTCCATGTTTTTTTGTTATTTAAGAGGTTCTAATAAAACATCTCCATTTGCTATCTTACCTGGTTCCACTTTGAGTTGGTAAAATTGATTTTTATAACCTTCTTTAGAAACCATCACATAATAATAGACCTTTGTGGAGTACTTTTTATCATACTCGGATAAATCAGGTTCAATATCTTTGAATTCATACTGTCCATCACTTCCGGAAACTGTTCGTCTCAATGTGGCAATATAACGGTAGAAACCTATAGAGGGATAGCCAAGTCCAAGTTCTATGCTTGCGGCATTCACTGGCTCGCCGGTAGCTTTATCGGTAATTACTCCATAAATACTACCCGTGGTATCTTTTTGTTCCTCGCTTGTACAACCGTATAACATTACAGCTGTAATTATTAGGTATAATACTCTTTTCATAGTTGTTTCTGGTTAAATGTTATTCACTTTTTGTTAAAGGAATGTTTGCTTCCGTTTTTTCGCCTGTTACGGCTGTTACCGTTTTGCGGTTGGTTTGGTAGCCCGTTTTTTGCACCGTTATGGTATATTGCGCAGGGTTTAAATCGGGGAATTCAAACGCGCCGTCGTTACCAGTGGTTTTTGTTTTCCCGCCAGGGCTAAGTACCACGCTTGCGTTGGCAATAGGTTCTCCCGTACTATGGTCGGTAATTACGCCGTAGAGCGTGGCGTACATATCGGGTTGGTTTTTGGAGCAACCGTTAAAAATTACAGCCAATAGTACGCAGCTTAATAGTAAAATTATTTTTTTCATTGTTTTTTCTTTTAAAATTTAATTGCCAACATTATACCGCTTGCATCAGGTGCGGCATATGGTAATAGTTGTACATTGGCATTGCCTATCATTACGTGTTTTTTGCCTTTGCCCACAATACCGTCAATCACGTTCCATACATACAGCGCCGCCGCGCCCGCAATAAAGCCGTTACGCAAGTTTTGCATATTATTTACCTTATCGATATATGACTGTTTGTCGGTTGCGTTGTGTGTTGTGTTTATTTTTGAATCGTACGAAGAGCGGAGCCCTTCAAAAGCAACTACGCCGCCTATCATAGCCACTTCGCCTACTATGAATAATACGCCTTTTGTAGTGTTCCCTTTGTGTAATTGCGCCATGCCGGGTACAAATACACGGGCGGAAAAGGAATAAATGCCATCGTCGATTTCTTTTAATTTCCGATCAAAATCGAAATCGCTGCAAATATTGGGGTTTACATCATAGAAGTCATCTTTTCCATTTACATTCCGCTGTACCTGTATTAAAATGTAAACCATTACTTTGCCAGTTGATTTACGAATTGCGTTTGTTACGCACAATTGCCTGCGTTTCATTTTATTGAAAGACACAACGGCATCAATACCATTTTTAGCAACGGCATCAATGTCTTGTTGAGTAATACCTACAACACCTAACTCGTGCAGTGATTTTTGCAATGCATCTGCCCAAGCATCGTTTATGGCTTGTTGTTCATTATTGCCCTCGCCTACGCCCCAGTTGAGAAAGTAGTTAGCTCCGGAAGGCGTGTTAGGAATTGACTTTGTCCATATAGGGCGTAAGTCACTGCTTGTTTGTGAAAATGCTATTATGCACACAAACATGGAAAATATTAAAATGGATAATTTTTTCATTCTTTTGACCTATTAATAATTGCCTGATTCTAATTCGGCTTTGCGTTTGGCCGCTTCCTTATCTAACTCAGCATCCATTTTCTCAAAGAATTTCTTCTTATCCCAATCTACCTTGCGTACTTCGAGTTCTTCGGCAAGTCCTTTTTTTGCATCTTGCAACAATACATGAACAGCCACATATCCAACTCAATCTCCAGTAGCGCTTTGTGAAACTTCACGACATACCGCGTTAGCATATTTATCAATTACTTTAGTTCCAATTGCTGCCGCGCCGCCTTCCAAGCTACTTTCATACATTTTTTTTCCAGAAGGAACATTCACATCTTTACTGTAGTCTTCAATAGCATTTTTTATCATGCCAATGTACCTTGTACTAATGTCTGCGATAGCAGCACGGTTGGCATCCAAAATTGCACGAGTTCTGTCAGGACGGTCTTCCACTACGCCAAGCCCACCCATGTATTCGCCAGGCTTATCAAAAGCCTCCTCCATACAGAAAATAGTAGTACGTTGTTCGCCTGCAAGCATTTTGCGCGTATTCTGTGTCTTTTGTGCGGCTTCATTTTCTACTTCCTGCATAGCCATTTCATTGCGTTTTTTTTGAATTTCCACCTCTGCATTGACTTGGTCTAACTCCATTTGCTTTTTTTTCAAAGCGATTTGTTGATCAATGTCATTGGTGGTTGTACTTGATGTTGCTTGTTTGCCGCTTCCGCATCCTGCGGCTATGATTGCGGCAAATACTGCCATAGCAGCAAATTTTAAAATGTTCGTTGTCATTTGTCTGTTTTTTAATTATTTAACATTTAGGAGATTAAGAGTTTGTCTAAAAATTTTCATTATAAAAATTTAATCATCAGCGCGATAAAAGCGAGATAAACCATCGTTTCGGAAGATTCTATCGTGCGTTCGCAGTCTTTCGCCAGCCGC
>JAISFN010000061.1 GCA_031263585.1 Prevotellaceae bacterium | reverse complement strand
AAATTCCTAATTATTATGCAAACTTACTGTGGCCTTGATGTACACAAAGATAGTGTCTTTATGTGTATAATCAATGAATCAGGGGGTATTAAAAGAGCAACAATTTAGTACTCTGACTTCTGGTTTATATGAACTCCGCTCCTGTTTGGAGCTTTATGATGTTTTCCATGTAGCCATGGAAAGTACCAGTATTTATTGGATTCCCATTTGCAATTATTTATTTGATAATTATAAAGATAGTAAATACGCGCAAATTAATCAACTGGAATTAAATATATTATATTAAATAATCGTAAATTCAAAACAGCTTTTTGCAATATTTAAATAACTTTGTAGCTTTTTAATCGAATAAGGACAAAATGCCTCTCTACCCAAAAGGAAATGAGGTTTTAAGCATCTTCTCTTGAATGGATTGGAAAAAGATATCTTTTTAAATTCTTATCATATATGATATTTAATTGACATTATATTGAACAAGGATTTAAGAAACAAAGACTTCATTAATTTACTAATGAGAAAATTCGAAAATATGAGAATTATTTTCAAAGGCACTCATTTACAAATTATCTAATTAAAAAAGTCGTGTATTTTAATACGTGATACCATAATCCACATAAACTCTAATAAATGAAATACAAATTACTGGTTTTATTGTTGATATTGTTTCGGATAACAACCTATGGGCAACCGGATGAGAGTCGAATAAAAATATCGGAGGATATTCATTTGCTGAAAATAAACCCTAAGACATACCTACACTTATTATTTTCAAACCAAATCGTGGAGAAAGGCTACAGCAAACGGTTTATTGCTGATTGATAAACAAGAAGCCTTTTTAATTGATTTGCCATGAAACAACGAACAAACTGAAACATTGATGAAATACATTACCGATTCATTACATGTAACTGTTGTGGGTTTTGTACCCAGCCACTGGTACGAGGACTGTATGGGGGGGCTGGCATACCTGACCAATACCGGAGTAAAATCGTACGCCAACCAACTAACAATTGATATTACCCACGAAAAAGCCTTGCCGGTTCCTCAAAATGCATTTACCAATTTGTTAAACTTGAAATTGAACGATATAGGCATTAGTTGCTACTATCTGGGTGGCGGACATACTGCCGATAATATTGTGGTGTGGATTCTGTCGGAAAAGATTTTGTTTGCCGGATGCATGGCAAAAGATATCCATTTAACTGGACTTGGCAACCTAGCCGACGCCGTTGTTAACGAACGGCGGCCTACCATAGAAAAACTAATTGCGAAATTTCCAGCGACGAAAATCGTTATTCCCTGCCACGGGCTGGTAGGAGGAATCGACATATCATTGCATATTAAAGATTTACTATCAAAATAACTCAATAAAAATTTCATGAGGCAAAAACAACATGTATCCATCATCAGCAGTGCGCTGCAACTAACACCGAAACAAGTCGAAAATACCATAAAACTGTTGGATGAAGGGGCTACCATTCCCTTTATCAGCCGTTACCGTAAAGAGCAAACCGGTAATCTGGACGAGGTTCAGGTAAGCGAAATTAAAACGCAGTCGGATAAATTGAAAGAGCTTGACGCGCGGAAACAAACCATCCTTTCAACCATTGAAGAACAGGGAAAGCTGACTGATGAACTGCGCGAACGCATTGTGAATTGCTATCAATTGGCAGAGCTTGAAGATATTTACCTGCCCTATAAGCCCAAGCGCCGTACACGAGCTATCATTGCCCGCGAAAAAGGACTGGAACCCCTGGCCGATTTACTTTCGAAACAATATGCAAACACCGATGTATATGCCGAAGCTGTGAAATACCTATCGGATAATGTGGAAAATGAAGACGATGCTTTGGCTGGCGCGCGCGATATTATTGCCGAATGGGTAAGCGAAGATGAATGGGTGCGGAACGCAGTACGCAAGCTTTTTGCCCGCGATGCGATTATCGCGACCAAAGTGCTAAAGGGGAAAGACGAGGAAGGTACAAAATACCGCGATTATTTCGATTTTTCTGAGTTACTGTACCGTTGTCCCTCGCACCGATTTTTAGCTATTATGCGTGGCGTAAACGAAGGTTTTTTAAAAATGAGTGTCGGGCCTGATAGCGATAAAGCGATTGGTTTAATCGAAAAGCTTGTGGTAAAAAACCGGAGCGAATCGGCAGGGCAAATGCAGCAAGCAGTTTCCGATTCATGTAAGCGCTTGATTATGCCATCGCTGGAAGCAGAATTCATTAAGCTGACAAAAGATAAAGCCGATGAAGAAGCTATACGGGTTTTTGCCGAAAATCTGCGCCAGTTGTTACTTGCCTCGCCATTGGGTGAGAAAACTGTACTGGCAATTGACCCAGGTTATCGTACGGGCTGTAAAGTGGTTTGTTTGGATGCCCAAGGAAATCTGCTGCATAACGAAACTATATACCCGCACTCGCCGCAAAATGAGGTATCGCAGGCTGCCCGTAAAATTACAGCCTTGGTTGATGCTTACAAAATTGAGGCAATTGCCATTGGCAACGGTACTGCCAGCCGTGAAACGGAACATTTTATAAAAAAACAACATTTTAACCGCAATATACAGGTGTTTGTGGTAAGCGAGGACGGGGCGTCCGTATATTCTGCCTCAACAGTTGCCCGCGAGGAGTTTCCGCAGTATGATGTAACCGTAAGAGGAGCTGTATCAATTGGTCGCCGCCTGATCGATCCTTTGTCGGAACTAGTAAAAATCGACCCAAAATCAATCGGCGTCGGTCAATATCAGCATGATGTCGATCAAACGAAATTAAAGCAAGGCCTCAATCGTGTAGTCGAAAGTTGTGTTAATAAAGTGGGAGTAAATTTAAATACGGCCAGTAAATACCTGCTCGTCTACATATCGGGCTTAGGTCCTCAACTGGCCCAAAATATTGTGGATTACCGCAAAGTCAACGGTACGTTTAAGTCGCGTAACGAACTGAAAAAAGTTGCCCGGCTCGGCCCGAAAGCATTCGAGCAGTCGGCAGGCTTTTTGCGTATTGCCGATGGTATTAATCCGCTTGATAATAGCGCTGTACATCCCGAGAGCTACCCTATTGTAGAAAAAATGGCCAAGGATTTGAATACATCGATTGCCGAATTGCTGAAAGATGGAGAATTACAAAAGCGGATTGATAAAAAGAACTATATCACGCCCGAAACGGGAGAGCTTACGCTTAACGACATACTTGGCGAACTTACCAAACCCAGTCGCGACCCGCGTACAAAGGTTAAGGTTTTTGAGTTTGCACAAGACATATATAGCATCGAGGATGTACACGAAGGTATGGAACTGCCCGGTATAGTAACCAATATCACCAATTTCGGGGCATTTGTGGATATCGGCATTAAACAGGATGGACTGGTACACGTTTCGCAAATGGCTGATGCGTTTATAACGAACCCTGCCGACGTGGTAAAACTACACCAGCATGTAAAGGTAAAAGTGCTTGAAGTTGATATCGTCCGCAAACGTATACAATTAAGCATGAAAGGACTGAATTAAGTTTTAACAGATAGCTCCCTCTGTCGGCTTTACGTTGCCAACGCTCCGCTGTCGCACAAATCTTTCGCGTGGCATTATTGATACTAAAAACTGTTATCAAGCTATCATGCTGAGGCCATGAATTGAAAATCGTCAAAAGTAAATATCTCACAAACAGATCGTTCACTTCATTCAGAGCTCCAATATGACAACAGTTAAGTCTAAATATCACATAATATAAATTGTGCGATAACAAATGCCGACGTAAACTACTAAGTCAGCGTCGGCAAGCTTTTTTCATCTTTTAATACTGTATTATTGCAAATTACTTTTATTTAATAATAATATCTTCATCGCCTGTAGGTGAAACAAAGGATTCTATATTTTTAGCCTTCTGGCGGATAGGAACACTAAAGCCAAAATGCACATCGACAGCTTTAAAACGCGAATTAAACAAATTGGAGATAATTGAACCTGAGCCAATAAAAAACATACCCAGATTAACCCCGAAACCCCAATGGAATTGATTGAGAGAATTGATTGATAATGGGCTGTATACGGTCATCCACCGGTTTTCGTAACGTGGCGTTATGTAGTAATAATTTGCATAACGCCCCCCATAACGGCTCTTACTCAACAAATTCATTGTTGTTCCGGCATTTACAAAAAGCCCTTTGTAGGCTTTCCAGTCGATATTAAACCGTAATTGTGTAGGTAGCGACAGGCTGTACTTTCCCTTAACTTCCATTTCGTTTATATAACCTTCACTTCTTAGCCGGTTGATATAATCGTTCAGGTCATCTTCCTCCATGTTCAATTCGGTTGTCGGTACGCCCGACATATGTACGCTATAGCTGGCGGCATTTTCCGATGGATTGTATTTTACACTTCCAATATCGGTAATTGACAGAGAAGCCTTTAAGGTATACGGAGTTAAAATGTTGCTTTTCCAAATACTCGTATTTTCAATAACTGGCTGGTATTTACCGTCGCGATACCATTCATACTCCATCCCGACGTCGAAACCGAAACCACTGCTGCTGCTGGCGGCATCCCAAATATCGCTGAAGTCCGAATCGTCTCCGAAAGCAATATCAATGGCATCCGAATATAGTAATGTAACATTGCCCTGTAAATCTCCGATTTTCTCATCATCAATAATCTCATTCAGGTCAATTTGTACATTCAAGTTATCGGCACGGAACGACCCGCCGGCCAAACCCATTACATATTTAACCGTAGCACCACCTTTAAGCACATGCTTGTTGTTTGCCCAAACCGTGCGGGCATAGGTTAATCCGTAATCGGCAAAACCATGTATATCTAGCATCAAATCATTTTGTGTGAATCGTTTACCGAAAAAATCAAAATTCGAATCACCTAATAGCTGGAAAATGCCGTTATCCAAATTTTTTTCGCTGGCCAATACCCGTATGCGCGAAGTGAAACCAACCGAGCCGATTTTATGACCGAGTTCAATCATAAAAGACGGGCCGAGGATATCGACATTCATAAACAAATTTTTGCTTCCCGAACTGTTATTTTTTAAAAAATCTTCACCTTCAATCATGTCGTCAAACAATTTGTTTTTCTTAAATTCGTAAGCATTATTAATTGCTCCCACATTGATTGATAAAATGTTAACATTTACTTTGTAATAGCTTCCAGCAATCGAGGCTGGATTAAACACCATCCCCCCAGCCGTTTGGAAATTGCTGTAGTTATATCCTAAAAAATCCTGAGAGAATGAAGGAATTGCAACAAAAAGAACGAAAATTGTAATTAATAGTTTTTTAAACATAGCTTTTATTTAATTTGTTAGTTATATGTAGTTTATGTTTTTTATGATATATAAAATACAAATATAAACTTATTGTTTTTAGATACAATAAATCATGCCGTTAATTTTATGAATGTAGTGTTTATATACACAAAAAACCATTTGTTCTGGTAAAAATCAGGGCAAACGCATCAAAATAATGTTTATTTATTAAATATGAAATTTTCAGCATGTTACAAACTTGTCATTTTGTTATTTAGAATCATTCTAATATTTTTCAAAATACTAATATTTTAATAATAACAAAATTATATATATGGTATATTTTTGATGCATTTTGATACGTTTGCCATGGGTAAAAATAATGTTTATTGGCGGATAAATTTTATAAGCGGAGTTATAAATAGCCTGTCACACGAATTCTTTCACGTGGTTTCACTACTCCCTATTTTGCTTTTCTGATTTCATTTTCAGCTTGTTTTATATGAGGCTGTTTTAAAAGTCCTCCGAGTTGTCATTGGCTTCGCCGAATTCGTAAAGCTCGGTTCTGAACGAAATAAAGAATCTAATTTAATTGATAATAAAATCCTTTGGCTTTGCTCAGGATGACAGGAACGAGTTCAATTCTGATTTTTGAGACTGCCTCGCAGCGGTAAACTTTCAATACTTAAAACCCTGTTTCTTATTATTTTATAAAACCTGAATACGATTTTTATACAAATGCTCAATTTTTAACCGAAATTTTTTTTACATTTACCCTGCAAATTCAATTCTAAATATTAAACTGTTATTAATATGAAAAAACTTATCTTCTTACCTCTGTTTATTTTAGGTGTTTTTATTGCTTGCAATGAAGAAACGCCTAAATACGAAATCAATGGTACTGTAGTTGGCGATATGAACGGAAAAACCGTTTATTTAAAACAACTTGACAATATGCGCCCTGCAACAACAATTGATAGCGCGGTGATTGAAAACGGGATATTTATTATGAAAGGAAGTATAACTTCACCCGATGTATATAACATTTCGGTTAAAGATGAAAAACCGAACACGGTTTTATTTGTCGAGAACCTACCTATGCAGGTTACGCTCGATGCTAACGAGGTTCAGAATAGCATAGCCGTAGGCTCGCCGCTTAACGATTTATATGCCGGTTATTTGAAAGGCGGGGTAGACTACCGTGCAAAAATACAGGATGTAAATAAGCGCTTGCGTGAGGCAAGGCAAGCACAAACCGATAAAATATTGACTCCCGAAACTAAAAGACAGTTTACCTTGGATTATGACAAGGCAAGCGATAACTACCGGAATTATCAGTATGAATTTATTAACGACCATCCAAATTCAATTGTATCGGCTTACGTTTTGCGTACAATTGCCTTAAACCTGAAACCCGAACAAGTAGAAAACGCATTGGCTAAATTCGATAGTATTATTGGTAAATCGTACTACATTAGATCGGTTAAGGACGATTTGGAACGGATGAAGCGGGTGATGACAGGGCAAAAGTTTGTTGATTTGAAAATGCCCGATGTCGAAGGCAAGGAAATCGCACTGTCCGATTATGTTGGAAAAAACAAGTATGTAATGGTTGATTTCTGGGCTTCGTGGTGCCCCGACTGCTTGGAAGAAAATCCTATTTTAACTAGCCTATATAGTAAATATAAAAGCAAAGGTTTTGAAATAGTAGGAGTATCGCTTGACAGAGATAAAGAAAACTGGGTTAACCGGATTAAAAAAGATAAACTTGTTTGGCCCCAGATGTCGGATTTAAAAGCATGGAATAGCGAAGGCTCTTATTTATATAATATTAAATTTATTCCGGGTAACGTATTGATTGACGAAACCGGAACAATTATTGCCAAAGATGTTTATGATGAAGCTTTGATAGCAAAACTTGCCGAATTGTTTGCAGGCAATTAACTAAGTCTGAAAAAGCTTGGCAAATTATTATACAAAATTCATGATTTAATATTTTAAAATATTGATAATGTGATAAAAACATGTGCTATTTGTGCAATTATTGATTAGACATTATAAAATAAGCCCAAAATGTCCATTAGGAGGATTCGTCGATAGCCTCCCATAATTTTTTAATCCATGCCCTTCGTTGCATTTGTAATGCTATTGTTACAACAAGTCCGTTCCCGGATTTTTCAATGGTCGATGGATTAACAATTAAATAATTACAGCAATGAAAGAAAAAGTCAGTCAGATTATTACAGCGTTACTGGAATTACGGGAGAAAGGGTATTTCGATATTTCCTTTGACTGTGAAGGAAACCTGTTTCAGGTATGAATTTACAAGGGAAAGCGGGATTTGCATAAAAGTCCGTATCGACCTGACCGGTGAGGAAGGCAAATTAGACGGGGTATTGAGCATGGTCGAAGTCTTAAAGGCAGTGTCGGCAAAAGACACGAATAATGTCATGATAACATCTTTCTGGTGTTACAGGCAGGGACTTCCGCAGGGCGAACGACTTGTGCAGCTCAACAGCCTGGCGATTACACAAATGCGGTCGCTGGTGGATAACCGGAATTTAAAACAGTTGAAATAATATTACATATAGGCACACAGATGACGCGGATTTAAAAGATGAACGCAATTACATAATTTAACTTTTTAGCCCCACAAATGATTAGAACAGAACAGCGAAAATATCAATAAATACCAACAACTGGGGATTGTACAGCACTTACACAGCCTGTACCTTTGCACCCGTGAATTTTAATGATACATAAAGCTGTATGAACACAAATCATAAAAAACGCGGGAAGTCTGCCGATCTTTTCACAGCTGCGAGCGTGTTAGCGGGGATAGCATCCTCGCTTCTCGCGGTATATATGATTGCCCTGTTATGGGACGACAAGGGATTTAACGATTTGCTGCTCCCCTCTCTTGGAATCGTTGTCTGTCAGCTTGTAAAAGCGGCGTGTTATGCGCTGGCTTTGTGGAAAGCGCATGATTTTGCCTATTCGTCGCTGCTGAACATACGCCTTGCATTGATAGACAAACTGAAAAAACTGCCGCTTTCCTTTTTTCAAAAGCACAAGTCGGGAGAACTCGCCGGTATCGTTGACCGTGACGTGGAGCGAATCGAGCTTTATCTGGCGCATACGCTGCCGGAAATGTCGGTTACCTGTTCAGTATGTGCGTTAAGTCTGGCTGCGGTATTCGTTCTGGACTGGCGAATGGGGTTTGCGCTGATTGCCTCCATTCCGCTCATTGTCCTCATCATGGCGGCTGTCAATCCGCTGTGGAAAAGCAGCATCAACGCCTATCAGGACAGTATGCGAACAGTGTCGGAAAATATTATGGAGTATATTTCCACCATTCCGGTTATTAAAGTCTTTGCCAAGGGAGAGCGTAAAACGGAAAAGGTGCTTTCCAGCATGGACGACTATATCCGCAAGGCGAAAAAATCCATTTATATACAATCTGCTCCCATGGGATTTGTTGCCGTGCTGATGGAATGTGGCATTGTGCTGGCAGCCATTGCTGGTGCGAATCGACTTCGGAACGAACCCGCTACGGCATTCGACATCACCCGTTTCGTTCTTGCCGTTATCCTGTCGGGACAGTTTACTAAAAATCTGCTCAAATCGGTTACGCTTCTGTTCAATACAACGGTATATAAAAATACCATGAAAGCGGTGAACAGCATTATGGACGAGCCTCTTCCTTCGCTGTCCGAAACTGCAAGCGCAGTATCTGCCGGAGATATTGAATTTAATCATGTTCGTTTTTCATACGGCGAAACGGACGAAACATTAACCGATGTGAGCATGATTTTCAAGCAGAACACCACATCGGCTATCGTCGGACCCTCCGGAGCCGGTAAAAGCACGGTTGCAGGGCTTCTGCTCGGGTTGTGGCGTCATCAGGCAGGGAGCATCACCCTGAACGGCAGAAAGATTGAAGATATTCCGGAAACGGAACGGACTGCGCTTATATCCGTCGTGCAGCAGGAAAACTTTCTGCTCAACATCAGCATCGCGGACAATATCCGCATCGGGAAGCCGGACGCTACCGAACAGGAAATCATGGAAGCGGCAAAAAAGGCGCAAATTCATGAAGTCACCATGCGCCTGCCGAACGCCTATCAAAGCATCGCGGGCGAAGGCGGAGCAAAACTCTCGGGCGGCGAGAAACAGCGGATTTCGCTGGCAAGAATGATTCTGAAAAATTCGCCGATAATCATACTGGATGAAGCTACCGCCTCCATCGACCCGTACAACGAAGCGCTGATACAGAAAGCAATCTCCGCCCTATGCAGGGGCAAAACGCTGATTGTCATCGCGCATCATTTAAACACCATTGCTGGCGCCGACCGGATTACGGTCATGAATCACGGACAGGTTGAGGCTTCGGGAAAACACGACGAACTGCTTTCCGGCTGCGAACTTTACCGGTCGATGATTCACGCGCAACGCGAGGCGGAAAACTGGAAAATCAGGGAAAGGAGGATATTATGATAAGGAATTTATTCAGTTACATCGGCAGAAAAGGAAAGATTTCCATGATTTGTGCTGTCCTTGCCGAGACCGGAAACGCACTGATTTCCGCCGCCATACTGCTGACGGTTTTCGACATGCTTTATGAAACGCTTGCCGGTCCGGACGGTTCATTTGCCCCGCACATCACCTGCTTTGCCCTGCTGCTGGGCGGGAAATTTATCTGCACGACGGTATCCCTGATAACAACGCATATCGCCGGTTTTGAGATGGAAACGAAGCTCAAGGAACGGGTTGTACGCCGTTTAAAGCAGTTTTCGCTTGGCTTCTATACCGGCGAGCAGCTTGGAAATATCAGCACGGCCGTGCATGACGATGTGGATAATCTGCAAAAATCGACGGCGCATTTGGGAGTTAACATGCTGGCGGACATGATAACCGCCCTTGTTATCGGCATTGCCCTCTTTGTCCTGAACTGGAAAATGGGACTTGTGATGATTTCGCTACTGCCTGTATCCTTCCTTGTCCAGAAACTGGGTTTCGGGAAGTCGCTTCGCCTTAAAAACGAAAATGCGCGAAATCTTGGAATGATGGTATCGCGTTTTGTTGAGTTTACGAAAAATATTCCCATGCTTAAAACCTTTCCCGGCGGGCTGCTTTTTCAAAACGACGTAAAGGAAAGCGCCGCCCGTTTCGGGCGAAGCAGTAAAGCCGAAGCGCGGCAGGGTGCAAAAGATTCGGCAAAATATTTTATCCCGCTTGAGCTTTGTTTTGCCTTCGTCGCATTGACTGGCGGCGCGCTCGCGGCAGGCGGTAAACTGTCCGTTATCGACTTTATCTATTTTATCGTGTTCAGTCAGCTTTTTTATATACCCTTTGCGAATATGGAAAGCTATCGCATAACGCTGGCACAGATAAAAAGCTCCTTCGGACGCATATCCGGACTGCTGAACGCCCCAACAGTTGAAAGACCCGAAACACCAGTGAAAACGGACAGTTTTGATATTGCTTTCCGGCATGTAAACTTTCGCTATGAGGAGAACGGATTTACGTTGAAAGATGCGGATTTTCATCTTCCGCAGGGCAGTCTGACCGCGCTGGTGGGCGCCTCAGGCTCGGGTAAAACAACGGTAATGAACCTGCTCCTGCGTTTCTGGAACGTGGAATCGGGAAACATTGAAGCAGGCGGAACGGACATCCGGCAAATGGATTATGACGAATGGCTTTCCAGCGTCAGTATCGTGATGCAAAACGTTATCCTGTTTGCCGACACCATTTACGAAAACATCCTGACAGGTAAGCCCGACGCCACACGGGAACAGGTCGAAACCGCCGCGAAAAAAGCCATGATTCACGATTTTATCATGAGCCTGCCCGACGGATACGGCACCATGCTCGGTGAGAACGGCGCACGCCTGTCTGGCGGCGAAAAACAGCGCATATCCATTGCGAGAGCCTTTTTAAAGGACGCGCCGGTACTGTTGCTTGACGAACTTACAAGCAACATCGACCCGCTGAATGAAGCGCTGATACAAAAGGCAATCAGCACACTCTCGAAAGGTCGCACTGTCCTGATGATAGCGCATCATCTGCAAATGGCTAAGTCCGCAGAACATATCCTTGTGTTTGACGAAGGTAAAATCACCGAAACCGGTACGCACGATGAATTGCTGAGGTGCGGCGGGGTATATGCGAAACTGTGGAAAGCGCAGGCAGAGGCGCGGGAGTGGGGAATAACACAGCGCAATACGCACTAAAAACGTTCTCCGAAATCATGAAAGGGGATAAATACTATAATTACAATATCGAATATTCCATTGCAGACCGAATAGTATAACGCTAAAAAATACCATAAACATGGTATTGTCCCATGTCTTAATCACCCCTACCTTTGCCCCCGCAAATGTGACCCGAAAACTTCAGAACATGTTCGGAAAATCAACTGTAACGGTATTCGCTTATTTCCCAATTATCGGCAAACAGAGACAATTGTTTACCTGTTACTTTGGGGCGGGTTTTTATCTTTTGCCGTACCGCAATCATGCGGCGGGGAGATGCCCAATCTTCAGCTTTATATTCAAATTCCATGATTTCAATACCTTCATCCAGCTGTAACCATGTCCGCCCAGCCGCTATTTTTCGTTAAATGGGTAGGTACATGGGAGTCGCTATGATGTAATTGATGGGAGTTTCTACACCTTCCAGATAATCAAAAATCTCCTGGCTATAAAAACCGGAATCCAGTCTGAGCAGACCGATTTTCTTATCTCCGATAAAACGGAAGGTCTCTTCCAGAAAGGCCCTGAAGTTATTTGCCGTATGAGCGTCTCCCGGGCGCAACCAGAAATTGGCCACTATTTCGACATCGGCAATAAAAGCGACGATGGGATGATGGGAGTTCCTACCCGGTTTATGTTTGTTGTATCCTTTTTTTGCGCCTTGTTGGTCGCCATAACGGGTCAATACGGAAGAGTCGATATCCATCGTGAAATTGTCAAACGTAAGCCCGGAGAAAAACCAATGGTACAGAGCGCCAAATACCTTCAGGGTGGATTCTATAGTAAACTTATTGAAATAACGCTGAAAGGCCTTGTGTTCAGGCATCCGATCCCAACCGAAAAGGCGTTGGAGGCTATAATCAAAACGAGAGACATCCAACTGGGCGTAGCGGCTGGCGCCACACCAAAGGGAAACCATAAACCGTACAATAAGTTGCAAAGGATCATACCCCCTATTCGATCCTTGCAAGGGCAAGGGAAGACTGGCCAAAATATCCATAAAGCCCGATGAATACAACATCTTCTTCAACAGGCTGACCCCGCCCCAGGAACTTATCTCCTGATCTGTAAAACGTAATTCCAAATTCTGTATAATTTATAAGCCGTTCTAGATGAATTATACAGAAATGAACCCCATAAATCCTTGTGAATATCAAATAGTTACATCCAATAACATCTAATGGTGTCCATTAGAAATACAAACATAAAAATAATATTTTGTTCACACGATGGTTCTAATGGACATTTTGGTATAAGTACATTTTAAATTAGTTCAGGTT
>JAISFN010000047.1 GCA_031263585.1 Prevotellaceae bacterium | reverse complement strand
ATATAGTCGGTCAATACTACGAAACCACAAAAACTCAGATTGTAAAAGTCACAAATCTAAATCAACAAAAAATAGCTGCATAATAACCAAAAAAAAGAGCGCCCTTGTGGGACACCCTCAGTTTTTGATTCAAATTTAAATATGTTAAATCTTTTTGGCTAATATCCGGATATTCGTTTAAAAATATCTCAGAACTATTTCAGCAATTATCTGTTTATTATTCATTACTGTGAGTGATTATCACAGTAATGAATATACATTTTAAATGGATTACTTTAAAATATTAATTGTTAATCTGTTAAATGTATTTTGATGATCTAAAATCAAGCGTATTTTCATAGTTTATTAACATTAATATTTAGAATTATGGAAGAAAGATTTTTAAAATCAATTAAATCGGCCATTAAAAATTGGTGGGTATCCCTTATATTGGGGATTTTATACATAGTTATGGCCATTTGGATGTTCTGCGACCCGATTGAAGGATACACGGCTATAGCCATTGCATTCAGTATTGTTTTATTTGCTTCGGGGATAATGGAAATTTATTTCGCTGCAACAAACTGCAAAATAATTGATGGCTGGGGATGGTATTTAACAGGCGGTATCCTCGATTTTATTATCGGTTTTGTTTTGGTATGCTACCCCGGGCTAACAATGGCCATGCTCCCTTATTTCCTCGGTTTCTGGTTATTATTTCGGGGAATTATGACAATCGGGACATCGTTCGATTTACAATCGTACCGGGTAAAAGGCTGGGGGTGGACATTAGCCTCAGGTATTTTAGCCGTAGTCCTCTCATTCTTTGTTATAATCAACCCTATATTCGGAGGTATGAGTGTTTTATTGCTTGTTGGTCTGGCCCTTTTATTTATGGGGATTTTCCGTATAATACTTTCGATTTATTTACGTAAGCTTCATAAAATAGGTAAAGACATTGAAGATTAACCTCTAATTATAGAGGAACCTATACGAAACAGGCTGAAGAACTAATATTCCTCAGCCTGTTTTCATATTTATGCATATCGTATAAACGTTTAAAATCCGATAAAATACCCCAATATTCCGACAATAAGCCCGACCACTATTTTTATGGCTTTCATGCTGAAAAATCCGCGTTTGGTTTCGGCAAGCAAAGGTAAGCCGGCATGTCCGTCCTGCACAATGGTATTGGCTAAAAGAATACTTAACGGAATATGCCCGGCTGCAAACATGGTAATAAATATCATGTGCGGTCCCGATTGGGGAATGATACCTACCAGCAAAGCCAAAATCAATATTACAAAAAGATTATCATGCATCCATTTTTCAACATCGATAAACTGCATTAAAACATATATGAGTATCAAAGCGCCCAATGTCCATAAAAATATTTTCAAAAAATGTTGCTTAATGATATGCCCCCAAAGATGTTCCGTTAAAAAATGATTTTTAGCCAAGCATATAATAACCAATGTTATTGCACCTATCCCCACAAATAGTAAATTCAGCCAGCGCTCGCTGAACATAAAGCCGCCCCCATGAGCATGGGTGTGCATATGTTCATGCCTATGATCAAAATCGGCTCCATACTCGTACCCTTCGATACCATGGCTATGGTCATGCTCCAATATTCCGCTGGCCAAACTGATAATAAAAATCAAAATCCCGGCTATCAGTATAGCCCGCTCGAAGGTTATATTTTTCATGTTCTCTTTAAAATTACTAAGAACTTTTTCAAAAGAACCATGATGATGATGTACTTCCAAGTGATGATCGGTATGAGCAGATAACGGGAACTTTTTTACAAAAATATTTACAATAAATCCTATAATTATAGCCAGTACAAACGTAATTACAGTTACCAGCATAGCTATTTTGGGTACCATGGCAAACATAACAAATGCGTCGTCGCCGGCGCTGGCAATCATAGCGGCAAGCAGGGCGCCATAATTAATAATACTGTGCGTAAATAAGGATACTGCTGCAAAACCCCCGATACAACCCGGGATTATACCAAGCAATGCAGCAATAATAATTTGTAAAAACGGTGATTTTTGTAACGACTGAAATTCGTGCCCTTTGGTAGCAACATTAATGTACTCAATCATTAACATCATAATCATTACCAAACCGGTAATTAAAATTGCATTTTTCAGAATTTCGAGGATTGCGATAAGATGTTCTGTCATTTTAATCTGTTGAAATTTTGAGAGTCAAAATTAAGCATAATTAAAATTCAAAGCCTAAAGAAACCTGATAAAATCACAAACAGCTGATAACAAATGGAATATATAAAATTGTAAGTTTATTTTAATACCCTATCAATCACTGTTTTATCATTTAATCGTCGGTATAATACCTGTTCGTATTCATTTACAGATAATTTCGGATCCTTTTTCCTGGCTAAATTTAACCATTCGATTGCCAAATTAAAATCATCCATCATTTCGCAGGCCAGCGCCATATTAAAACAAGCCAGTGCTGCCTGTTTTAAATCTGCATAGCTAGTAATTTCCATCCATATTTCCATTGCCTCATACCATTCCTGGTTTTCAACATGTTTTACAGCTTTTTTCATATCGCGGCTTCCGTCGTTATAAAAATAGCGTTCTTCTTCGACCCAGTGTGGTACAATCATATCGGCATAAGTTTGGACTGATAGCTCCGTTGCCTTCAAAGTAGCTTCATCAATCGACGGAAGACCATCTAATACGTACATTGTACCAGCATCAACCCTGTAAAGCCCTGTATCAAAAATTAAAGTATCATTTACCAATTGTATATCCTTAATTTTATTAAGGCGGGTGTCATAATATCCGAAAAGGAACCGGTAGGGAACTTTAGCGCTGGTATACGTTAATTTCTCGCCTCTGTACTCAATATTGTTTACTTCGTATAAAAAATTAATGCCGATAATATCAACAGTGATTATATAGTCCGCTTGTATACCTTCCGCTAACTGCCGAAGTTCATCTACTTCCAACATTACCGAGTCGGTTCTATCTCTCTTGTATTTATATACCGGAAAATCATAATCAATAAAAAACGGCGAGTCCTCCAAACGATTTTTTAATGATAAGCCTGCATTTACTGCCAGCAAACTATCCGGTGGAAAACTTTGTTCATTTATCGAATCAACCCTGGTATCACCATATATACCATATATATTTACAATTATAGCGATGTTAAGCGTATCGGAAACGCCCAAAAGCTTTTTAGGGGGTGTTAATGCTTGGATTTGAGTAAATACCTGCTTAGGCTTAGCCAATAACAAGGTTGAAGGCATTAACATGAACAGAAGAATACAAACAAAACGGTATATCATAAAATATTGTAATGGTTAATCGTGAAGTGTGAGTGTGTATTACGTAATACTCATTACTTGATAGTATTTTCAATTTTCAATTTTTCAAGCTGTTTAATTCGTATTTGTAAAATGGTTTCGTATTCCATTATTGATATACCCGAGTCTTTCTTTTTAGCAAGGTTCAGCCATTCCGTTGCCAAACCGAAATCATCGGCCATTTCGCAAGCCAATGCCATATTAAAGCAAGCCATTGCTGCCTGTTTTTGGTTCGACGATGCCGAATATTTCATCCAGATATCCATTGCCTCCAGCCATTGCTGATTATCAACGTATTTGTTTGCTCTGTCCATATCCCGACTACCATCGTTATAATAATAACGTATCTCATCAGTCCAGTGCGGTGCAATTAGCTCGGCGTAGCTTTCTCCGGCCTGTTCGCAAGCCATAGTAACCGCTTCCCGTCCGATTATTATTTCCTTAAAAAGATCCATAGCATCTCTTACCCACGATGAGGATGTTTCAATAACAAGCGTATCATTAACAATTTGAGTATCCTCTATACGGTTACTGCGGATATTATAAAACCTGAAAATAAATTTATAAGGCACATTACTGCTTGCATAACTTATATTTACCCCGTCGTGTTCGGCATAGGCAATATCATACCAAATATGCGTATTTACAATGTCGACAGTAAAAAGATAATCGGCCTGTACATCCTTGGCCAATTGTGCCGCCACATCTAACGACAAACCCTCCTCGTACAATTTATTATCATCCCTTCTGTAATTGTATACAGGAAAATCATAATCGGCAAATACCGGTGAATCTTCCAGTTTATTTTTTAGCGCAAAAGCTGTTTTAACGGCCAGCACACTATCGGTAGGGTATTTTGCCATGACTAACGAATCAGGGCGTGTATCGGTATATATGTTAGCAATTATTGCGATATTGAATGTATCCGAAAGATGTAAATTTACCGAAAACGGGGTTAAAATTTGTATCCGTGTACTAACCAGTTTGGGCGCAGGAGTGTTGTACGATAACACAGGGAACAACAACATCAATAGTAAGGTATGGAAAATATAACGCATCATTTCAATAGAAATTTTAATAATTACTCAAGTAACAATCTATTAAACATAAATATATTTATTACATCGAATATATCCGCCAACAAATTTAAGGTAAATATACTAAAACAAATTGTATTATAAAATACGGTTTACACATCAAATTATTCAGCCAAATTTTGAACCTCCGCCATTACCCGTAAAAAATTCGAGCTCCATATTTTTTCAATATCTTTTGGTGAATACCCTCTTCGAAGCAACTCAACAGTAATATTTTTTATTTCGGCCACATTTTTGCACCCTGTTATACCTGCTCCGCCGTCAAAATCGCTGCCGATGCCCACATAATCTATTCCGGCAACGCTAACAACATGGTCGATATGGTCGACAAAATCGGCAACTGTTGCTTTACCCGACAACGGCGACTTTACGAAATGCGGAACCATACAAACCTGAATCACACCGCCGTTTTTGGCAATCAGCCTTATCATTGCATCAGTTAAGTTACGGCGGTTATTCGTCAAAGCCCTTGTACACGAATGCGAAGCAATAATAGGCGCTTTACTGTAACGTACAACATCGTATATTGTTTTATCGGAGGTATGCGATACATCGACTATTATCCCCAACCTGTTCATTTCCCGCACAACTTTTATACCAAACTCGCTTAATCCGTTATGCTCCGGTTTATCGTTCGACGAATCGCAGATATCATTGTTTTTTGTGTGAGACAAGGTAATATAAGCCACTCCCAATTGCTTAAATTTATGTATATTGCTTAAATTATTCCCAATACAGTATCCGTTTTCGATACCTAATAAAACCGCTTTTTTTCCTTGCCGTTTTGCCAAATATACATCGGACGGGACGGTTACAAGCTTCACCCAGTCGGCGTATTTGCTTATATGGTCGCCGATTGATTTAAAAATAGCTAAAGCCTTGTTTTTAGCTATAATATTACCGGCATTATCACGACTACCCTGTTCCAGAAAAACGGCAAAAAAAACGGCATCCAGCCCTCCCTCCTGCATTTTTACAAAGTCGACCCTTGTATTCGGATTCCACTTCCCTAAATCAATTGATTTATTCGAAAAAAACTGCATGGGCGTATCCGTATGCGTATCTATAGTAAGTATTTTGGCATGAAGGCTATCTGCCCTACGGAACAATTCGTTATCCCGGCCTGATTGAGCACGAATCGAAGTGTTTATTAAAAATATCAATAAGAAGGAAGCAGTAAAATATCTGTGCATTTTTATATTCGATTTAGAACATCAAAAATACAACGAAATAATGAAAAGGAATAAAACCTTTATAGTGAATTTCACGAAAATGTAGTATTTTTGTTGTACATTAAAATAATAAAAGAATGTACGGATAAAATACATATTAACAAAAAATATTTGAGCTAACGCTTTTATTCTCTCATTATCGAAATCTACCAAGTTTCACAAGTGTTCGAGAATAGGTATGCGAAAGTTCACGTCTTCGGGCGTGAACTGTTTGCGCTTATTTGAACACAATGGTTTTGGTAGAGCCTGATAATGAAAATAAGCAATCAACGAACAGTTTCACGCTTTTTTCGTGTGGTAGCATATTCAAATAACAGATCTAATAAACCATTTAATATTAAAAATTATGCAAAAGCATGGAATTTCAAACAGAATAATGGAGGCCGGATTCCATTTCAAAAACGGGGCAAGCCCGAAAAGCCTGACGGGTAGGAATGAACTGTTTCGAAAATTGTATTATTTCCCGATACTGCTGTTGCTTATCACAACGACGGTAAACGGACAATCTGTGAAAGACTTTGAGAATATGATTGCAAGTTCTCAAGTCTTTTGGGTAACGGAAGATAAACCTGTTTTCAGGGCAACTTGCACAGGCAAGGTAAAAATAAGCAAGTTGCAAAATTATTTTAGCAAAAAAAATCAAGATAAGGTAAAAGAAAAGTATGGATATTACCTTACGCTTGAACATTATGTGGCAAATCTTGATTTGGTTTCCGTGTTCTACTTTAGCAGTCCCGACTATAGCAAGCAAAAAGGCGCAGAGAAGATGACGGAGAAGAAGATGGTCAGTGGCAAACTCGAACCGTTTCCGTTTAGTATACGTGCTTTTGAACCATACAGATATGGATTTAAAAAAGGCGTATTTACTGTTTTTGAACCAAGCTTTGTAGGATACAAAGATTTGGGAAACGGCTTCTGGATGGTTTGGGTTGAGACAAGAAAAGGAATTCTCGGGCACAAGGAAAACGGACCTGTGGGATTGATAAACGATAAAGGCAAACTTCTTATTGACCCTAAAAACAGCTCATATTGTAATATCGAGAACTTTGTAAACGGCGTTGCTTTGGTAAGAACCTGCGGAGCGTGGGATGAATACAGGAAATGGTATGGAACTGACGGTATAGTTTACGGTTTCATTAACGTAGAGGGAAAAGAAATCGTACCTGCGGAATACTCAACCCTTGTAGTAGACCAAACAGGAATGTATAAATTTCGCAAAAACGATAAGGTCGGCTATTTTACCACTGACGGTAAAATAAAAATACCTTTTATTTACGACAAACTCGACCTTTGCCTTGCGTTGAAAAACAGGCAATGGATATATAAAAATACCATCAAAGCATTGAAAGACGGGAAATGGGGCTTACTGGATAATGAAGGAAATACGCTGCTGCCGTTTGTTTATAAAAATATGGAAGTAAGTTTGTATCAAAACGACCTTGTTTCCCTGCAAACAGAAGACAATAAATGGGGATTTTTTTCTATCAATGCAGGCAAAATCACCGTGCCGCCGCAATATGACGAGGTAAACGGCGCATATAACGCTAGTGGAAAGATAAACGTAGCAAAAAATGGCGAATGGTTTGAAATGGACCCCGCTTCTGCTATAATAGGCAAATCGCATAAAGAAATACAGGTGGAAAATGAGAAAATGCTCAAAGAAAAAGAAAATTTGCGCCGCCGACACATAGAATCATTAAGAACCGGACAAACCCTGCTCGGCAGAAAATACAGACATGACGGAGGACTTTTTGAAAAAGATCATTTTATGGCTATTAAAGCCGAAGTCGTAATGTGGAACGAAGATAAAAGCGCAATATATGTTAAAATTATAAAGAAGGGTGTCAAAGGTGGTGGCAGTGATATAACATCCTCTTTCGATCTTGAATATATGGGCGCTAGTACTAAAGTGATGATAAACGAGCATTATTGGATAAACCCGTTTAACGGCACAGACGGCTGGACATTTATTGCAGGAACAGCCGAAGCGATAAATGACTGGCCAGAAAAAGTAACCCACTATCTTTATCCGAACATATAGTAAAGTGCAAAATTAATAGCCTCTCCCTCATTTGCAAACGAGGGGTCTATTGTTAGTAATCGTTTTTAACGGAAGAATATTTAACCTATTTTCTCAAAAGGGGCCTTATGTTAAATTATTTCATGTTTGAAACATGTCACTCACAAGGTTGTTTAAAAAGTCAGTCGACTATCTCTGAAAATTGAATATTTGAAATCATTCTCGAACAAGGATGCGAATAAAACGAGGGTGCCAAATACTTTTTGGACACCCTCGCGAGTGTATTAACAGTGTATTTTTATTAAACTACTTATTACTAATAATTTAAAAGATAAAAATTATGCAAAAGTTTTTAAAACGAATGCAATGCACTTGAATCAATTCAATGTAATGGAAACAGAGACCTTGCAAAAAACGGGGCGAGTCAGAAAAGCCTGACGGGTATGGAAATAAAAACAGACGTAAAATGAAAAAAATAATGCTAACATTAATTTGTATTACTGTGGTGGTGGGCGCGTGGGCGCAAAATGTCCAAAAAACAGCCGTGGAAGAAAACAACTTAAAGGGCAAGGTGAAGAGCGTAAGAAGGGCTACTTATGATGCGGTATTTAAATTCGGCAAGATGACCAAGGGAGACTATTTCTAACTTGTTTTTGGCAAGATATGACGCACAAGGGAATATGATTGAAAAGAGTGAGTATGAGCGCGACGGTAATTTACGTGTGAAAAATACTTGGAAATATGACGATAAAAGAAACCTGATTGAACGGAATACGTATTACACCAACGGCAATTTAATGCATACTTACGAATATGATGACAAAGGAAATCTGATTGGAAGTAGCGGCTATAACTTCGACGGTAGTTTAAACAAAAAATTTACAGGGAAACGTGATGATAAAGGACGTCTGATGGAACGGAATTGGTATAACTCCGATGGTAGTTTAGATAAAAAACATACTTCCAATTGGGAATATGATGACAAAAGAAATCCGACGATGTAGACGTATAACCACGATGGCAGTTTAGTTGGTAAAGATACTTGGACATATGACGACAATGGAAATATGATTGAACAGAATGAATGTAAACCCGACGGCAGTTTATCTCGAAAATGGACTTACAAATATGATGACAAAGGGAATAAGATTGAATATAATTTTAAGTTCGGCGATGGCAGTCGCGAGGCTAAAGAGACTTGAAAATGGCGTAGCGTCCTCGCGTCTGGAGACTGTGTCGAGCTCAGTAGGGTCAGGCACAAAACTGTCTTTTATCAGCTGCTTTTGCAAGACAGTGGCAATCCATTGAGTATCTTTTACATCTGTCTTCCGGCCAGATAATTGACGGATGAAGTAGGGATTGACAAGTTTTACATCGAAATCACATTCCAACACACGCCAAAGAGGAATCCAGTAAGTACTGGTACTTTCCAAAAAACAAAAGTTTGTGGAATCACAGCAGGGAGTGGTCTTTATTTTTATTCGCCACACTTATAAATCACGATTTTTATGTAAGTTTGTACTTTCTTTGTAACTTTTTGCTTATATGTGCTGCTCATGCGGGGCGCACAGATTAAATTTATTGTGAATATACAAACGTAACAAAGAATAAGTATGGTTACCCTCTTTATTAAAAATATGGTTTGCAATCGCTGTATTATGGTGGTGCAATATGAATTAAATAAATTAGGTTTGGATGTAAAAAATATCAAACTTGGGGAAGTAACATTTAACAAAGAACTCACATCCGAAGAAAAAAACACTTTGGATAAGGTTTTAATTCCCTTAGGCTTTGAAATCATTGACAATAAAAAAAGTCGCATCATTGAAAAGATAAAGAATATAATTATAGACCTTGCGCATCATCAGGACAGTGATGCCAGGATGAATCTTTCAGATGTGTTAAGCAGCAAACTACGCCACGATTATAATTATATATCCAATCTGTTTTCAGAGATAGCAGGCATTACTATTGAAAAGTATTTCATTGCTCAAAAAATAGAAAAGGTAAAAGAATTATTAGTATATGATGAATTATCTTTGAGCGAAATAGCTCTCCGTATGAATTATTCAAGCGTAGCCTATTTAAGTAACCAATTCAAAAAAATAACAGGACTAACCCCTACTCATTTCAAACAAATAAAAGAGGATAAAAGAAAACCTTTGGACGAAGTGTAAATTTTACAAACTAAATACAAAATTCCACAATAACTACCTTTCATATTCTTGCCAATTTTACAGTGTATAATAAAACAATTGTAATTATGGCAACAAATAGTAATAAAGAAATCATCTATCTTCCATTGGAAGATGTAGAAAGCGAACATTGTGCATTAATTGTTGAAAAAGGATTGGCGCATGTTAAAGGCATAGAAATCCACAAAGTAGAGCTAAATAATCACAGGGCAGCTATTACGGTAGATAATAACGAAGTAATAGGCGAAGCGGTGAAAGCGATCAAGGAGTTGGGTTATGGTGTTTCCACTGTAAAAAAAATCTTTCCTGTATTGGATATGACTTGTACTTCTTGTTCGGAAAGTATTGAAAGCATCGTAAAGTACCAGGAAGGCGTTGTTGACGCTTCCGTAAACTTCGCAACAGGCAATCTTACAGTTGAGTACCTCCCGAATATGACCGATGCCGCCAAGCTGCAAAAAGCAGTACAGTCTATCGGTTATGATTTATTGGTAGAAGATGAAACTAAGCAGCAGGAAACATTAGAAGCTATTCACGCTCAGAAATTTCAAAAGCTAAAGACAAAAACAGTATGGGCAATAATCTTGTCCTTACCTGAGGTCGTTATCGGAATGTTCTTTATGAATATACCTTACGCAGACTTGATAATGTGGCTATTTGCTACACCTGTTATCTTATGGTTGGGCAGAGATTTCTTTGTAAATGCTTGGAAACAAGCCAAACACCGTTCTGCTAATATGGATACATTGGTAGCATTGAGTACAGGTATTGCCTACGTGTTCAGTGTATTCAATACGTTGTTTGCAAACTTTTGGCATCAGAGAGGGTTATACGCCCATGTTTATTTTGAAGCGGCAGCCGTTATTATCGCATTTATTCTATTAGGGAAATTGTTGGAGGAAAAAGCCAAAGGCAATACCTCATCAGCCATTAAAAAACTAATGAGTCTGCAACCTAAAGCGATTGTAGCAATAGAAGCTGACGGCACAGAAAGACAAAAAGCGATTGAAGATGTAAACGCAGGCGATGTTATCCTTGTAAAACCGGGCGAGAAAATTGCGGTGGACGGTATGGTAACATCGGGTAATTCATATGTGGATGAAAGTATGCTAAGTGGCGAGCCTGTACCTGTACTGAAAAAAGAAAATGAAAAGGTATTTGCAGGTACGATTAACCAAAAAGGTAGCTTCCAATTTAAAGCGGTTAAAGTAGGTAAAGAAACAATGCTTGCCCAAATCATCAAAATGGTACAGGATGCACAGGGAAGTAAAGCGCCTGTACAGAGATTAGTTGATAAAATCGCAGGTGTTTTTGTTCCGGCAGTAATTAGCATTTCTATTCTCACATTCATTCTTTGGTTCTTTTTAGATGGCGATAATGGCGTAGTACAAGGTTTGTTAGCCGCCATTACGGTATTGGTTATTGCTTGTCCTTGTGCTTTGGGATTGGCTACACCTACGGCTATAATGGTGGGAGTTGGTAAAGGTGCTGAAAAAGGTATTTTGATTAAAGATGCCGAAAGCCTTGAATTAGCAAAAAAAATTGATGCAATCATATTAGACAAGACAGGAACTATTACCGAAGGAAGACCGGAAGTTACAGGTATCCAATGGCTAAACAATGACAATGCGACCAAAGATATTTTATTGAGCATCGAAAAGCAATCGGAACATCCGCTGGCAGAAGCCGTAGTAAAACATTTGGACAGTGTATCTACCATAGCATTATCGAACTTCGAGAGTATTACAGGTAAAGGTGCAAAAGCCGACTATGATAATGAGACCTATTATGTAGGTAATAAAAAGTTGTTAGCGGAAAACAGAATTGCTATTGCAGAACAATTACAAAAGCAAGCCAATGAATGGAGTAAACAAGCCAAAACTGTTATTTGGTTTGCAGACAGTAAACAAGCCCTTTCCGTTATTGCAATATCTGATAAGATTAA
>JAISFN010000040.1 GCA_031263585.1 Prevotellaceae bacterium | reverse complement strand
TTGAAATTGTTCGTCTTCATTATAATTGATTGAATCTAAATTATAAAGATACGAATTTTCAAGGTCGTCTCCAACTAAAAAGCAATTATATTTTATTGATATTCAAATAATTCTAGGTGTACATCAAATTTTTGTCATGTACTAAGAGTTAATGGTTAAAACTCTTCATTTTCAATGTAGCTACTGTCGGCTTCTATAAATTTTTTATTTTTTTGTATGTCGAATTAATTATCGTACGAGTTCACATACAATAAGTTGTTTACGTATTCATATTGTTTAGGCGACTAAATATCGTAATTGTGTATTAAAAAGCGATATTCAAATTCATTGTCGTAATATTTTGATTTGATACAAGTCTGTAATTCGGAGAATGTTCGCATAGTAGATTGAAATAGCGAATGAGGAAATTAGAAAATGTGCTAACAGTTAATAGTGGAGTACAAGATGTTTATTTGTTAATGGTTAACTGTGAAATGGAACTTATCTATGCGCTTGTCGGCTATTGGCCGATTAGCAAATTTACACCTTGAAAAAGTTATATGTGTTAACTAACTTCGTTGGACCCACAAGCCTTGTTTTGGAATCGAGATAATAGAATAAAGATAAAATCCTTCCGGCATTAATATTTTTTATTTAAAATTAATTGTTTTTATAGTTAAAATAGCTAATTTTGACATTTATTTTATTAATCAACACTTAATTGAAAATTCAGCATTATGAAACAGTTATTTTTGTATATTTTGTTTTTTGTTGTTGCCTGTCCTGTATTTTCGCAATCAGCAGAAAAACAACGGGATGATACCCGCGGCTATATTGTAAAAGTAGGCGACACAGCACCTGATTTCACCATAAAATATCTCGATGGTAAAACAGAAAAACTTAGCGATCTATGGGGAAAAGTGGTTATGTTACAATTCACTGCCAGTTGGTGTGGAGTATGCCGGAAGGAAATGCCGCATATCGAGTCGGAAATATGGCAGAAACACAAATCGAACCCCGATTTTGCACTTTTGGGTATTAGTTACAAAGAGAATGAAGAAACAACAAAAAACTTTGCTCAAAAAATTAAGATAAGTTATCCCTTAACACTTGACGAATCGGGAGAGATTTTTCATAAATACGCCACTAAAAATGCAGGTGTAACCCGTAACATTATTATTAACCGCGAAGGTAAAATTATTTTCTTGACCCGCTTATTCGATGAAACAGAATTTAAACAAATGGTAGACGTAATTAAAAAGGAGTTGGATAAAAAGAACTAAAATGTTATTACTATTTTATTGGAGTTGGACTTACGGAGATTTGACCTCCCGATTTCAAATGAAACAATAGGCATTGACGGGCAATAGAAGTTAAGATATTCCCAAATTGTTATGCAAGGATTGGGCGGAATTGGTATTGCTGCCATGCGCTGCTTGCTGGCCGCAGACATTGGAAAGTAATAGTTATTGATGATGGGGTAATTACCGAAAAATCGCTATTCTCGCAAACATTCGGAGTTGGCAGTATTGGAAAATTACGCTGCATTGTTTTACGTGAAAAACAAATAGGCGGCACCCTCGATGACTCGTTAAAATTATTCAATACAAAATTGAATGAGAAGAATGTTGACAGGTTGGTTGGAAACGTCAAAATTCTCATTAAAACTACTTGGCGGCCTGAATTTAACAGTAGAATTCTGGATTTAGCGGATGATAAGAATTTTCATTTTAATAAAAGGGTTTGATATTGGCTGGAGGGGAGTTTTCGAAGCGTATATATCAGAAAAAAGAAAAAATTCAGAGAGTTATATATAAATTTGTATTTGCGCAACCCTGATGCTTTTTCGGAATGTAATATTTGTTAAGTTTTGTATCTAACTTTATAGGAGCTGTTTTGGCAAGCAGGGCTATAAAAATCTTATTAAATCACGAATCAATAATACATTCCGATTTTTATCAGGTTGATATGTTAAACCTTCAAATAACAAAACTGCTATAGTAAAATTACATATAAAAATCCCGGATTTTGTGATCGCGGAATAAATGATTAACAAACGAATGAATTTAACACTTACACCATCCGAAATGCGCCGCTTTGCGCATCAAATATCTCTTACCGAAATCGGTTTGGAAGGGCAGGAGATACTTAAACAATCTGAAGTTACCATATGCGGACTTGATGGTATTGGAGTAACCGTTATGCGTTGTTTACTTGCTACCGGGGTTGGCCGTGTACGCATTATTGATAGCGGCTTTATTACGGAAGATTGGCTCCCCGAACAAACATTGTTTGGAGTAGGTGATGTCGGGAAAATGCGTAGTATTGCTGCCCGCGAGAAAAAATTTGGAGGAGTTAATGACCAGTCAATTAATTTGTATAGTACAAAATTCCATAAAAACAATACTGATGTTTTAATGGGGAAATCGAAAATTTTGGTTGAAACGCTCCACCGAAGTATGTTAAGTAGCGAAATGATGGATTATGCCGATGAGCAGAATATTGACGTATTTAGCGCCTTTTGTATGGTCAAGAAAGGTGCATTCGGCTTATACTCGGACAATAGGAAAAAAGAATTCAGGGAAATGATTAATAATATTAATTTCAAGATATCCAATGATTATTACGGGTTACCGTTTTGTTTTAGCTCAGTCAGTAGTTTTATTGGCGGAATTATGGCATGCAATGTAATCAAGTTGTTACTGGGCATGTATCATAAGGACTCTGAATTATATGAAATAGAAACAATTAATTTTAGTCTAAATAAATTATTATGAAGCCAAGTATACTATCCCCTGGTGAATTGAAACAATTTTCGAGACAGATTAAAGCGCTGGAACCAGGCATTGAAGGACAAGAAAAGCTTAAGTATTCGGAAGTAATTATTAACGGGATGGATGGCATTGGGATAGCTGTTTTGCGTTGTTTGCTTGCTGCCGGGATAGGACGTATAAAGATTATTGATAATAGAACGGTGAATGAGGATATGTTACCTTCGCAAACATTGTTTGGAATGAATGATTATGGAAAATTGCGGACGCTAGCTGCCCGGCAAAATAATATTGACGGATTGAATAAGAATGTTACCGTGTTAAATACGGTAATGACATCTGACAATGTCGACCGGCTGATTGGTAATGCAAAAGTTGTGATTGAAATTTTACAAAGCAATCAACTTGCTTTGAATCTGATTGATTTGGCGGATAAAAAAGGTTTTTATTTGGCAGGAGGTTTTGGAATTGACTGGAAAGGTGCATATGGTATATACTGCGGTAATAACAAAGAGAAATATAAAGAGACTGTAACCAGCCTTTTTCAACACTTACACCCATATGATAACGAGCAAGCTTATTTTAGTTTCATTTCGAACATTATAGGAGGAGCAATAGCTGGGAAAACGATAAAAGCATTATTAAACATAGGGAAAGAACAGTCTTCTCTGTATGAGGTAAACATGCTTGACTTTAAAATAATTCCCCATTTAGGGAATTATTAACTTTTGTAACAACCTAAACAATGTAAAAGCCTTGGTATTCTTTTTTATATTTGGCTTTTCAAATTCAAGACACTACACTATATATTGTTTTACCACATACTTTGAATACTAAAAATAGTTTTGGTAAATAAATAAAATCAACCTATATTTGTCCCCGATTTTAATAAATCGGCTAATAAAATTGAGTTTTCGGGGTGTGGCGCAGTTGGCTAGCGCACCTGCTTTGGGAGCAGGGGGTCCCAGGTTCGAGTCCTGGTACCCCGACTTGTTAAAGTTGGACATCAGAGCGACATAATCGGATAAATTCCATAAATTCAAAAGTTTATGTAATTTTTTGACAGGTTGGATAAAAAATGACAAATTTCGGCCAGAAACCGACTTCTAAAAATACCTAAAACATTTTTCTCCAAAATAGATATTTTGCCTGTATTTGTTTCACTAATTCAATCTAATTTTGTAACAGAAAAAAGGGATTATGGAAGCAAAAATTAACTCCTTTTCGATTTTAGTTTATCTAAGAAAAGATCAAAAAACAAAAGATGGCGAATGTGCTGTTATGGAGAGAACTATCGTTAACGGGGAGATTGTTCAATTCAGTACTAAGATGAAAATTTTACCAGAAAATGGGATGGTGAAACTTTAAACCATTGAAAAAACAGAGCCGAGAATTGAAATAAAATATAAGCTGACATAGTTTAATTTACGCCCCCATTTTTAATTATTAAATTAATTGATTATAATTTAGTTCAATGCGCACTTTGTGTAACATTAAGCTCTTCAAGAAACACAAAATGGGTAAACTCCATGCGGAATATCGCAGGGATAGATAAAAAACAAGCATTCCGACTTAATCCAAAAACCAAAACGCTTGAAGGGTGTTTGTTTTATGCTTAAATTACGCGCGAGGCGATGTGTGTGACGAAATTTTCCATTCCGCCAAACATTTCCGATACTATTTCACATACATTGCGCATTTTATCTGGTATAGATTTGATTTCCAAAGATAAATATTTAATATGGAACGACAAACAATAAAAAAGATTGTTATGAAAACCTAATCCCTTCTATTTTGCCCATTGTTATTAGTCATAAAAAGAGCGTCTTACATAGTTTTCTATAGACAATAAACTAATTTGTAATATCTTCGGTTAAAATTATCTTCACTTTATATGTTTCGCCACTTAAACAACTTCCGGCATTAGGCGTAAAGATTACTTCAATCTCCTTATTTGCACCTGTAAATGGGATAGCTACATCACCCCATGCTGATAAGCCATCGAATATAGCAGCTCCGGTAAACGGCACTGTTGTCCTTATAGTTAAGTAATCATTGGCTTTTACAGGAGTACAAGTCCATGTACCTTCCGTTTCTATACCGAAAATGTGGTTAAGCTGAATTGACGAAGCCAAGTCTTTACAAATTGTAACTTCCGCTGTATTTATGGTTACGTTGTTATTCTTCACAACTGTAAGGTACAATGTGCCACCAGCTGTTGTACAAGTATTTGTTACACTATATTTGTAAACATATGTTTGATCTGGACTTAATAGAGTAGCATCAACTAATGTTCCGTCATTATTTCCTCCGTTATTAAATGAGGCTGCCGGAGTCCATACAATTGTGCCGAAGTCGACACTATCAACATATTTTGTGAGATTTATAGTGTTTTGAGAACAAGCCCGAATACGAATATCAGGATATACATAAACCGATTCTTGAATATCTATTTTGATAACATTACTTGTTACAGTTCCGCATGAACTTATTTCTTGCCTGCGGAAATAAGCCGTCTCGGTCAATACAGGCACAGTATAAGTTGTTCCAGTTGCTTCTCCGATATTAAGCCAAGTGATACCGTCCGCGCTACGCTGCCATTGGTAAGAATAAGCGCCATCACCTCCGGTTGGTAAGCTTATCGACGTTAAAGTACCCGGCGAGTTATTATAACAAACTTTAGTAACGCTTGACGCTATTACTCCAGGAATAACGCCGCTTAAAGCTGTAACTGTTACTTGTAAACGACTACCCGATGTACAATTATTACTGTTTTCAACCTCAATATAATAATTGCTTGGAGATGAAGATAACGCGCCTACATTAAGGCTTATTGTTCCGCCATTACCCGATGCGGTAATAATGGCCGCTCCGCCAGTAGCCGCAGTATACACTTTATAAGTGTTACCGCTAACACTATTGGCTATGCTTATGTTTACATTATCGGTTAAACATACTGAAGGTGCAGATACATCGTCAGTTAAAGGTAATGATGGCAATGCATTTACCTCAAAGCTAACTGTTTGGCGTGACGAGGATGCACAAGCATTGGTATTCACTGCTTCAATATAGTATGGTTTTGTTCCGGTAGTTATCATAGCGCCCAAACTAATGTTAATTGTTCCGCCATTACCAGTTCCACTGGTTACTGGTGTGCCCCCGGTGGCAACAGTATATACATTATAAGTTGTTCCATTTCCACTACCCGAAATAGATATAGCTGCTGTTTGATTTAAACAAACATTGTTCGCACTCGCAGTAGTAGGCGTAGCAGGTAAAGTATTTACTGTAACTGTAAGCTCTTGGCGTGTACCTGTAGCATTTTCGCAATAATTTGTACCCAAAACTCCCACATAATATGTTGTAATTACCGTTGGTGCAACGTTATAACTGGCTCCGGTATAAATAGGCGTAATTGCCGTTTGGCTGCTGTACCAGTTGAATACGGGGCTTGTAACTAATGGGGCAGTAGCTGTTAAAATAGCTGTTTCACCGGAACAAATGGTTGCATCTGCTACTACAATATTAGTTGCCGATGCGTTAGGCTGTATGCTTACAGTTACCTGACAGCGATTATTTACTTCATTTTCACAATAATTATCACCCAATACGCTTACATAATAACTTGTAGCGCTTGTTAAAGCCGGGGTTGTATAACTTGCCCCTATATGAAAAGCAGTAAGATCAGTTTGGCTTGTATACCATTTGTACACCGGATTGAATACACCAATACTGCTGGCAGTGAAGGTAGCTGTACTTCCGCTGCAAATAGTAGTATTTAATATCGGGACTGTTAACTGCGATATTGTTGCGTGCGAGTTTACATAAACTGTAACCGCATTACTCATTTGCGACACACAAGTTCCGTTATAGTAGGTAACTGTATAATTGCCGGCTAAAGTTGCATTGTACGATTGGCTTGTTGCACCCGATATCTCTACATTATCTTTATACCACTGGTAGGAAGTTGCACCCGCTACCGAGGCAGTTAATGTTACATAACCCGAAGCGCAAATTGCAGGGTTAGCAGGAGATATAGTTGCCGCTGCCGGAGCTTGTTCTGCCGCAACAATTACATAAGCTTCAATTGCCTCGCGTCCTAATACCGTTCCATTTATTTCTTCTATCCAAACCGTGTTACGGATAGAACCCGCAGTTGTTGATTTTGCGGTTATCAGCAATATGGCAGTAGCTCCCGGAGCTAAGGAAGGCACTTTCCACTCTATTTTACGGGTAGCATTACTGTAATTTCCTACTGTGCCATTTACCGGTGATGCCGATACGAAGTTCCAACCCGAACCAAGACTATCTGTCAATACTATATTGGTATAAGTTACAGGCGAACTTGTTATGTCGGTATTATTTATCAATCTGATGGTAAATATACTTGTCCCGTCGACACAGGCATTTTGTGAATTTACTGTTTTAAATAACTCTATTGTTCCGAATGATTTGGTGTTATTTGTAAGGTTACAGTCGCTCCATGCTCCCGCAGGAGGAAAAGTTCCCGAACCGTCGTCCATTACGCGTACATAGAACTGGGTTGGCATAGGGTTGCTCAGCCCTGTAATAACTTTACTTATTGTATGCGTTTGACCGGGGTATAAATCAACTCCCAATACATCTGTATCAATAACATTGGCTGTAGCTATAAAGTTTTGGTAATATTGTATCGGCATATTAGCGGCTGCTACAGCTTTACCCTGGTTGCTATAAACTATATCCAATCGGATAGAGGTATTCGACAGAATAGTTAAAGTACCGCTAACAATAAAAATATCCGGAGCTAAATCAATAGGTAAATAAGTAGAACTACTCACATAAGGCGCCTGCATAGGGCCCCCGTTATAAAATTGCACTTTGGAAGCGTCCGGGCGGGTAAAAGTAACATTCGCAGGCAATACTGTTGTTGGCACAGTTAAGTCGGTATTAATTAATAACGGACTGTATAAATTCTGGTTCCAAACATTAGGACATGAAGCCCATTTTGAGTCTTTACCTTCGAATACCATTACCTCGCCATAAACAGCATTATTAGTTCCTGCCGGATCTCCCATTACAATAATGTTAGCGCTGCCGTCGCCTGTAACATCGGCAACAACCGGCGTTTCAACAATAGTTGCAGAACCGCATGCAATAGCGGTTGTTGCAGGAACAGGAGCGTTGCCGCTGCCATCAAAAATATGTAAATGGGTTTGGTCGCGGTATACTAACTCAACCACTCCGTCATTATTAAAATCGAATAAAGTTAAAGCAGTTCCTCCCGACACATCAGAATGGTTCATGCTCCATTTCTGAGAGAACGTAGAGCCGTTATACTTGTATGCATACAATACCCCTACTGTATTTACGCAAATTTCGGGATATTTTTTACCATCAACTTCAACTGCTCCGTCAATATCTCCTACAAAATGATATGATCGGGCATGCCCAGGTAAGCTCGTTGCCACATCTCCTAAGTTTTGTCCGGTAGATGGAGTCCAAACCCTGATATATCCTGAGCCTGAACCCGGGCTTTGGTAAACCAAATCCATAACACCGTCTTGATTTATATCGGCTGCAATGTTACAGCCATCTTGTCCGCTTGCTTGAGTAAATCCGGGCATACAGGTCCAAAAACTAAGCGTTCCTGCCGAATATTTATAAACATGCGTTCCGACAATAACCTCAGGATGTCCGTCAGTATCCAACTCTGCAATTAAGGGGAATGATACGCCAAAAGTTAGAGCTAAGCCTTTATACGGCAAAGTTGCCAAAGTAGTTCCTGTATCCGCATCAATGATATATTGACCCGTAACAATTTCGATTTTTCCATCCCCATCCAAATCGGCAGCCATAGGAACGGTTTTTGAGACAGCCAACGAGCGTTCCCATACTTTTGTAAAAATAATTGTATCGCTATCACGGTACGATACCTCATAAAGATAAATTACATTATTATAACCTGCAATAAATACTGAGCCGTTACCTGTGGAGCCTCGCCTAAATATTGCAGTTCCATTAGTATAATTTGCTGACTCTTTGGCTATTCCCGGGCACTTTATTACTCCTATTTTCTTGCCAGTTTTCCCACCAAATACAAATAGGTTTCCACCATCTCCGGCATAACCATCTGCTGCGAAAACTTCAACATTACCGTCTCCATCAATATCTCCTATTATGGGCACATGCCGGGCATCAAGCTTTTTGCCGGTATTTGAGTTCCATGCGTTCCGAATGGTAAATGCAAATTCAGCGCCGGCGCTGCTACAGTTTTCCGTATCGGGGATTAAGTTATTTTGAGCTAAGCCCAAAAATGGAATAATTAAAGAAATTAAAAAGAATAGTTTTTTCATTTATTCTCTTTATTAAACCACATTTGTACTTCATACGGCACTGGCATTCCAGCAAAATCCGTCCCCGATAAATTAGCTCTTAATAAAAGTGACTGATTCAGGTCAATTTGATAAGTATACTCATTGTCGGTTTTAATTGTAATTTCATTATTTACAATAATATAAGAACCATTCTTCTTCACATTATCTACATATAATGTACAATTCTCCCCATCGACAAATTCAATTTGTTGAAAAACTCCTTGAAGTACATAATCTTTATAGTTAGCAATGGCATCTACTCCATTTACCTTTATAGAGTCAATGTTCCATGTTCCTGTTAAATCTTGACTATAAACAAAGTTTAGGATAAAAGAAAATGTAATAAAAAATAATAGCCGTTTCATATAGTTTAGTATTAATAGCTTATTTATTGTGTTTTGATAATTTGGCGTATGGTGAAATTTTTTATACTTTTTAACATATAGTTAACATTTCTCGCGGTCTGCTCTTAGCCTTCAAGCTGACAGCTGTCCATTAGAATAGATAAATACTTTTTCATTCTTTTTGAATTTAAGTGTTGATATTAATAAGATTAAGCTCTGCAAGGAATACAAAAAGGGATAAACTTGCGCGGAACGTCTGGGGGAGCATGTAATAAGAACAAGCGTTCCGGTTTTTGGATTAAGCCGGAACGCTTGAAGGATGTTTGTTTTATGCTTAAATCGCGCGCGAGGCGATGTGTGTGTAACGAAATTTTCCATTCCGCCAAACATTTCCGATACTATTTCACATACATTGCGCATTTTATCTGGTATAGATCTGATCCCCAAAGATAAATATTTAATATGGAACGACAAAAAATAAAAAAAGATTGTTACAAAAACTCCGTTGAAGTTTCATCTTTTGTTTGTTTTTTATGGTTTGAAGATGGCATAAAGGAGACTGCCCGAATTACGAACAATCTCCTTGAATTAGTGAAAAATTAATCTTTATCTGTTATTTTGTGGAACGTATTACCTCCCAATTGTAAGTATTAAATATCGGATCACGTTTAAGGTCAAATGTAAGCGTTTCATTATCATTTACAGGGTGGTTTACAAAGTTTACCGTAACATCTCCATCATTTTTGGTAGTGATTGACAGGTTATAAATGCCGGGTTTTACACTAATTGTACAAAACGTGAAAAAGGTTCAATATCTTAAAATTTTAATTTCCATGCCTGAGCATACATAGGCAATAGGTATGTTATTGTTTTAATATTTTTTAACAATGTGTAAACATTGATTTAGCCGACGATTAGCCCGTTGAAAAATTAACAAATGAGAAAAAAGTTGAAATTAACTCAAAAAGACCATACATGGGTGTAAAGTACTTAAAATGAAATAATCATTAATTATCTGCATAAGCTGTAATTTTTGTTCTATTTACTACACACAACGAACCAATTACACAGAAATTCGTTTCGCGTATAAATTGTATTATTATCCGAATAATTTATACATTCAACTGAATCAATACCAATGCAATACTATTTGGGAAATATACAAATTGTAGATTCTTTTTCCAAACCTTGTTATTATAATGCAAAATTACTATTTTTGTAATGGGAATTTTTCGAGTAAATTTATTTTCGGATGAAACACAGGCTGTTATATCTTTTCTCGCCATATAACAACGATTATTACATGCTTTTACTTCGTAATTATTCCTAACAATTTAACCGTATGAAGCGTAAACACCTCTATGAAAAAATTACTGTTGATTATCGGTATCTGTTTGCCGATGATGATATACGCCCAAAATAACACAGCTAAAATAAATCTGGACGAAGGGCTTATAGTCCGTTATCTTTTTGATGGAAATGCTAATGCTGAGGGCAGTGTGAAATCATTGAATTCGACCACAAAAGCCGATATAATTCAATATGGCGAAGACCGCTTAAAAAATGCCAAAAGCACGCTGAATGCACTTGTACCTATTGAACTTCCGATAAATATTAGCCCTAAAAAGTACCCCGTGCTAACCATTGCTTTTTGGATGAAACAATCGGCCAAAAGCAAAACCGCTTATATTTTTTCTTCAGGAACGCCACAGATCAAATCATCCGATTTGTATACCAGCACGTTCCGCTCATTTGCTTTATGCGGTAATACCCCTTCGGTATTCTACACCGCTCCGAACGGATATCCCGAAACAATGGAGTTCAGCTCCCTGAGTAGCATGAAATGGATACCCGTAGTAATTATTTATAACCAACGCGATTCCGTTATAAAAGCATGTGTCGATGGAGAATTGAAAACCGTAAAAGGAACCAATAAAGAGTCGCTGCCAACCGTACTTTTAGGCAGTTTGAAAGATAAAAAAGATGTGTTTAGGGGTTACATTGATGATTTTTCGATTTATAACCGGGAATTAAACAATGCGGAAATAGAGGCTTTTACCGGTAAAAAAATTACGGATGCCGACGAATCAGACAGGATAAAAATGGAATATGCCCTGTTGTTTAAGGCCATTTTACCCATATGGATGATTACCCTGAGCATTATAATGTTACTTGCTATGCTGGTGCAACGAATTATGATGATCCCCATTACTGTTGGCAAAAATGGCGGTAACTCGAATAATAATAAAGAAGCTCGCAATCTTGTTGTTGATGCATGGAAAAGTTTAACATACGTTTCGGAAAAAGAATCCTGGAAAATAAGTTCGTACAAACAGGCACGGACAGCAATGGGCAAGCTCAGAAAAGTGGCATCGCTTAAACCAACCGAACAGCAAACGCATGACGATGTCGAGTCAATCAGTAAATTTGTTCACAGCGTGGCAAAACGCAGTTTCGGAGGGTCTAAAACATTAATTATATGTGCCTTGCTGCTGTTTGTAGCATTTTCCCTGTTCTCCGAGTTCGGAGGCGATATGCCGTTTTGGAATAAAATAGCCGAGTTTAAAATATTCTGGCTCTCCATATTATTTTACACCTTATCATGTTTTGCTCCCATGTATTTGCTCGACAGGCGTATGTTTATGCTATCCAACCCTTATAAGCTCGAAGGGTTTTATGGGGGGCTTTTGGGTGTAATTCTTTCGACAAACCTGTCGCATCACCCCGATTATGAATCGTCCGACAGGGGTATCGAAACATCGGGTTGGTTCATAAAGCTTATCATTGCTATTATCTTGCTTTTTATACTAGTAGCGACAATGCCGCTTTGGGGAACTGTTAATTTTTTCCGTAATTTCGTCATATACAGGTAAAACAAATATATTATCATAACTGCTCAGTAAAGTATACAATGGAAAAGGAACGACAACAGGAACGCGTCAGGGAAAAACAAGCGCCTGAGGTTAAAACACAACAAAAACAATCAGTACAGGAAAAAATAGGGGCATTTTGTCCTAAATGCGGTTGCGCCTGTACGACTCATGATAATTTTTGCGGTGAATGCGGAAATCCTATGAGCGGATCGGTATGTCCCAAATGTGGGCATATAACGCCGGCAAATGCCGATGTATGCAGCAAATGTGGAACGTACATCTCTAAAACAAAATGCCAATACTGCGGGGCTGATGTGGAGGAGAGCGATGCATTTTGCGGCGAATGTGGAAATCCCCGGTCGGGTATAATATGTCCACGTTGCAGTACTGTTACAGCTTTCAATTTCTGCTCGAAATGTAACATGCCCTTAACCGAAATGGGCAGGGCAGAAAGAGAGAAAGCCTTGCAAGAACCTAAATATAAGGAAGTATTGCGTTTACAAGAAGAGCTTAAAAAAATTTTCAAGCAAATTGAAGAGACTGAAAATGTAGATAACAGCGAAAAAGAAGCTTTTCTGCAAAGCCTGCAAGAGAAACTGCTGCAATATGAAAAAATGTTGAACGAAAGGAAAGATGATCCCGAAAGCCCGGTACAGCCTCCGAAACCGGAAAAGAAAGAATCCGTTAAAAAAGAAGAAAAGAAAACATCGGGGTTTACTGATAGCGTCGGCAATATCGAAGAACTTAAAAAGGCGGCGCAGGAACGCATAGACCAAATACGTAAAATGTATGAGGAAATGGAAACGCAGGAATTTCCGAACCCTCAGATTGCCCGTACATATTATGCCGCCCGTAAACCCGAGGTGGTGAATTATGTTTGGAAATGCAAGTACAAAGGGCTCATACATCCCAGCCCTGAACACTGCGTAAGCCCGCATACAAAAGGGGAATGGATACCCTACTACGGCCACATAGAATGGGAATATGGATTAGAATAAAAAGGAAATCAATATATAAACCAACGAATAAACAAAGTTATCAGTATGGATAGCCAAGAACCCACTAAAAAACAAAACGAACCGACACGGAAGTCCGGATCGGAAGAGCCGAACGAACCGACACGCAAAGCGGGTGTAGGGAATGACAACGAGCCCACACGCAAAGCCAGCTCCGACAGTTCGAACGAATCGACACGCAAAGCGGGATCAGGTAGTTCGAACGAATCGACGCATAAAGCCAGCAGCAATATCGAAACAGGCGAAGACTACCTTACTACAAAAAAAGCAAAATCAATACAGGAAAGTCTGCTTCATGCCGGAGACCGTTCTAAAATTTTTGATTCATTTGAATTAAAAGGCATTACCTATAATCGGGTAGAAACCATCTCGACAAATACCGGAGAAGGACAGATCTATCTTGTCGAAACTACTATACAAGGCCGGAACCATCAGTTTGTATTGAAATTATACAACCGTATCGTGGACGATGAAATGAGGACGGAATTTGAGCAAACCATTACCGAAATACTATCGCGGGTTACAACCATTGATAACTATAATATTGTTAAGGTATTCGATTACGGCAAGTGCTCGGTTTGCGATGGTAAGCCCATCCTCGAAAGAGAATACGAATTAATGGAATATCTTAGGGGAGGGACTCTTAACGATGTATTCCCCGTAAAGAAACTATTAACCGAGGAACAAATCCTGAAATTTGCCTACGAGGCTGCAAGCGCCTTAAACGCATGCCATAAAAAACGTTTCATCCATATGGATATGAAACCTAAAAACCTTTTCTTCCGCGATGAGAAAAGAACCGATCTTGTGCTGGGCGATTTCGGAATATCCGTTTTATTTGCCGATGGCAGGGATTACGCTATTATTACCAAACAGGAACGTACGCCGAGCTACGCTCCCCCCGAATTTTACATCGCTATCGACGGAATAATAAATGTTACCCCCAAGGCCGATTTTTACTCGCTGGGGATAACTTTGATGGAGGCATGGAACGGAATCAATCCGTTCGTTGATATGAAAGGTAATGAACGGAAAATTCTGGAAAAAAAACAGGACGAGTTAAGTTACGATAAAAGCATACCCGAACGCCTGCTTACATTAGTACGCGGATTAACCAGACGCAAAGAGAGTAATCGGTGGGGATTTGAGCAGATTGAGCGTTGGTATAAAGGAGAAACCGTTGAAGTTATTGCCGAAACAAGTACCGAAAGAGACGAAGCCGATAAAAAGTTCCCTTTCGATATTGCCCAGGGCTTGTACGCTAGCACTCCGGAGCAAATGGCCATGCTTTTGTTCGAAAATGAGGAAAAAGGAACGCGGTTTTTATATAAAGGCGAGATATCAAACTGGCTGAGGAAAAAAATAAAGGATATTAACTTAGCCATCATTATTGATGAAATATGCGAGGAAAAATATCCGAATAAAGATAAGCAGAATGTAGGTTTGCTGGTTGCTGCCTGGACACTCGATAAAAACCTGCCTTTTAAAGCTGCCGACGGGCAAGTATACACAAGCTTTGAGGAATTAGCCAAATTATATTATCGGAATATCGACCAATATAAAGAGGCGCTTTCGAAACCCGACGACCGTTTTTACGCATATCTTGATATACACGGACAAAAAGACTTAGCTAAAAAGCTTTTGGACTGTTATGCCAAAACCAAGGATAAACTGCTTGCCATACACAACGTAATTTACACGCTTAGTCCGGCTTTTCCTTGGTTTTTAAAGCTTACCAAAAACGGAATTAAAGCCTGCAAAAACGAGACTGAGATTGTTGACAGTTTTATATCGGAATATTCCGACTGGACGGACGATACTCGTAATTCGTTCCTTGACGGGCGCTTTTTGGCATGGCTTAACCACAGGGCAAATGTAACCAAAGAGTTTACATTGTATAACGCCGTTAATAACTGGCTTAAGGATCCGACAAGCGGCTTATACTCCCGCCTGTTCGGGATAATGCTCAATTTAAGGCCTGATTTGTCGTATATGCTCGAATTGCCCGGCGATTCAACATATTGCTATAAGGCTACGGATATAGGTGCGAAAATAAATGAATATATCGATATTGTATTTCGCCAGGGTAAGCGGAATGAGTCGGAGGAAAATGAGCTGTATCAATTGGCACAACTGAACGGATGGATGTATGTTTACTTGAAAAACAGGAACATGGGAGCGCTGCTTGCCAATAAAAATGCCTATTTCGATTTAAAAAAGAATGGCGAAAAAACGTCGTTTTACGGTGAGGTGGTGGGCGAATACAAATTTATCTCGGCATGCGGATGCAAGCCCTGGTATTATTTCCCCAAAGCTGATAAAAAAGTTACCACACTCGATGAATTAAAATCGATACCGAGAGAAGAAGTTCGGGAGCAGTTGAAAAACGGGGTTTTGCGTGAGTGGCTTACCTTGCATTTCCAGGAGAACCCCCATAAAAAATATACTGTCGAAGAATTTGAACGGGCAACCGTTGATTATACAAATTTTGTAGGCAGCTACGACCCCGATAATATAGCTTATGCCCGTTTTGTTTATGCTCAAAACCAGGTAAAGGACAAAATAGGCGGCACTACCCGTAACTACAAATTATTTACAACATTACGCATATTGTTTGTAACGTTAATGACTTTACCTACGCTGGTATTGATATTTTTATTGTTTAAGGACGGAATACCCGTCAGCGAAAATCCGTTGCCGGGTAAATTCTGGGATGTCAGTTTCTGGTATTACCTGATAGTAGGGGGCATCATTTTTCTCTACTATCTCTTCTCAGGGGGACTTGTTGTCGGGCTATCGTGCGCGGCGGTATTTTCTATTGTAATCTATTATATTGTGTACATTATTGCAGCAATACTTACACCTGTTTTTACCTATGTTATTATCGGTATACTGGCATTAATGTTCGGCTTGTGTCTGTACAAGGCATGGGGGGCTGTTTCGTCCATCAAGCAGATTAAGCACACGCTTAACCCCAACAATTTCCAGCTATCCTGTGTCGAGCCGTTATACTTTGCCTACCAAAGCAACGATGAATATTTCTATGGTTCTACTTTCGAAACGTTAGACAACTTTAACAACAGCCGCAAATACTATATGAAGAGATTGCTGAAATGGTCAATCCCTGGTATTATTTTGTTTGCCGGCTTGTTGGTGGCTTTCTTTATGCTCCATCCCAATTACAACGCAGCATTTAAAGAAAAAATAGAATTGCAGAATAGGGTGAAATTTATGCAAAGCCTCGGAGGAACCTGGTACGGTAAAGTCGACAAAGTTGAAACATCGCTGGTTCTTGTTATCGGAGAATTTGATGTAAGCGGAACGTTTAAAGTAAACACAAAAAAACCTTACAGCGGCACATTCAGTGGGATAATGAACGCGGATGACCGGAAATTTATACAAACCGAAGGCGAGTTGAATTATAGATACAAGGGAACTATTACCGGTGAATTTACGGAAGACTGGAGCAAGCTTACCGTAGTATATTCGGCTGCAACCGGTACCCGTAAAATGGAAATTGAGTATACAAGAGATCAGGGAACCTCAACATCAACTGGTAGCGCTAATTCAACACCCGCCCAAAACAAACTGGCAAATGTACAACCGGCAAATAACAATACAAGCCAAACCCAGCCGACAATTGTCGCCGGGAAACAGGAAGAACAAGCTGCTGAAAAACAGGGATAAAACCTTTCCCAGATATTAAATGGGAAATGGACGGGAAGCGCTCAAAAAAAGAACGGTGAATCGTGGACTATTACACTTGCATGCAATGCCGATAAAAAGGAGTATAATGTTGAATATACCAATTTCGGTTTAAAACAAAACTTACTATTCGAAGCGCCACGGCCGGTATGATTAAATTCAAGGAAACAGTTATATCGGGACCCTGTGTCGAAGCAAGGCTGGCATTGAAGAAAATAGACGATAACACTGTCGAGTATATTTGCTACGAAACATATGGCGATGGTATAGAAGCCCATGGTAAACTTGTTAAGGATAGTTAGAGCCTGTAAACCACAAGCCTATTTGGAGCTAACAAGTATTCAATATGAAGGAAATCAATAAATAAGAAGGATAAAATAGAACGTCATGTTGTTGTGCGAGAAATGTAATAAGGAAAACCGCGATATTGCCAAATACTGCAAATGGTGCGGGCAGACCGTAAGTAAATCGGAGTCGTTACTCGAGAACATTGTCGGAATGGACAATGTAAAAACTTCGTTGAATAACATTGTTAAAACAATCAATAATTTAAGGCAATCGCCGCATTCGGGTAATGTGAAAATAGATATGAACATTATCCTTATCGGTAATGCCGGTACCGGGAAGAGCCTGCTGGGCGAAGCGCTTAAGCAAATGATGTTTGACAATGGCATTATAAAGTCGTCCAAATTAAAACTGGTAGATGCCGTTAATTATGCCGATTTTAAAGCAGAATGGGATGAGAATATCAAAAATACCCGTGGAGGGATATTGTTTATTGATAATGTGCAAAAGCTATTGCCCAGCGGTTATTCGAAAGATATAAACGAACTGGATAAACTTTTTGTTGAAATGAAAAGCTGGCATGGAGACCCTGTCGTGGTGCTGGCTGGTTTGCCAGGCGGATTAACCGAATTTCTCGACTCGAACCCTGATATTGCCAACCGTTTCCGTTATAAATTCAAATTGAATGATTATAACGCCGATCAGCTTTTCGAGATTACGCGCAGGCGATTTGAGAAAGACCAGATTGCCTTTACTCCCGAAGCTGCCGAAAAGCTGCTGAACGGGTACAAATACATGGTAAAAACCAAGGACAGCAGTTTCGGTAACGGGCATATTGTCGATAAGCTGTATTTGGACATTCTTGTATACCGTTCATCGCGCGTGATTAGCGACCCACAGGCCGGTCAGTTGATTTTGCCCGACGATATTCCAGTGCATGCACCGCGTATAAAAAATGTTGACGAGGTATTATCGGAACTTGACGAATTTATCGGTATGGAAAGTGTAAAACAGGCCGTACGAGATATTGCCAACCGCGTGAAAGCCAATCGCGAAAAGGTGGAACTTGGGTTGAAAGGAGGCGAAAAACCGTCGATGCATATTGTACTTACGGGCAACCCTGGTACGGGTAAAACCACCATAGCCCGTAAACTGGGGGAGATATTCGAAGCTATCGGCTTTCTTGACAGGGGTAATGTAAATGAAGTAGACCGGAGCGAACTGGTTAGCCAATACACCGGCGAAACGCCTAAATTGGTTACCGAGGCCTGCGATAAGGCTATGGGCGGCATATTGTTTATTGATGAAGCTTATGCTTTGGCAAAGCAAAGCTCTATCGAGCAAAAAGATAAATACGGACAAGAAGCCGTTGAAACGTTGTTGAAACGTATGGAAGACGATCGCGATAAATTTGTAGTTATAGCCGCAGGTTATCAGGATGAAATGGAAAACTTTCTGAAAGCCAATACCGGACTCAAAAGCCGTTTTAATGCTTTCATCCATATTGATGACTATACCCCCGACGAATTGTTTTTAATACTGAAAGGCTTTGTAAAAAAGAACGGGCAGGAGCTTGACTCCGAAGCCGAAAAAGCTGTTAAAGTAGCTATTGATCAACGTTATGCTATGCGCGATAAAAAATTTGCCAACGGCCGCGAAATGCGTAACCTTTATGACGAAATAGCCACACGCCACTCGAAACGGGTAGCCGATATTCCGTTGGAACAACGGGATAACGATTTGTATATAATGATTCGTAAAGAGGACATTCCGGTACAGGAACGTAAAACATTGGATATGGACAAGTGCATGGCCGAATTGAATGAACTGATAGGCTTAGGCAATGTAAAGCGGCATATTGCGGAGCTTATTACCCATATCAACATGGAACGGAGGCGTGCAGGTAAAGAAAACGAAGTGCCGACGCTTAAATCGCATTTTATATTTACCGGTAATCCGGGTACGGGTAAAACTACCGTGGCGCGTATTGTTGCCGATATATTCAAATCGATGGGCGTATTGCAGCGCGGGCATCTTGTTGAGGTTTCGCGTGCGCAGTTGGTCGGTTCAGTAGTCGGTGAAACCGAAGGGAAAGTAAACGATATCTGCGATAAAGCCATGGGCGGGGTATTGTTTATTGATGAGGCATATTCGCTCACAAATTCCGAATCGGACAGCTATGGTAAAAAGGCGATTGAAGTGCTGCTAACAAGACTTGAAAACGACCGAGGTAAGTTTATTGCCATTGCCGCCGGATATACCAAGGAAATGCACCAGTTTCTCGACTCAAATCCGGGAATGAAATCGAGGTTTAACCGGACAATCGAATTCGAGGATTACAATGCTGTGGAAATGGCTGCAATCTTCAGGTCATTAGTAAAAAAGGAAAATTATATACTTGATCCGGAAGCCGATAAATTTATCAATAACTTTTTCGGAGGCATTTATATGCGGCGCGATAAAAACTTCGGTAACGCGCGCACTGTGCGCGGGATTTTCGAGGATGCCGTAAATCGCCAAAGCTCGCGTTTGGGCGAGCTGGAGAAGAAAGGGGAACTTAGTCCTGAAAATTTGAATATTCTTATAAAACAGGATATCGAGGGAGAAGCTGCTAAAACAAAAACAGTACCCGAAATACTTGCCGAATTAGACGAGTTTGTAGGCATGCCCGAGGTGAAAGAGGCCGTACGCAATTTAGCCCAATACATTCAGTTCCAGAAAATGCGTATGGAACGCGGAATTACAGGGGCAGAAATACAAGGGGTAAACATTGTACTTACGGGTAATCCGGGAACGGGTAAAACCACTATTGCACGTAAACTGGGACAGATTTTTAAAGCCTGCGGCATATTGCCCACCGATAATGTTATTGAAGTAGACCGCTCCGATTTAATTGGGAAACATCTGGGTGAAACGCCGGGCATTGTAAGCTCAGTTATCGACAGGGCCTTGGGCGGCATATTGTTCATTGATGAGGCTTACTCGCTTACCCCGAAAAGCGATGGCGACATGTATGCCAACGAGGCGCTTGAAGTTATACTGAAACGCATGGAAGACGACAAGGGTAAATTTGTGCTTATTGCCGCCGGATATCCCGTGCAAATGAAAGAGTTTATGAATAGCAACCCAGGCTTCCAAAGGCGGTTTACACATACCATACACATTAACGATTATGTGCCGGACGAATTGTACCAGATATTTCAGGGCATTCTTAAGAAAAAGAACTACAAACTGTCGTCCGATGCCGATGAATTGCTGCGCCGGGCGATACAGGAAATGTACGATAAACGCGACAAAAATTTCGGCAATGCCGGCGATATGGTGAAGATGGTAGATACAACAGCACGCAAACTATCTAGCCGTTTAGCGCTATCCGACCCGTCGACGTTAAACGATGAGGATCTTGTTACAATTCTTCCTGAAGATATTCAGGTGGTTACCGTATCTACTAGGGATGAAAATGCCGGGCTTTCGAAACTGAACGAACTAGTCGGTCTGCAAAATGTTAAAAGCGAGGTAAAAAAGCTTATCGACTTTTTAACTATTGAAAAGAAACGCACCGAAGCCGGCGGACGAAGAATGCCGCTGAGCCTGCATTTTGTATTTACCGGTAACCCGGGTACAGGTAAAACCACCGTAGCCCGTATTTTAGGTGAAATACTTTATGATATCGGTATTTTACAAGGACATAATTTTATCGAAACCGACCGCAGCGGACTAATCGGGGAACATGTAGGCGCTACAGCCCCCAAAACCCACAAAGTTATCGACAATGCCATGGGAGGTATATTGTTCATCGACGAGGCATACTCGCTAACACCTAACAAGCTTGGAGGGTACGAGAATGAAGCTATCGAGGCATTGCTGAAACGTATGGAAGACGACAGGGGTAAATTTGTAGTTATAGCTGCCGGCTATACCAACGAAATGGACGCATTTTTAAACAGTAACCCTGGCTTGCCGTCGCGTTTTTCGCATACCATTTTATTTGAAGATTATGATGCTGCAGCCATGCAGGAAATTTTTATACGGACGGTTGGAAAACAAAATATGACGCTCGATGAAACAGCCATGGAATACCTGCCGCAATTATTCGGTGAGATGCACGCCAACCGTGATGAAAACTTCGGTAACGCCCGTGAAGTACGCAAATTATTCGAGCGGGCTATGATGAAACAATCGGACCGTTTGATGAAAATTTTCGGTACACCCGAATTTAATAATGACATGATGAATGTTATTACAAAACAGGACATTTTATAATAGATACAGGAATTAAGATTTTATTTCGCAGGAAATAATATATATAAAAATAGTTAATGTGTAATGATTTATCAGATTCTAAATAACACATAGTAAATAAACATCAAGATGGACTATATAATTTGCCCGAATTGCCGAGAAGATATTGAAAGCGACTCATATTTCTGCGATCAATGCGGAACCGAAATACGTATTTGTAAAATGTGCGGCAAGTCTGGAACGAAAAAGCATTGCGGATCGTGCGGAGGCGAAATAGTTGCCGCCAAAGATCTGGCTAACAATACTGATAAAACACAATTCGTTGCCCAGCCCGCACAGAATAAGGTTGAATCCCGAAGACAGGAACCGACTATCCCTGCTGTTCCCAAACCCGCGCCGGAACAGGAGACCGATTCGGGAGAAAGTACCGTAAAAAAAAACGGCACTGTTCCGAAGAAAGAGAAATTACGGCTTATCAGTCCCTTGGCAAGCATAATCATCGAAGGGATAAACGGCGCCATAATAGGCCGACGGAATGGCGACTATGTGAATCAATTCACTCGGCAGGAGTATGTATCGGGTACTCATGCCAAACTCGATTTCAAAGACGGTATCTGGTATATTACAGACCTTGACTCGACAAACGGAACCATGATTAACGGGAGGCAGTTAAATGCACATGTGGCCTATCCGTTAACCGATAAAGATAACCTTAGGATTGCCACTGTTGACTTTATTGTTGAATTATCTTAAAACCATGCAGCAATGAAACTGATTATCGATGCTACTTGTGATATGGGTTGTGTTCGTAAAAATAATGAAGATATAATATTGCTTCAGGGTGAACTGATCCGGGACAGCTCGATGGGGCTGGAAATAACCGTAAACCCCGAACACCGTTTTATTGCGGCGGTTGCCGATGGCATGGGAGGACATAATGCTGGCGAAGTAGCGAGCGAAATGGTCCTTAGGAGTTTAAATGTATTGATTGACAGTCTGGAAAGTGGATTATCCGCCGATCAGATTATTGAAAGGCTGGAGCATTGGGTCAGGATTATCCATACCGAAATTACGGTGGAAAGTATACAAAACCCCGAACGCGAGGGCATGGGAACAACATTGGTGGGAATACTTATTTACGAAAATATGTTTTTTGTATTTCATGCCGGCGACAGTCGCGCTTACCGTTTACGCGATTTCCTGTTAAAACGCATTACAATCGACCATTCGCTGAGGGAAATGACGGGAAACGAACATGCACCGTCGAATATAATATGTAACTCGATTGGGGGAGGAGGACAGGAAGCTTACCTGACTGTTAAAGAGATAAAAACGCTTGAAGGCGACGAGTTTATATTGTGCTCCGATGGCTTGAGCGATATGTTGGATGACGAAGTAATCGAGGAAAAAGCTTTATCGGGCAGGTACGGCCATGTATTGGTCGATGCTGCAAAATCGGTTGGAGGTAAAGATAATGTTTCCGTAATCAGGTTAAAAATAGAAAGTTCATTACACGATGAAAATATTGCTCCTGCCTCCAAAAACAAAGCCGATATATCGGAAGACAGCGATGTGGGAGTTCCCGATTATGATTTGATTAAGGCGGAAATATACAACCCCAACTCACGCTGGTATTATCCCGTACTTATACAGCGGTTTTATAATTATGACCCAACGCTTACATTAAAGGACTATCATTTTGTGTACTACGGCTACCTTTTCAGCGACATTTATGTATTTACCGATCCCTTGTCGAACAAGGACAAAACAATGGATTATCTGAAAAAAGAGAACCAGACGCCAGAAGACTCCCAGATACTAATTAAGTTGTTGAGGGAGGCATACAAGGAACATCCATTCGACTTTGGAAAAGCCAATTTAATGGCCACCATATATAACGAACTTAATGACATTGAAAACTATAGCGCAATACAAGGGCGGATTCAACGATTGGGAGATGTTTTACAACATTCGGGAGATGGAAAAACCAAGGAAACGGCTATACATGTTATCTCTACACTCCACGAAAATTATATATTCGATGTAAAATCGCTTAAAAAGAAAAAACAGTGGTTAATCGAAAATAAATACGATGTTATTGAAGCTGTTGATAAATTGGGTGAACCGGTAACCATATACTTTAATGTTGAACAGGCGTTTAAGAAAAAAGAAGACCGGTTTATCAAAAAATAGTGTGCCGATATGCTAATTTGCTAATGAAAAAATGCCCAATAAACAAACTCGTAAACTAGCATATTATTATTTGTTTTCGGGTATGGTCAGTTCCTCCTGTTTCTTTTTCTTTCCGCCGAATTTATCCTGTACCCACTTCGGAAATATAAAAGCCCCTATGAATAAATAAGGGTAATAGCTTACCAATCGCCATAAAAAGGCAAAAGCTATGGCTAATCCGACAATGGGAATAAATTCACCCAGATATTGGCTAAACATAACTTCGGCAACGCCACTGCCTCCCGGGGTGGGTGTAATGAGTAAAGTAACCCACATAATCAACTGGCGGGCAAATATCATAAAATGATGTCCGGCGATTTCGGCGGCAAAAAATGCCATAAGTAAAGCATTTACAATCCAGTAGCGCGATGTCCACGATAAAAATGTACTTAAAAAGGCTTTCCCCCAGAACTTCCAACTCTTCGACTTCATTTCCGCCGAGCTCATTACAATATCATTTCCAGCTTTGGCTGCCCCAGTTTTCCACCTCCGTAAAAAAGGCAATTTAAAAACCCATTGAATAAGCTTGCTTAACCCACGCGGATTAAAAAGCAACCCGTAACCCAACAGCAACACCCATACAAACTTAATGGTATACCCGATTATGCATAATGTAAAAATACTTGTCGATATTGTAGGTGATCCGGAGATATTGAACAATGCATCAAAACCCGTAACCCAAATCAATATAGGAAACATTATTACAAAATAAATTTCGTCGAGCAGCGAGGTAAACATCACAATTGCCGAGCTTTTACCTACGCTTATCCCTTCTTTGTTTACATAAATAATGGCCACGCTTGTGCCGCCAACAGCCGAAGGCGTTATTGCCGACGTAAACTCCCAAAGCATAATAATGCGGAAAGCTTTTCTCCAGCTCAATTCTCCCTCGGACAATACGCGTATACGAATCATGTATCCAATATCACGGCCAAGAATGCATAAAAACGCAACAAATATCCAAAACGTCGACTTCCATGTGAAATGCAACTTTGAAGAGGCATCGGGATCAAATTCACTATAAAACAGGTAAGCAACAACGGCTAATCCAATAAAAATAGGTAATAAAATGCGGTTCAACTTTATTTTTCGAATTTCTTTATTCTCGTCATTCGACTGGATAGTTGTTTCTTTATTGGCAGACATATTTGCGTTTATTTTTGAATTGAATGCCAAAGATAAAAAATATTGTGAAATGCGATATATGTACAGCATATTGCTACCGGGCAAACATAAGTAATCCAGTACTTTTCATTTTTACATCAATAATTAGGCATATGTGGGTATCAATAACTTGATATTTGATTGTTTTTAATACGTTGCGAAACGTAAATTTTTAATGAGATATGAAAGAATATGAGAATTATTTTCAAATTCACTTATTTACTAATTATCAAATTTAAAAAGTCGCACATCGCATATCCTATTAAAAGAGTCTTGATACCTACTACTATGTTTCAATTTTCAAATACTTAATTGTATTTTTGTATCATTAATTTTTATGTATTAAGTTCTAAAAGAATTTATTGATATATTTTGTCATCCTGATTGAAACGAAGGATCTTTTTAATGTGATGAAATGTAAGATGCTTCACTAACGTTCAGCATGACAAAGAAAAGCATATCATTAATTATTATTGATTACTTATGAGTAGGTATATCCTGAATTTGATTGCACAAGGCGAACATCAACAGCTCGATTTTAAATTTGCCATTAACGACTCGAAAAAAATTGCCCGCACGTTGGCCGCTTTTGCCAATACCGATGGCGGCCGGTTGCTGATTGGGGTAAAAGATAACGGGGCAATTGCAGGTGTTAATTCCGACGAAGAGTACTATATGGTTGAGGCAGGGGCGCGACTGCATTGTAAACCCGAGGTTAAATTTGAAGTAAGCAAGTGGACAGTTGATGATAAAACTGTGCTTGAGATAATTGTAGCGAAAAGTAATAAACGCCCCCATACCGCTCCGGGTAAAGAGAATAAACCAATTGTTTATGTTCGGGTTAAGGACGAAAATATTATAGCCCACCCGATACTAGCAAAAGCATGGGTTAAACAGCGCAGAAGCAAAGGCATAAGCATTTGTTGTACCGAGCGCCACAATTATGTAATACAATTGCTTACTGAACACGGTAAACAAACTTTTGTAAAACTATGTAAATTAGCTTTCATGTCAGAGCGGGAAATGGAAAAGATTTTGATTGATTTGCTCGCCCTTAATTTGCTTGCAGTTGAAAATGCCGAACCCGACTCATTTTTTGAAGCGAATATTCAATAGTTGTTATTTAGAACTAAGACTTTTTTAATGTGTTAATATGATAATTTGCTAATGTGCCGATTAGAGAATAGACAAATAAGCAAATCAACATATCAATGCATCGATAAATTGACGCTTTACATTTTACAGTTAGCCATTAACAAATTATATTCCAGATGAAACATAAAAACATTATACTTTGCCTGTTAAGCGTATTATTGCTTACTTTACCATGGTATGCACCGTTTTCAGAGCTTATGTTACTGGTTGCTTTTGTACCCTTGTTTTTTATTGAGGATGATTATAGCCGGAATAACAAAAAATATGTAATTAAGTATTTTGCATTATGTTTTTTGCTTTGGAATGCTTTTACAACCTGGTGGATATACAAAGCTACTTTTTTCGGTGCAGTAGGCGCTGTAATCGGCAACTCGTTACAAATGATTGTTATATTCTGGCTATTCCATTGGGTAAAAAAGCATACCAGCGAACGCGTAGGCTATACAATGCTGATAACATGCTGGTTATCTTGGGAATGGTTTTATTTTGATGCCGAAATATCGTGGCCGTGGCTTGTTTTGGGTAACGGTTTTGCCAAAGACATTCAATTAATTCAATGGTATGAATATACGGGTGTTCTGGGCGGTAGTCTTTGGGTATTAATCAGTAATACTGCATTGTTTTTTATACTCCGTAAATTTTTAGCCGGCAATTTCATAAAACATCAACGGATAGAAGTTATCCGGTGGCTGTTAATTGTATTGGGTCCTATAACAATGTCATTGGTAATTTATTACAGCTACAACGAAAAGGAAAATCTGTGCAATGTGGTGGTATTGCAACCCAATATCGACCCGTATAACGATAAATTCGGGGGACTAAGTTACCAACAGCAAGTTGATATATTATTAAATATGGCTGCCCAGAATATCGATACAAAAACAGATTATGTTGTTGCCCCCGAAACAGCAATTGAGGGAAGCCATTGGGAGGAAACGATAAAAAACGATTTGAATGTAATGCAGATAAAAGAGTTTGTAAAAACCTATCCAAAAGTCAATTTTGTAACTGGTATTATGACAAATAGGCTGTTCGGACATAACGACAAAATCCCAGCATCGGCACGTAAATACGGCGATTCGTTTTACCAACGGTACAACACTGCCATGCAGGTAAATAATACAGCAGATATCGGACTGTATCATAAATCGAAATTAGTAGTGGGCGTTGAAATGTTACCTTATATCGATAAATTGAAATTCTTAAGCAAATGGTCGATTAATTTAGGAGGAACAAGCGGCACACTGGGAACGCAAGATACACGCGACGTATTCACTTCGGCGGACGGACGGTTTAATGCCGGTGTAGCAATTTGTTACGAAGCCATTTATGGCGAATTTTATACCGAATATGTACGAAATGGCGCTAACGTTATGTTGATAATCAGCAACGACGGATGGTGGGGCGATACTCCCGGCTACAGGCAGTTACTCCATTACTCGTCGTTACGGGCTATCGAAACCCGGCGCAGTATCGCGCGGTCGGCCAATACGGGCATTTCGGCCTTTATCAATCAGCGTGGCCAAATTATGCAGCAGGGCAACTGGTGGGAACGCCAGGTATTACAAGGTTATATCAATGCTAACGATAAAATTACTTTTTATACGCGGTACGGCGATATTACAGGACGCGTAGCCGGATTTTTATTTGTTATGCTGCTTTTATATGCTATTGTACAGCGCATACGCCCAAAAGTGCTGAAATAGCTATTTCAGTCATCAAAATTTAAATTCTCCATTTTATATTTAACTGATAGAACCGAGTGAACCCGGGTTGCTTTTTTTTGTTATAAAATATATCAGCTATAAACAATAACTGTGAAAAAATAAGCATTACATTTGTGATGTATCTTGGGTAAAAGGGCTTTAATAAAAAAGTTATCATTATAAATAAAATTATGTCAAAAATTACAGTTGTAGGCGCAGGAAACGTGGGCGCTACTTGTGCAGATGTAATGGCTGCACGTGAATTGGCCAGCGAATTGGTGTTATTGGATATCAAAGAAGGTTTTGCCGAAGGTAAAACCTTGGATATGATGCAAACTGCAACTTTACGCGACTTCGATACCCGCATTACCGGCGTAACCAATAATTACGAAGCAACGGCCAATTCGGATGTTGTGGTAATTACGTCGGGTATTCCCCGTAAGCCTGGTATGTCGCGCGAAGAGCTTATCGGTACAAATGCAGGTATTGTTAAATCGGCTATCAACAATATATTAAAATACTCGCCCAATGCTGTTATCGTAGTTATCAGCAACCCTATGGATGCCATGACTTACCTGGCTTTAAAAGTAAGCAAATTGCCCAAACAGCGCGTTATTGGTATGGGCGGTATTCTGGATAATTCACGTTTTAAATGCTATTTAAGCCAGGTTCTAAATGTGCCTGTAACCGATATTGATGGTACGGTTATTGGCGGTCATGGTGATACTACAATGATTCCGCTGGTACGTTTTGCCACGTATAAAGGCATCCCTGTTACATCATTATTGAGCAAAGAGGTTTGCGATAAAGTTGTTGCCGATACAATGGTTGGCGGTGCAACTTTAACAAAATTATTGGGAACCTCGGCATGGTATGCTCCCGGAGCTGCCGGAGCCACTTTGGTTGAATCGATTATCCGCGACCAAAAGAAGATATTCCCTTGCTGTGTGGCATTGGAAGGCGAATACGGACAAAAAGATATTTGCATGGGCGTACCTGTTGTTATTGGTAAAAACGGCTGGGAAAAAATTGTTGACTATAAATTGAATAACGAAGAACAAACGGCATTTAATAAAAGCGCCGACGCAGTACGCAATATGAATAACGTACTTACCGAAATAAAAGTAATTTGATTTTGATTGTATACGACAAATACGAAAATTTAGCCCCGAAGCCTTAAGCTTTGGGGTTTAGATATTCAAGCCTAACGGTCAAAAATGGCGATAAAAGGACAAGAATTTCTCTACATGGTCAAAAGTGGCGATAAGAGACTTCAAAGTATTGGTCTATAAAATTTCTTCGTGTAGCTTTTTATAGCCATGCTTACATAATTTTGCTTTCAAATCAGTAAATTGCCTTTCCAAAAAATTATTGCTATTGGGTATAACCGCCTCAATAGGGTCATCCATGTCCGCAAATAAGGCATATTACGTTTTAAACTCAAGTAGGCGCTCCGAAGCCGTTTATGCGCATAGTAGCTTTTACCTCTACGTTTATCTACAGTACGCTCTTTCAAAAAATTAGGCCATAAGTCAATAGAGGCCTGCAGTTCCTATTTTCCCGTCAAATAAGTGTCAATTATCTTAATCTGATGGAACTGGCACATCTGAACCCGATATTAAGCAAGCATCCGGAACATAGCTCGAAGTCCGTCGCGCAAACACCATCTATCTGAAATACATTATCTTCAAGCCAATCTATACCTTCTTTGCAACCGGCAAGCGTATCATAACGGACAAATTTACACTACAAAATACGTTTGATACGCCGGTCTTTGACGACTATAACCCCGAAATTAAGACCCCGATAAACAGTATCCATAAGTACTACAAGCTCTTTTTTAGTGGAAATGATTCCACTACGATTGATAGGTTTTAGTTTTCGACGAACAGCCGAAGCGCTGATTTTACATTTGGCCGATTAGTAGATGACAAATTTTTGACATATACTTATAATTATTTTAACATCAACAAAATATACTTTTCTTTTAGTTGGAAATGACCTTGAAACATCGTATCTTTACGACTGGTTTATAATTAGTTGTGATGAAAGCGAACAACTTCAAAGTCGAGCACAAAACTACCCAATTAATTTCAATTTTAAGCCAAAGCCTGGCGGGAAAAATGAACATGGCTCGCGTAAAGTTCTTTATACTGTTTATTTGCGTACTCTGTAAGGTACAAATAGTTAGTTTTTGTAAACTCGCCACGGAGTTTGAAACGCCTGCAAAATCGGGTTCCGCGCTACGCCGTATTCAAGGGTTCATGGCGGAATACGTGTTGAAAAACTATTTTTCATCGTCACGGTGGCATTTGCATGGGTCTATGTCGTGGGAGTGTTTGCCAACGAAAAGGTGGAGACGATCAGGATCCTCAAACATGGAAAACGGGCGAAAAGTCTCTTTAAATATGGATTAGAATTTATTGCAACTGCCTTACTTAACCTGATCGCTATACCTGAAATAGATATCTTTAAATTTTTGTCATGTACTTAGCCAGATTTATCAAAATAGCCGTATTTTCTTCCGTTTATTACTGCAATTGTTAAACCTTCGAAAAACTCTTGCGCATAGCAGCAAGCCTATTAATAACAAATGTGCTTTTCATCGTTTTCTCTGCTGATGCCCCCTTCAGGGCGGTTATTATTTTTATTTATTGCTGTTCTGAACCTGCCAGACGGGATTCTACCTTCTTTACAGTTTCACTGTCGCTGATTGTCATAATTCGAACCGAACCGTGGGACATTATTAATTCATTCGGCAGAGAAGGGCCGAGGATTATATCATATCCCGTACATTCTCGCTTTTCTATGTCGAAATATATGATGTACTTGCCCCAACTCTCTCCTCTTACCCCTCCGATATAGAGAGCCGAATGATGAAGATAATCATATGCAATAATTAAAGTTTTCAAATTACCTATAGCGTTTTTATTGAATTTGCCTCCCAAATATTCTACGAAATATGTATCCTCACATTTCCCGGCTTTAGTGCGGACAACGAGATACGGACGGACTGCCACAAAAGGACTGGAATCGCCGGATGATTTATTAAGCGACGACCTGCAGTCGTTTAGCTGTTTTATGCATGATTCCAGCAAGTTTTCCCATATAATTTTCATTTCCACGCCAGTATATGGCACAGTTGTTCCGGTTGTGTCTATATAAAACTTTTCATTGTTTAACGATACCTGTGCCAGACCTTCAGAAAAATTTCCTCCATAGTTATATTTTTTTATAGGAATGACAACTTTGCCGGTTTTATCGATATAACCCATTTTGCCGTTTAAATACACCCCGGCCAGACCTTCGTGAAAATCACTGGCCCCATCATATTTCCGCGGAATAATAACTTTGCCAGTTTTATCCACATAGCCATATTTGTAGTCTGATTTTACCCACGCCAGACCTTCGGAAAAATTTCCCGCATCGTTATATTTCAGTGGAATAACTTCTTTGCCGGTTTTATCCACATAGCCGTATTTGCCGTCTGATTTTACCCACGCCAGGCCTTCGGAAAAATATCCTCCGGCATCGTCATATTTTGCAGGAATAATCACCTTTCCCTCCGTATCGCGGAAGCCCTGTTTCATGGCTTTGGTATCGGTAAACCTTATTAACTCCTGCGCTCTTACACCTGCGCACAGCAACAGACTAATTAAAACTATAATTATTATTCTCATAATCAATAGATTTTATATAGATTAAAGACTTAATTAATGGAAAATTGAATGTTGAAAAATGTTGAAAATTAATATTTTATACTTACAGCAAACCATTATCATATTGTCATTGCCTTCGGCAAGCTCGCAAGTTCGGTTCTGAACGGAGTTAAGGATCTCAAGTAGAGATATTCCGTTTAACTCAGCATGACAGTTTAATAGCGGTTTAATATTAACCGGTAACGATTAGCGCTTTAACAAATAAGTATTTTACACCTTATGATTAATCATTAACAAATAAACTTACTTTCTAATTACTTAAATTTTACCCTGCCCAGCCTTCGCGGTCGAGATTACGATAGTTAATTGCTTCGGCGATATGGTCGGGTAATATGTTTTCTGCATTTTCGAGGTCGGCAATGGTGCGCGATACTTTCAGAATGCGGTCGTATGCACGGGCCGATAACCCCAGACGCTCCATAGCCGTTTTCAGCAAATTAGCGCCCGCACTATCAATTGCACAGTATTTGCGCAGCATGGGCGATGTCATCATGGCATTACAATGTATCCCTCGCTCATGTTTAAAGCGTTCGGCCTGTATATTACGCGCTTTAACAACCCGTTCGCGGATAGCTTCGCTCGACTCTCCTACGCTTTTATCAGCTAGCTTGTCGTAAGGCACAGGAACTACTTCGATGTGGATATCGATACGATCGAGTAAGGGTCCCGATATACGCGACAAATATTTCTGAACTATTCCTGGGCCGCATAAGCATTTTTTCTCGGGATGGTTATAATATCCGCAGGGACAGGGATTCATTGATGCCGCCAGCATAAAGTTGGCCGGATATTCAATCGAAAATTTAGCACGCGAGATAGTTATCCGCCGCTCCTCAATAGGCTGGCGCATTACTTCTAACACGGTACGTTTAAATTCGGGTAGTTCATCCAGAAATAATATTCCATTATGAGCCAACGAAATTTCGCCCGGCTGCGGATATGCCCCGCCGCCAACCAACGCTATATCGGATATAGTATGGTGCGGCGCACGGAACGGACGGCACGTTATTAAACCCGAATCGGCGACTATGCGGCCGGCAACCGAATGGATTTTAGTTGTTTCCAATGCTTCGTGCAGGGTCAAAGGCGGGATAATAGTGGGCAAACGTTTAGCCAACATAGTTTTACCTGATCCCGGAGCGCCAACCATGATAATATTATGCCCTCCGGCGGCCGCTATTTCAAGCGCGCGTTTAACATTTTCCTGCCCTTTAACATCGGCAAAATCGACATCGTACTTATTCATGTTGGCATAAAACTCCTCGCGGGTATTTACTTTTGTTTGTTCCAGTTCTACATCCCCACTAAAAAAATCGATAACCTGTTTCAAATTTTCTACCCCGTAAACTTTTAGTTTATCGACAATTGCCGCTTCCTTTGCATTTTGCTTGGGTAAAATGAACCCAGCAAACCCCTCGGCACGTGCTTGGATAGCTATGGGCAAAGAGCCTTTTATGGGGCGCAACTCGCCATCGAGAGCCAACTCACCCATAATAATATAGTTGCCGATATCATTATCCGATATTTGCCCCGATGCCGCCAAAATACCGATAGCCAGCGGTAAATCATAAGCCGAACCTTCTTTGCGAATATCGGCAGGCGCCATGTTGATAACCACTTTTTTACCCGGCATTTTATAGCCATTGGCAATTAACGCCGTACCGATTCGTTGCTGGCTCTCTTTAACCGCGCTGTCGGGCAAACCTACCAGATGGAAATTAATGCCTTGCGATACGCTTACCTCAATTGTGATAATTGTAGCTTTAATACCGAAAAACGCACTGCCGTACGTTTTAACCAATGTCATAACGGGTTTGTTTTCCATAGCTTATTATTCAGCAATTTTAACACTGACACATGCATTAAGTACCGGAAAAATTTCCTTTTTCCTGTTTATCTCTATAACCTTGTGGTAGGCTCTGTGTGTAACAATAATTGTGTCGATTTTCAGGTTAATATAACCTATTCCTGTATTATCGATATATAACCCGTTTTTCAGTTCGGAGAAAAATACCGTTGTATAAGGCGCCAACTGTTGTGTCAGTGAATCAGGCAACTGGATCTTATACTCATGGACATAAACGGATGTTAAAAAAAGAAAAGAGCAGAATAGAATACCTACGTTTTTCATTGGCTATATAAGTATTGAAGATTTTATATTGTTGATTTTATATTATAATAATATAGAATGCTTTATAATTTTAGAAATATGACGATAAATTCTGTCGACTATTTAAAATAAGCTTTTACAAATTTATAAAGTTTCATCAGTAAGACGCGGCTTTTGAATATTCCTTTATTTGACAGGCATTTAACTAATCGAAAAAGTAGAATAGGTAATGATATAGAAACGAGCGAAACTCTTTGGTTTGCTTAACTTTTCCACCGTTTCAAATAACTCTTTTGGAATTTCTACAAAGGTAGAATTTATTCTTAAATATCCAATCTGTATTTATTGATCTAAAAAAATATTTTTAAGAAAGACTGTATTTTTTCGGTTTCATGCCAATATGTTGTTCAAACGTTTTAGAAAAATGACTTAGGTTGGTAAATCCCAAAGAGTAACCCGTTTCTGACACAGATAATTTCTCTTCTTTCAATAGGCGAGCTGCTTCTTTCATTCTAAATTCTTGATAATAGTTAAAAATGCTATTTCCAAAAATCTGTTTAAATAAACGTTTTAGTTTGGTGGGGCTCATATTTGCACATATAGACAGATCTTTTATAACAGGCGGTGTTCCTATATTTTTGAGTATTTGCTCTTTAATATTGTAAATTGTTTGTATATCATGAGTGTTTAAAGCGTATAGATGTTTCTCGTTTCGTTTTTCTAATTCCATTAATAACCTACAAATTAGTTCTTCGGCTTTTATCCTAAGAAAGAAGAGTTTAAAGGTTTCGTCAACACACCCTGTTATAATTTCATCAACAATATTTTGTAACGATGGATAGACTATTTGTTCAAAAAGTAAAGGTTGTGTATTCTGTAAAAGGCTTTGTAAAATAGGCGATTGTTCTGATAAATCAAATAGCCTAGTCAAGTAGTCTGCATTCACTTCTATATTGATAGTAGAAGTATTAGTGTGAATAGAGATTACATTATCAATGTTTATACGGCTAGTTCCTATTAAAACAGAAGGTGTTACTTCCTGTTGAGAGCACACTAATGCTTCTGTTTTAGGAAAAATATTTTGAAACTTAAAAAATATCATTCGTTTAGAAGGATTCGTTTCAGTGTCTTCAATATCTATATCTTCATTCAGTTCGTAATTGCTAATTATCATACGAATATGCTCATTGAAAACAAATCCTGCACAGTACCCTCTACCATACTTGGATGGAATTTCCAATCTCCTATTTATTACTTCTGTTCCTAATAGCTGGGCAAGTCTTATCAGAATATTGGGAACTGTCTGTTTTTTATCTTTTTTCATAACGAGTCCTTTGCGACTATTTATGTGGCAAATATAGCTATTTTATCTCTAACAAACACTTTAATTTTGCATTATCAATTAAGTAATAAGTGAAATAAACAAAAACGAATAAGAAGATGAAAAGAATATCAATGAAAAATGCAGGGTTTTCAGGAGATTTTATATTTGTAGCAATCGGGCAAATTATTTCCATATTTGGGAATCAGATACTAAGATACGCCCTTCCTCTTTATTTGCTGAATCAAACAGGTTCAGCCGCACTCTTTGGAACAATTTTAGCAATCTCTTCGATTCCGATGCTATTACTTTATCCAATAGGAGGAATAATTGCAGATCGTTTCAACAAGAGAAATACTATGGTTATACTGGATTTTAGTATGACATTGCTCATTTCCTTGTTTTGTTTATTCGAAGGAAGGATTGATATTGTGCTATTAGTGGCAATTACTATGATTGTTCTATATGGAATACAAGGAGCTTATCAGCCAGCAGTTCAATCAAGTATACCGCTTTTGTTGGATGCGAAATATGTTATGCAGGGGAACTCTATCATTAATACGATTACCTCCTTATCAAGTATGGCAGGACCAATAATCGGTGGTATATTATTTTCTATAGTTGGACTAAGCCCTATTCTGTATGTAAGCATCGGTTGCTTTTTCGTTTCTGCTGTAATGGAGATGTTCATCTACATTCCATTTGAAAGGAGGAAAATACAAGGTAATATGATTATTGTTGGCTTCAACGACCTTAAAGATAGCTTTCGATTTATGTTTAAAGAATCTCCTATTTTGTGGAAAGTATCATTGGTTTATTCTTCTGTTGGTCTTCTTCTTACATCTCTAATTTTAATCGCTGCACCTGTCATTATTATACAACATTTAGGTTTTTCTGTTGATCGTGCTAATCGGTTATATGGATATGCACAGGGTGTTATCGCTGTTGGCGCAGTATTAGGTGGAGTATTTGCTGGGGTATTATCTAAAAAACTAACTCTACGGATGAGCCCATTTATCCTAATAGGGTGCGCATTATCCATTTTGTTAATAGGGGTAGCATTACAGATATTAGAAAGTTCAATGCTCATTTATTTAGTCTTGGCTACTTGTTGTGGCTTGTTAGTCGCATTGTCAACCATATTCCAAATTCAAATTATGTCCTATATACAGATTCTAACACCAAAAGAATTAATAGGAAAGGTCATATCATGTGTTATATGTATTTGTATGTGTACAATGCCTCTTGGTCAGTTCATTTATGGCTTTGTTTTTGAAAATATAGAGGACGGCTTTTATTTCCCTTTTTATATAGCTTCGCTTCTAATAATAGGGATTAGCATTTTAACACGTCATTTTTTCTATGAAATGGACTCACTATTACCAAATAAACAACAACGAAAATGTGCTTAACAGGATAAACTAATACACATTATCATTCTGCATAAAACAAGGCTTCGGTCTGATTATAATATTCACATTAAAAATTTTATGCGTATGAATGAACTATTAAAAACGAAGTTGTTCAGTCTAATTTCTGAATCTTCATAAGTTACAAACAAAGAAATGCAAAGTGCCTATGGGAGCTTTATGGAACAGTTAAAAACAGTCAGTCAATTAGAAAACGGTTTGTCAGAAACCTTTCGTATACTGAATATTACTCGTATTGAGTTGATGTCCATAAAAACGTTTCATCGGTACGGGCAGGGAAAAAAATGCGCTTTATACCTAATTTCCATCAAACTTTATTTCGTAAGCAATTATTCGTTATCATCATCGTCATATTCTTCCATCGTTTTTTCAAATTTTGACAATGATAGAATATCTTCACCCTCATCCAGTTTATCGAGGATATCGATTATGACTTGTTTACTTGCCATAATACCCAGATTTTCGAGTGCATTTACCAAAGCGCGAATCATCCATTCGGTAATCGATGGATGATTATAATAATCAATCAGAAACTAAGTGCGTTTAAGTATTGCTGCAAACATTTTTCCGACAAATTTGCGGTTTTCCATAGCTTCTGCCAATCCCAGCTCCATCATCATGGATATTTCCTCGCTAATATACTGGCAATCGCGCTGAACGGTTTGTGCCTCCAAAGATTTTATTATCAAATCATCATTTCTATCAAGAGGGTGTCCCACAAGGGCGCTCTTTTTTTTGGTTATTATGCAGCTATTTTTTGTTGATTTAGATTTGTGACTTTTACAATCTGAGTTTTTGTGGTTTCGTAGTATTGACCGACTATAT
>JAISFN010000028.1 GCA_031263585.1 Prevotellaceae bacterium | reverse complement strand
AAAGCTTTCCATATAAAAGCTAGCGAGGCTTTTAAAACAAACGCGTTGTAATTTTATATAAAAATTTTCCAAGTTGAATTTTGTTAAACGTCAAACTTTCATTTTAAACAAAGCTATTCCGGGCTTAAATAAATATTATTACTTGCTTTCAATCATTGAATATCCTCAATGAAATCCTCATTCTATTACAGTAACTTTTTTCCATCTCCGGCTATTCTCTCCTCTTGAATCTTCATCCGGAATATTTTTAAGCTTTTGCATTTTTTCCGCAACCATTTTACTATAGTCTGTACTGCTTATTTTTTCGCCTCCTTCCAACGGTTTTATTTCCGGCATATCGTTTACTTGCTCAATTGAGGTGCATGAATATACGAAAGTACCCTTACTCAGTTCCAAATACAGTATTAAACCCGGCAGTCCCCAATAATTTAACGGACCGTCATTTATTGCTATATCAGGCGTATACCAGGCAATCACATCGCCCCCTTTGGGAGTTTTTGTTGTAGCCCGAATACACTGGTAACCGGAAATTTCTTTCTTCTCCGTTCCTATTTTCCAGTCAAACTCCGTAAAAGTACCCTCTATCAGGTAATCTTTTCCGTCAATTTTTGCTTGACTCAGCAATAATTTATCCTCTTGGTTTTTATAAAAGGCATAAGGCACATAACTAACAAATTGCGAATTCATTACTCCACGCGCATTTTCTTCCGCAATACCCTCGCTATTTGGTAATTTTTTAGCGGCGTCATCAACCGATTTATAAATTGATTTGCCTTCGCGGACTGACAGAGTTGCCTTTCCTGTAACTTTCGGTCCCATTCTGCTTTCGATGGCCGCACGTATCTGCGGGTTATCAACCTGACTAAGATTCGCGCCGGATAGATTCCTTATTTCCTCATAGTTTACTACAAGCCCTTGCGATGCGGCAAAATAAGAACAATAAAATATAAAACTTATAAATAATAGTATAACTCTCATAACAAATCGATTAAATTAAATTAAACCATAAACTATATTGTTGAAAGCATTAAATTGAATATCCTTACTAAAATTCTCATTCTATTACAGTAACTTTTTTCCATTTCCGGCTATTTTCCCCTCTTGAGTTTTCATCCGGAGTGTTTTTAAATTTTTGCATTTTTTCCGCAACCATTTTGCTATACTCCGTACGGCTTATTTTTTCGCCTCCTTCCAACGATTTTATTTCCGGCATATTGTTTACTTGCTCAATTGAGGTGCATGAATATATGAGAACGCCTTTATTCAGCTCCAAATACAGTATTAAACCCGGCAGTCCCCAATAGTGCAACGGGCCGTCATTTACGGCTATCTCGGGCGCATACCAGGCAACTATCTCATTCCCTTTGGGCGATTTTGTCGTAGCTCGAATACACTGATAACCGGAAATTTCTTTCTTCTCCGATCCTATTTTCCAGTCAAATTCCGTAAGGGCTTCCTCTATCAAGTAATCTTTCCCATCAACATTTGCCTGGCTCAGCAATAGTTTTTCCTCTTGGTTTTTATAATACGTATGAGACCCATAATTAATAGTTTGCGAATGCATTACTCCGCGTGTATTTCCTTCTACAATACCTTCGCTACTCGACAGGTTTTTAACAACATCATCGACAGGTCTATAAATTGAATTGCCTCCCTTTATTGATAGTTCCGCTTTTTTCGGGGCTTTTTTTTTTCCGCCCTCTTACTGTCTACAATCGCGCGTATTTGCGGGTTATCAAACTGACTCGGACTATTGGGTAAATTCATTGCCTCTTCATAAATAACCACAAGCCCTTGCGAAGCGGCAAAATAAGAACAGCAAAATATAAACCCGATGGATAATAGTATAACTCTCATAACAAATCGATTAAAATGAACCATATTAACTTTATTGGAACTTTTCAGTTTTTGCGCTTTTTTACACAAACATTTCTGTTTTAAGAACACATATGCCAAAATGCTATAAATTTTTATAGGGTTTTAGGTAGAATACTATAACACTCTTTTATAATTTTAATCAACTTCGGATGCGTTTGAAAAACATTACAGAGAAGCTTTTTATAAAGTTTTCCATATAAAAGCTAGCAAAGCATTTAAAATAAATGTATTACAATTTTATATAAAGTTTTTTATATATGCAAATTTTACAAGTTAAATTTTGTTAAGCATCAAACTTTCATTTTAAACAAACCCATTCCGAGCTTAAATAGATGTTAGTAGTTAGGTCAATTTTATTTCTTATCGCATAACTCGGATAATTTATATAAAAATAGTATATTTGTAAATTGGGTTTTATTCCGGTATTATGCCGACATAAACTTCCGGATAACAATTAAAAATTTAACTCGTAAAGCTCGCAGAAACTTTAACAATTAATTTAAAAAACTTGATAAAATGAATAATGCAAATTTCACATTCAGAGAGCCTGTTAACGAACCTATTTACAGCTATGCTCCCGGTACTCCTGAACGTGCTTTGTTAAAAGCCGAATTAAAACGCCAAAGCGAAACGCAAATCGAAATACCGTTAATTATTGGCGGAAAAGAAGTACGCACAGGTAAAATGGGCAAGGTTGTGATGCCGCATAAGCGCCAGCATGTTTTGGCTACTTACCATATGCTAGGCGAAACCGAGGTAAAAATGGCCATTGACGCCGCACTGGACGCTAAAAAAGAATGGGAAAGAATGTCGTGGGTTGAACGCGCTTCGATTATGATGCGCGTTGCCGAACTTATCTCGAAAAAATATCGCTACCTGATGAATGCGGCAACGATGCTGGGGCAAAGTAAAAACCCCTATCAGGCTGAAATCGACACTCCTTGCGAATTGATTGACTTTTTACGCTTTAATGTTTATTTTGCATCGGAAATATATAAGGGACAACCTATTTCGGACTCACAGGTAATTAACCGCACCGAGTACCGCCCGCTTGAAGGTTTTGTATATTGCATTTCTCCGTTCAATTTTACGGCTATTGCCGGTAACTTGAACATTTCGCCCGTGCTTATGGGTAATGTAAGCATATGGAAACCCGCGACAACAGCTATCCTTTCGAATTATTACCTGATGCAAATATTTAAGGAAGCCGGAATACCCGACGGCGTAATCAACTTCTTGCCAGGGCAGGGAAGCGTTATCAGTAATGTAGCGTTAAATCATAAAGATTTTGCCGGTATCCATTTTACAGGTTCAAACAATACATTTAATCAATTCTGGAAAACGGTTGCTGAAAATCTTCCGAAGTACCGCTCATATCCTAAGATAGTGGGAGAAACCGGAGGTAAGGATTTTATTTTTGCCCACAAATCGGCCGACTTGAAGGTACTGGCAACAGCAATTGTTCGTGGATCATTTGAATATCAGGGACAAAAATGTTCGGCGGCTTCGCGCGCATACATCCCAAAATCATTGTGCGGCGATTTAAAACAAGAACTTTCCAGCATGCTCGAAAAGATTAAAGTTGGCGATGTTAGCGATTTCAGTAACTTTATGAATGCCGTAATCGACGAAAAAGCTTTCGACAGTATTATGGACTACATTCAAAAGGCCAAAAATGCCGACGATGCCGAAATTATGTTTGGAGGTGAAGGTGATAAATCGAAAGGGTATTTCATTCAACCTACTATTATCTACACAAGCAATCCGAATTTTGTTACCATGGAAGAAGAAATATTCGGCCCCGTAATTACCATATATGCTTATGAAGATGATAAGTACGAGGAAACACTGGAGCTTTGTAACAATACATCGCCTTATGCGTTAACCGGGTCGATATTTGCCAATAGCCGTTATGCCGTTAACATTGCTTTTGATAAATTACGTTATGCGGCAGGTAATTTCTATATCAATGATAAACCTACCGGGGCAGTTGTGGGTATGCAGCCATTTGGGGGAGCCCGTGGTTCAGGAACAAATGACAAGGCCGGCAGCCACCTTAATCTGTTGCGTTGGGTAAACCCGCGCACAATTAAGGAAACCCTTGTTCCGCCCACAAATTACACTTATCCATTTTTGAGTGAAGAATAATTTTACTCCGATTTTTTTAATACGAAAAGGCGTCTCAGTTATAAGGCGCCTTTATCTTTTATTCAATTGCGATAATGCAGCGTGCGATGTGTATAATAGCGATATTTACAATACGCAATGGCTTTGTTGCAACGGAATCATAGATATTAATTGAGATAACTCCGTTGTAAATTCTTCCTTTAAAAGAAATAGTTCTGCATTAGTTACTAAAATAGAATAAAATGAGAATTAGCGTCATTAATATAGCCATAAATATTTCCAAATATAGCAACTTGAATCAAGTACGGTAAAGCATATTTACATACATTCTAAAAATTAATTATACAAATATTTTTAATTATATCATTAGCCTGTAAATCAATCGATAATAATTGTCATAATTTGACAATACGTTCTTTGATAGATGATAATAACGATTATGGGTAATTTTTTCCTCATATACTATCAAACTCTTTTTATTAAGTTAAGTCTGGAGATTATACAAGGAATCTCCAGTTTTGGATGTATCGCTAAAAAACATTTAAGAGCTTTTGCGTGATGAAACCTGACATTATCAACATACAGTATAATTTTAGACTTGTCTCTATAAACCCTGAGAATCTTCTTCAGATGCTTTTTGAATGATAAGAAATTTCCTACTTGCTCACAATTTACCACGAGTTGTCCTGTTATAGGATTTACGCTACCTAAGCCTGTGACTCTTTCTTTTGCGACTTGCTTACAGGCGATCAGAGCTTGTTTTCCCACAGGCGCCCATGCGGCAGACAGTGTAGCTGTATTGGATAAACAGAATTCGTCTTGAAAGAACAGGACACAGTTAGAGGAGTTCCAGCAAAGAACTATCGTTTTTTATATCTGCTTTTACTTGCTACCTTTCGACTTCATCTCTTTCAGGATAAAAGCCTTCGGTTCACTGATAATTATAAGCTAACGGGTGAAGCAAATTATAAATATTGTTTTGTTTATATTCAGTCCGGTATTGGCACGATATAAAATCTCTGACAATAGCGCCCGTCCACACGGATGTGTTATAATCGTAAGAATTAACACTTTGATTAATATCCTATTAGGTAGATTTCTTTTGATCAGGATTTAGGCGGACAGGCCGACCGCCGCATTCTTTGTTGAGTAAACCATTAATACATTATGAATCAAATCTGTAAGCCCAATTGCATAGTTATTTAAAACTCGTATTATATAATCTTATAATTCTCTACTGGATTTACTCTTACTAAGTTAATAGACCGCATAAAGTTTTGTCTCCAGTATGTATTTATCATCAGTGTTAACGATCGCTTTTATTTGTCCTGAACTATAGATCTTGAGTTGCTTTACCTCTCATGATTTTACATTATCTGATTTGGGCATAAAGGAAATAAATATACGTGTAATTATTTATTGTAAGCTATTTAAATAACTAGAATACTTGCATAATTCGATATTTTTATATATCCGGTTTAATTTAACACAAAATATCGGCGCTTTTATTATAAAATTCAATGCATTTGCTATGTGATTCACTATAAAAAAATTACGACTGTAAAATGATTGAAAAATTATGAGAAACACTATTTTCGGGCTGTGCTTGCTGGCCGCGGCAGTACTGTTGTTTACCACCTGCCGGGACGACGTTATTGAGAACCCTGCCGACAGTACGACAGGCCGACTCCACCCGGCAATACTGGCCGCCAAACAGTGGTACGAACAGCAGGAACAAAGCAGGACAGACCTGCCAGACAGCAGGGCAGGCCATCGCAAGCCGGTAAAAGGGAAACCCAACTGGGAAAAAGCATGACAGGGAAAAGACGGGGCTGTGGAAATACCCCTTGAGATGGAACTCAAACGCAGCTACAGCCGGAAACCCGACGCCGACGAAGCTGAACTGGAAGCGCAGGTAACGCGGTTGCTGGTGATGAAAAACAAAAAAGGAAAAGAGTTTTACGCATACATGCACATTATGGCCGAATCCGGATACTTAGCCGAATGCGGATACAAGCTGCACGGAAACAGGTATAAAAATATACAGGACGGTTTTACCGGGCATATATATTACACCCGGCCCGACGGCGGCTACAACAACGGCTGGACATATGCAAACGGACGCATAACGGGAAAACTTGCCAAACTGGGCAACGGTTCGGGAGATGCGTCGGCGTTGGCAAAAAACCAAGTCCGGGACATGATCTGCATCACATACACGTGGGTAGAGTGGGAACAGCATTGCGTGGTGACATACCCTAGCGGCAATGTATCGTGCGGGCCGTGGCACATAGTAAGCCAGTTTGTTTTATGGGAAGAGTGTTACGGTAGCGGCAACAA
>JAISFN010000006.1 GCA_031263585.1 Prevotellaceae bacterium | reverse complement strand
TGCGCCAATCACATTTGCAGTTATACAGGTTGCCGGGCTGGTTCTCACGCCAAAAGGGGTGGTCGGCGGGCAATATAAGGCCTACGTATTGCAGGTGCAGCTCGCGGGGGGCGGCGCTGAACGCCAGTGAAGCATCTTATAGATCACAAAAAATAGATATTTATTTCAATCATAATGAAAAAATTAGATTAATAAATTCTTTTAAAAATTTAACTACATGATGGCATTCATTTATCACTAATGAGTAATTTTAGTATATTTGTTTCTTAAAAAGAACAAAACCTATTGTATAGGTATGGAAATTACAAGAAAAACGTTCGTTTTTATGAAAAGTTGCGAACCTTTGGTATATATTGGTGTTTCGGCTAGCCTTTTTTGTTTGTCTGTTTACATTACTTTATCAGGGAATTATTACAAAATTGAGTCATATTGATATTGGTGCAGCTTGCCACGCAAATACGTTTGATACAGAATAATAGCGCAACAATGATTGACAAAATCCAATCGATCAGTGTTAATACTTTACCGTTGTGTAAAAAACCAGATAGTTCTTCGGAATGCTGAAACAGTCGACTGCCGAAATAGCTGCCGAAAGCGAACGTGGTATTGTGGATATCGAAACAATTAAAACCGTTAACAGTGATTTATTCAGTACGCTTGATGATTTATTGCGTATACAGACAGGCCGAGGACAGGGAAAAACATCTGGCCTCCGAAGAAGAATTGAAAAGCAGGTTTTTATCTGCTAAAAACCTGTAGACATTCAATTAAGTTGAAAGTTGACAATTGGATAATAGTACCAAGTATTGAGCATCAAGACACACTATATTTTCAGCCGGATATGTGATTTGCGCAGTGAGATATGTGAAAAATCGCAATACGCTGTATGCATATCGCATATCGTTTATTAACAATTAATAAATTATCACCATGTTAAATACTATACCGCATATAAAGCATAGCGATAAAAATAACTTTTTTTTACTGGCCGGGCCTTGTGTGGTTGAAAACGAGAAGTTATGCTTGGAAATTGCCGAAAAAGTATCGAAAATTACGGATAAATTAGGTATTCCTTACATTTTTAAAGCATCGTACCGTAAGGCGAATCGTTCGCGCAGCGATTCGTTTACGGGTATAGGGGATATTGAAGGGTTGAAGGTAATGCAAAAAGTGCGTGAAACCTTTAAACTACCTGTTGTTACGGATATTCATAATCCGGAGGAGGCAGATCTGGCCGTATCGTACGATGTTGATGTGCTGCAAATACCCGCTTTCCTGAGTCGGCAATCGGACTTACTGGCGGCAGCAGGACAAACAGGTAAGGTGGTAAATATTAAAAAAGGGCAGTTTATGGCGCCCGAATCGATGAAATTTGCGGTTGATAAGGTAAGGGAGCAGGGGAATAACCTGATAATGCTTACCGACAGGGGTACTATGTTCGGTTATTACGATTTGATAGTGGATTACCGGGGAATTGCAGAGATGAAGAAAACAGGCTGCCCTGTAATTCTGGATATTACTCACTCGTTACAGCAACCCAACCAATCGTCCGGCGTAACCGGGGGGCGCCCCGATTTAATTGAAACAATTGCCCGGGCAGGTATGGCAACAGGTATCGACGGCATTTTTCTCGAAACCCATCCGAACCCCGCTGAAGCAAAATCGGACGGAGCCAATATGTTGCCGTTGCATTTGCTTGAGGATATGCTGAACCGTTTAGTAGAAATACGCAAAACGATAAACCGGATTGATACAATTGGAAAATTTTAAAACAGAGCTAAGAATAAGGACTACAAGAACAAAGACATTTTGTAAAGCGTTGAATAGACTCAATATATTGATAATTAATAAGTATTAATAACCTCCATAAAAGGTAAAGATGAAAAGAGAGAAAATAAATAGATTAATAGAAAAGGCCATTTTCTATTTCGCATTAATGTCTTTACTACAAGGATGCACCGAAGCAAGCGAAACTACTGTCAAATATGGATTTATAGCTATCCTATCGGTTATAATAATTTTCGTCATTTATAAGATGGTGGACGATATTCGAATAAGGAGTGCGAGTGGAATGACGCTAATATTTAGTGTATTGACTTTAATTGTATGTATTATATTGGGCATTGTATCATTAATGACAGGAAAAATGGCAGGCTTATTATGGAAAACTCGTTAATACGTTCTTGTATGCAAGCTGAGAGAAATTTTACAAAAAATGTATTTACTACAGTAGAAGAACCATTTATTATCATAAAAAAGAGCAGGGATAATGATGAGTACGGCTTACTCTACTATTCGGAGAAGAAACGATTTGATAAAAAAGCAATTGAAGACTTGAAAACAGTTGTACTTGCGAAAAACGCAAGTAGAGCGAAGGTGTATAATTATGGAAGAAATGGCATGATAAAAGTCAGGGTATATGATGTTGAGATTACTTATATTGATTTGATAAACAAAAAATATGATAAAATAACAATTGAGAACTCACCCCCTGAATCGACTAGAACAAGCAGAGATCATACTATAAACGAAAATGAAATAATACGAAAAGTAATTTCAAAAAGTGAAAAATACAAAAAAGGGAAATAAGTTATACCAAATCCTGTACGTTGGTTTCGAGCATATAAACGCCCTTGGCGTGAGCCGGATGCGCGCTTTTTGCTTTAAAAACATATTCGAGTCCTACTTCGGGCATTATAGTTGGTGGCGGAATCAGCTTGCAATAGATAATATCTCGTGTTTTAAAAAGAGTTGAACTGGTATTGCTTGCTTCAAGCTTTACAATAATTACCGAAAACTGCTCTTGGGCAGCGCCTTGCTCTATGTCGTTTTTTTCAACAGCTAACACTTTGCCAAGCCATTGAATCTCTTTTGTGTTTATATCGACAGATAAATTATCAGATGTTTTAGCAGTTTTGGAAATTTCTATTACAAAATATACCGTATCGACGATGCGTTGGCAGGGACGTTTTCCAATTTTTCTTCTTTCACTTCCCGCTCATATTCATAATCTTCCTCATAATTGAAACCTTCTATCGGGCTGTAAAAATATTCTCAACCGTTGGCATCAACTTTGTTTCCAATAAACATTTTTGAGGGGTAACACCTACACAGTCGTCAGTGTTTGAGGCGATAGTAAATTTTTTACTCATAGTTGTCGATGCATCTGAAAGTAGTAGAACCGAAATTAATGCGGCAAAATAAAAACACCTTAAAACGATATTGTTGCATTGTTTTGACATGTTGTAAAAAACCTGCTACATATTTACATTACTCTCATGTGTTTTATTTTGAATAATATAAGTTCTTGATTTTGTATCTCGATCCTAAAGTCTTTGATAAACGATAAATTGTACGATATTTTATCCAATTTATTTCTATCTTTGAAAATGTATTCTAGAGAATTTTAAATCGAATAAAAACAATGAAAAAATTACTACTTAACCTTTTTTTCCTTGTACCTTTTGTTGTCCAAGGTCAGGATTCGCTTTTCTTTGCCACACAACCGGCAATCAGCCCCGATGGTAAGGAGATTTATTTTTGTTACGATGGTGATATATGGCATGTAGCTGCAGATGGCGGAACAGCCTTGCGGGTAACGGGTATGACTGGCTATCAAACCTCTCCGCATGTATCGCCCGACGGGAAATGGCTTGCATTTACATCCGACGAACAAGGCAATAACAATGTTTATATTACACCAATAGCCGGTGGCAGTATTAAACAGCTCACTTTCCACGAATCGCAGGATAATGTAGCCTCATGGTCGGTCGATTCGAAATGGGTTTATTTCGAGTCGAACCGCTATAACGGGCGTAGTACATATAAAGTAAGTATTGACGGCGGAACACCGCAGAGGTTGTTTGCAGGCTATTTCAATACAATTGTTAACCTTGTTGAAGATCCCGTCAGTGGTAAGTTATATTTCAACGAAGCCAGCGAAAGCTTCAACCAACCTACCCGTAAAGGCTATAAAGGAGACAATAACCCCGATATCAAATCGTGGGATCCGGCTAAAAAAGAGTATAAACAACTAACCACTTATCGTGGAAAAGATATATGGCCTTCGGTCGATAGTAAAGGCAATTTGTACTGGGCTACTGATGAGCGTAACGGCGAATATAATATTGCCCGGTGGGAAAACGGCAAACCAAATATTTTAACCGATTTTACAACAGCTATTCATTATCCGCAGGTAAGCTTTAATGGCGAAAAGGTAGTTTTTACCAAAGATTATGTTATACATGTATACGATGTGGCATCAGAGAAAACCACTATCCCGGCAATTAAGGCTTTTGAGCCGGATAGCCCCGATATTATGCAGTCCTATTCAAGCGATGCTAAGATTTCGGTAAGTGAAATTTCGCCTGATGGTAAAAAACTTGCTTTTGTTTCGCGCGGGCGCCTGTTCATCAGCGATACGAAGGGTCTGTTTATACAGTCGGTAGATACCGATATTAAGGAACGGATTGTTGAAGTTAAATGGGCTAAGGATAATAAAACACTGTATTACACTCGTACCCGTGCAGGTTGGTATAATTTGTACAAAATATCGGCTGAGACGTGTAAGGGCGAAAAAGCGGTTTATACACCCGATAACATGGTTAAGAGTTTAACTATGAGTAACGACCGGTCGATGATTGCTTTTATAACAGGTAGCGACCGTATTGAGGCGCTTTACTGCGGAACCGATAAAATTGAAAAGCTTGCCGATAACGAGTTCTGGTCGTTCAACGGCTATAGTATCGAGTTTTCACCCGATGATAAATACCTGGCATATGTAGCTATGAATCTTTTTGAACGGGATATTTTCATTTACGACTTTACTAACAAAAAATCGTTCAACCTTACCAATAGCGCTTCGGTTGATGACTCTCCGGCATGGTCGGTTGATGGCAAATACTTATACCTGACGGCTAACCGTTACGATGCATCGTTCCCCGGGGGAGCAAGAACCAACCTTTACCGTATTCGCCTTAATTATACCGATAAACCATATGTAACTGACAAGTTTAACGAATTATTTAGTAGTGATACCACGAAAAAAACAGATGCTAAAAAAACTCCTGTTAATATTTCGATTAATATGGATGATATTCAGCGGCGATGGGAAACCGTACAAGGCTTAGGTAGTCAGTCGTGGGTAAGTGTACTCAAAAGCGGAGCAAAGAACTATCTGCTGTATTCTTCGAACCATGAAGGAGCATTTGCATTGTATATTCAAGAGTTATTGGATTTTGACCAGAAGCCTGCTAAAAAAATATCGGATGTTACATCTGTTTCATCAATGAGTTATAATGGAAAAGATTTATATGTTGTTCAGCGCGGAAACGTATACTCGATTGATTTGAGTAACGCATCGGCTAAAAAAGTCGATTTGAAACAGAATTTTTCGCAAAATAACCGTAACGAGTTCAACCAGATGTTTTATGAAGTGTGGGCTTTACTTACCGAGAATTTTTATGACCCCGGTCTACATGGAGTGGACTGGAAAAAGAAATGTAATTATTATGCGCAATTCCTTCCCCATGTGAAATCGCGCAGAGATTTTAGGACGATGGTGAACGATATGCTGGGCGAGTTAAATTCGTCGCATTTGGGGTTCAGTTCAAGTGGCAGTGAAGAGCGCAGAGCAACCACCATGAAATCGCTTGAAACGGGTATTACGTTCGATAATAATTCGCCATACCTTGTTGCGGCCGTGCTGAAAGGTTCTCCGGCATATGTGGTTGACCAGAAGGTTAAGCCAGGCGATGAACTTGTTGCGGTTAATGGCGTAACAGTTGATAAAAATAAAAACCGCGAAAACTATTTCATATCCGCCATAAACAACAACGAGATTAAACTAACATTCCGCCGTACAGGGGCTAATTATGATGTTACGCTGCATACCATGCCTTCCTATAATCTTAATAATATTTATTATACAATGTGGGAAGACGATTGCCGCCAGCGCGTAACTGAAAAAACAAAGGGACGTGTGGCTTATCATCATATGCGCGATATGGGATCCGGGTCGCTTAACAATTTCTTTATTGATATGGCAACCGATGCCGTACATAAAGATGCGCTTATCCTCGATTTAAGGTATAATAACGGAGGTAATGTACATAATGAGGTGATTGAATATTTGCGCCGCGTGCCTTATTTCACATGGAAATACCGTAATCACCAGTCGAATACGCATCCAAATGTAACTCCGGGAAATAAACCTATTGTAGTGTTAATTAACGAGCGCAGCCTTAGCGATGCCGAAGTTACATCGAACGGGATACAAACTCTGGGAATTGGTAAATTGATTGGAACCGAAACTTACCGTTGGATTATCTTTACATCGGGCAGTATGTTGGTTGACGGTTCGTTTTGCCGCATTCCGGGCTGGGGATGTTATAATATGAAAGGGGAAGATATGGAATTTGCCGGCGTAACCCCGGATATTTATGTAAAAAATACATTTGAAGACCGTTTAAATGGAAATGACCCGCAATTGGATCGTGCAATTGATGAGATATTGAAAGAACTGAAATAATACGAAATAATAAAAACAAATAACCCCGATCATTAAAGTCGGGGTTATTTTATTTTCAGCGTTTTATAGTTTATCCCCAGTTCAAAATCTTCTTAAAATCATAGTCTTCCGGATTTTTTACATATTTTTTAGTCGCTTTGTAATCATCGGGTGTGATGTAATGAAGCGAATTTTTATAAATCATTTGGGCTTTCCCTCCATGAATGTTTACCAAACGGGGCGGAATTTTATGCGTAATCGGATCTTCCATATCTTTTAAATAAGCCGGACGCACAATACCGTTTACATCGGCAGTAACCATACAGCCAGTAATATTTTGATCGAACAACATTTTTACGCCCATACCCAACAGGTTACAATACATTAAATCGAACGCTTTTGGGGCAATACAACGCAGTTCGTAACCCAATTCAACAGGGCGCGTTTTGAGGTCGATACCGAGCAACTCGAGTTTATTTCCTACCAAAACGTTAAATATATGCGCCTTACTTACTGTTCCCAGTTCGGGATGTCCGTGAGCGTCGTAAGTGAACGAAATACCCGTCGATTTGATTTCGTCATCCGATAAGGTATGGAACACCCCTTCACTGATAATGGCAACCCCATAAGGTATATTCATAATACTACGCTTAATGATTGAAGAAACTACCAGGCGTACAATTTTATCCAATGATATTTCTGTTTTGTTAAACATTTCGGGGATAATAATCATAGGGTAGTGACAACCTGCACCGATACCGAAAGTTAAATGCCCAGCCGAGCGTCCCATAGCGGCCATAACAAACCACGACGAACTGGTGCGTGCATCTTCATATACGGCTCCGCCAATGCGTACGCCTTCGTCTTTAGCTGATTGGTAGCCAAAAGTCGATATACCTTCGGGTAAAGGCAAATCGTTATCAATAGTTTTAGGAACGTGTATATTTTGGATTTTTACGTTTTGCTCATCCATGTATTTCGATATGCGGTTTGCTGTCGAAGCGGTATCGTCGCCACCAATGGTTACCAATAATTTAATATTGTTATTAACAAAAAAATCGGGTTTAAATTCTTCATTTTCAGGCTTATATCTACTCATGCGTAAGGTCGATCCGCCCCGGTTGAAAATACGGTCGGCATAATCAAAGTCAATTATCTGGACATCCTGTTTATCGGCAAACAGTTTTTTATATCCATCGTGTAAGCCTATTACACGGTAGTTTGCTTTTATAAATACTTTTGCTACTGCACTTATTACAGTATTAATTCCCGGCGCCGGTCCTCCGCCACACAAAATCACAATCGATGGTCTGTTATCCATAGCATTTCATTTTAGCTTTTATTCTCAGTCAGCTACTTTTTTCAGCATCTCAATAAACTTACACATTAATCAATTTTGTACAATAAATTGTAAGCCGTTTAAAAAGTTGAAACAAGCTATATATATTGTTTTGTATTTCGCTTATTTTCAGTAAATTTTATAAATGTCAATTTTAATTTACTCATAATCATAAATCTCAAATTTTATTGAATATAATGTCTTATGTAAATAATTTGATAACCGACTGGAATAAAAAAATTAATCAATTATTTTTTACCTTATATATCGCGTGCAAAATTAAAAAAATCTTATTCTTCTACTGTGTACGCAATCATAATAATGGAATATTAAAAAATTGGTGGTAATGTAAAAAGTATGCTGCTGTAAATACTTTACAATCAGTGGATGAATTAGTATTTTTGTAAATAAAAATAAAAATTACACTCTATTGTCCCAATTGCCAAAATACAAAGATAAAAAAGAATAGCAAGAAATCGAACGGAATGCAAAATTATTTGTGTAAGAAATGCGAACGGCAGTTTATCGGAGGCCATGTATTGAGGTACAAAGCTTGTCATTCTTCCCCGGCACAAAAGATATTATTGATGCTTGTCCGCGGCATAGTCGTCAATTATATTGATGAAATTGAGAGAATTAGTATCAAAACTATTGCCGACATTGCTACGCTCCCTGCATATGATCCAGCCCAGGCAGCAATATTATGATTGTTTGGAAGCAGATGAATTTTGGACTTATGAGGGGAAGAAGAGCGCTAGGCTTCGGCTCATTTATGCCTGCCACAGGGACAGTGGCGAGATCGTAGAGTTTGTCCGGGGCAACAGGGAATGAAAACAGCTAAAGATTTGAGGAAAAAATTGTCTGATTCAGGCGTGAACTACGGGCGTATTGCCAGTGATGATTGGGGGCCGCATTCAAGGGCGAAAACCATCGTATAGAAATGAAATATACCCTTGGCATATAGGGGAATAATTGCCGACTGAGGTATCGTATCAGGCGGGCATTCCGTAAAACTTGCTGTTTATCAAAAATAATACGCGAGCGTTTAAAAGTATTTAATCCCGCTTTCTTTTACATCAATTTCGGTTTTGTATAAGTTTGCATATTTTGGAGAACATTACCCTAAAAAAATGTACAATCCTTTTTCACGATTATAATAAGGATAAAGCAAAAAAAGAGGAGTGGTTAACTTTTCCTCCAAAACATCTTGTAATTGACATAAAAATAGCATATTACAAAATCATCTTTTTCATCTTTATTGGATGTCCCGCTTTTTGGCTTCCCGAAGAATGGCATTTTTCAAGGTGTCTAACGCTTTAGTACGATTGAAAGGCTTGCGGTCGAAGGTGGCCTCCTGCTTGTCGTAAATATCCCCGAAATCCAGATTAAAAGTCGGCTCAAAGGCACGGCAATACTGATAAGCGGGATGGGTTTTTCGTCCGTGCCAATTATTTCGCCCAAGTAATGCAAGCCTACAACAATTTCGGATATGCCAATAATCCACAACATTTTCTGTTTTAGGGCAAAACAAGTTGGATTTGCGTATTTGCAAATGGGCAGGCGAGAACTGTTCGGGATATTGGATTTTTAACCATAATAGTTCCAGTTCGCTGTTAAGAAAAGATAGTGCTTTACAGATATACGCTTTTTTCAGAGCATTTTTCCCCCTGCTCATACCGAAATACAGTTTGCAAATGTGCCATCTCAATACGAAAGACATTCAGCGTTCGAAAGATACCCGTGTGTAATCTTCGGAGTTACTCACGGCTTCCATATGTGCGGTAACTGTCCATAGGCATTTTGCATTTCTTCGTTGGTTGTTTCTTGCGAGTTGTCTGCTTGCTAATAAGCGGAAGAACTCTGTTCTTAATACATCATTCATACGCATAAAATTTAAAAGATTGATATTTAAATAGCCGAAGCCTTTGTTTATGCAGAACAATTTATTTGATTTTTATCAACAATACGATTGCTCCCACAATAATCAATAACCCGCCAGTAATGCTTTTTATACCTATCGGTTCATGTAAAAACACGAAAGACATAATCATTACAAATACAACGCTTAGTTTATCAATCGGCGCTACTTTTGATACATCTCCTGTCTCCAATGCTTTGAAATAGAAAATCCATGATAAACCTGTTGCCAAGCCCGATAAAAAGAGAAACAACATATTCGTTTTATTGATTTCCCGCACTTCTTTCATTTGTCCGCTACAAAATACAATACCCCATGCGAGTAGTAATACGACAAATGTACGGATAGCGGTCGCTACATTTCCGTTGATTCCTTTTACTCCTACTTTCGCTAAAATGGCTGTGATGGCAGCAAAAAAAGCTGATAATAGTGCATAGTATTTCCACATATTTTTATCTATTAATAGTTACAACTGTTCATCATACTTCAATACTCTTTCTTTTTTCTTGGCAGAATGTCCAAAGTTGTAGATAAATCCGATATAAAATATTTGTGACGGTCGTTTTCTCTCCATTCTTTCTTTCAAATAGGATGTATCTATGACTGTTACACCTTTATACGTATTCAACAAATCGGAAACGGTAAATAAGATAGCTGCCTTTTTGTTGAATAAATCATATTTTGCGCCCATATTCAAGATAAATGAAGGTTCACGATAACCTTGCGGGGTCAAAGATTTGGCATTATAACGAGCATTTAATTGAGCCATCAGATTTTTCATAATATTGAAATTGCCGTTGAAAGCAGCATACCACGAAACAACAGATTTATTATTGCTATACCCCAAATCACTTGCATCAATAACATTGTAGAAAATATTGGAATTGATATTGACTGTTGCAAACTTGCCGATTGACGAATTGATGATAAATTCAATGCCGGATGATTGACTGGACGACATGTTTTCTTTTGTTGTCCACATAACCGAATCATTGCTGAAAGAGGATACCTCTGTCATCCGATTAAAAATATTACGACAATAGAGCGTGGCGAGGAAAGTTGTTGAGTTTTCTCTCAATTGATAACCTAATTCTATCGAATGTATTTTTTCAGGTTTCAAGTAAGGATTACCCGAATGTACATTCAGTGGGTCGCGATATTCGGGAAACGGATTCAGGTCATCTCCTTCGGGGCGATTTATCCGAAGGCTATAATTCAATTGCAATTCGTTCTTATCATCCAATTTATAGAATGTGTGCAACGTTGGGAAAACATTGGCGTAATTATTCGGAATGACTGTATCTATGGAAATCAGTTGTGATTTGATGCGTACCTTTTCAGCCCGAAGTCCGCCTATTAGTCCGAATTTTCCGAAAGTGGTTTCATAAGTAGCATATAACACATAAATATTTTCGTTGAAAATGAAATAATTGGTTTTAGTGTTGTCTGTTACCCAAGCTGAATTAATCAGATTTTCGGCATGGTAGTTCATATCGGCTCTGTCCAGTTCTATTTCCGTCCCGAAATCTATCTTGGAATCGTCGTTAAAAGGATGTGAGTAATTAGCACGTATCAAATTTTCTGCCCCATTCTGCCAAATTAATGTGTTGTCTTTGGTTTCTGGATTAACAGGAAAAATATACTGATTGCTATATTTATTATCCTCTTGTTCCTGTGATAACGAGTAGGTATAATCAATCGTTAAATTGTGGTTTTCATCCCAACTATAGTCATATACGGCGCTAAGTTCTACATCCTTTTGATATTCGTCGTCATGCCTGTAACGAGTATAATTATTGGTTGTATCACAGACATTATTCAAATATAAATTGGCAGTATTCTCTTTTCTTAAAAAACTCATGTAGGTATATCCGGCAGCTATTTCCAAATTACTCTTTTTATTGATTTCCCAGTTAATGCCACTTCTGATTAAATGAGAAACAGGACTGGCTGAACTATTTGTGTTCTGATAGATATAGGAATTTTCTCCGATAATCAAATCTGTTTTTGTGCGGTTATCGTAAAAATAACGGCTGCGGTCATCGAAACGGAATCCATAACTTGCATAAAAGTTTATTTTGCCCGGATTGTAGTTGAGCGACAGCGTAGAATTATAACGGTCACGGTTTCCAGCATTGGCCAAAATTGTTCCGTTAATACCCTGTTTCTTCTCTTTTTTCAGGATAATATTAATAATGCCAGATGTACCGTCAGGCTTGAAACGGGCAGACGGATTGGTGATTACCTCAATATTTTCAATACTGTTTGCCGGAAATTGCTGCAATGCGGATGCCCGACTTGCCGTTCCCATCATAGATGACGGTTTTCCGTTAATCAGGATTTGTACATTTTCTGAACCGCGCAAACTTACATTTCCTTCTATATCAACCAGAATCGAAGAAATATTTTGCATCAAGTCGCTGACCGAGCCTGATGTACTCATCAAGCCTTGCCCCACATTGAATATCTTTTTGTCTATCTTATTTATATAGGTTGATTTTTGAGCGATTACAACTACTTCGTTCAGGTTTTGGCTGAATTCTGTCAGTTCCAAATCCTTTAACTCTACTACCGGATTTTTTTTATCAATGGAGAAACGGATTGGAGTTGCCATTTCAAAGCCGAGAAAAGAACACTTCAAGGAATAATCACCGAAAGGAATATCTTCGATTGTAAATGCTCCTCTGGAATCGCTGACCGTTCCGGCAATAACTGTTCCGTCATTTTCCATAATGATTTCGATACTTGCATATTCTACAGGCGCATGGGATATTTTTTCAACAATTGTTCCGTTAACCTTTCCCTGCCCGAATAGCAAAACCGGCTGAATTGAAAACAGGATTATGAGAAATGATTTCATTGATTCTTGTGTTTTAAAAAATGCAAGTAAGGCTTAATCCTAATTTTCCTTCATTATAGGTAGGAATTATGAAAGAGGTATATTTTTTTTCTTTTTTCCCGAACGTTTTTTGCAGGCAGGGATACGTTAGATAAACAATTTTGGTGGACAGGATACCGATGCCCGCTCCTGCAACAACATCGCTCACCCAGTGCCTGTTGTTGTAAACGCGGGCAATGCCGACGAGCGATGCTATCCCGTATCCGCTGATGCTTATCCAGACGGATTTATCCCCGTATTCCTGATGCAGAAATTCTGCCACCACAAAAGCCGTCGCCGTATGCCCTGAAGGGAAAGACAGCCTGTTCGAACCGTTGGGACGTTCCCTGTTTGTGGCCACTTTTGTTCTGTACACAATACCTCCGGCCAATAAATTGCTTGCCGCATAAAGAATGGCCATTTCGCCCAATTTGTGAGTGCTTTTCACTCCACACAACTTCATTCCGAAGGCCGCTACTACAGGGAAAAATTGAAAATAATCATCCCAACCGTTATACCACATGGTATTATCTTCGAGCAGTTCGTTTTTGGTGGAATAGTCCAATTGCCGGATTGCATCGGATTTGAACGAAAGAGCTCCATAAACAACCATCGCCGAAGGAACTGCAATGCTTATGATTCCTGCAGCCTTATTCGGATGTCTTTGTTCGGAAGAAATCGTGTCCGAAAAATTCACCGTATCTCGCGCTGATAGGAAAAGCGAATAGCCTACTGAAAAATACAGCATTAATAAAATTCTCAAAATGTTCATCCTTACGTTTTTTCATGTAAAGATGAGAGGTGATTTTGAAGAAATTTTGAATTGAATTTTGGAAATGTACAAGGTTAGTTAAAAACTATCGTAAACCGATGAGTGTCGTTTTCGTAATCGTAGGTAATATCCCATCCATACTGAATACAGATTTGTTTTACAATCGCAAGCCCAAGTCCGCTACCTTTCACTTTTTCGTTCATCCGTCCGAAACGGCGAAACAGCATTTCTTGGTCTAAACTCTTTTCAGTTCCGGTATTGGAAACAATCAGCATATTTTGCTCCAACTCAATCGAAAGATTACCGTCGGGAATATTGTGTTTGATTGCATTTGTAATCAAATTATTTATCAGGCTTTCCGATAAGGTTTTATTTGCCTGAAGCATTAGATTTTTATTGCTTATATTGATTGCTGTAGTAATACGATTGGCCTCAGACTGTTCCATCAGGAATGAAAGGGTATTATCCAAAATTTCGGCGACATTCAGTTCTTGTGTATCGAAGAATTGCAGGTTATCTATTTTAGCCAATAATAACAGGTTTTTATTTATCCTTGTCAGTCGTGAAGTTGCTTCGTATAACAATTGCATAATTTGTATCTGGTTTTCACTTAAATCCTGCTGTTGCAGCATAATATCCAATTTGGACTGAAAGACGGCCAAAGGTGTCTGCATTTCGTGAGAAGCATTCTCTGTAAATTCTTTTTGTATTTTATATGCCTGAACGCTATTGGCAATTAGTGTTTCAACGGCTTGATTCAGTTGGGAAAACTCACGGATATCGTTAACAGGAAAAGAGGGTATTTCACTATTTCGTATATTGAACGTCTCTATATCCGACAATGTTTGATAAAAGGGTTTCCAAAGTTTCTTATATAAGAGATGGGTAATAACAACAAATCCGAGCAACAGAGTAAAAAAGAATATCAGTTGAAATGCCGTCCCGAATTGAATGATTTTCTTTGCCTCATAAATATTTAAAAAAATGGACAAAACATATTCTTTTCCCTCGACTTGTATTTTTGAATATAGGATTCGGCAAAGTACATTCTTTTTCTCGTGTTCATCGTAACACTCGGAAGTAATGAAACGGGAAGTTTCTGTTTCCCCATCGTCCGGCAGGATTTTTTTATTGCTGTTAAACTTATTCCACAGCGGGATTTCCTCCAATCTGAGTGTATTTAGTCTATTCTTGGTGATTTCATCTTTTTGTCCAAGCAAATACTCGTCTATCTCGTGAACATAATATTTTTGATAATAAAAATAATAGGAAGGTAAGGCAATCAGAAGTAACAAGCCCCCGAATGCTAAGTAATAACTTAACGTTTTATTTAGTAACTTCCTTTTTTTTATTCGACCCATTTGTACCCTATACCGTATATTGTTTTAATCGAATCGTTGTTCCCCACCTTACTTAGTTTCCCTTTCAGGTTTTTAATGTGTGCATAAACGAAATCATGGTGATCGAACATATCCGCCATGTCCCCGGAAAGGTGTTCTGCTATAGCATTTTTGGATACAACCCTGTTTTTATTACCAATAAGGAACAGTAGCAAATCAAATTCTTTTTTAGTAAAAATAATTTTTTCTCCATTCAAAGATACCTCTTTCGACAACAGGTCAATTGTCAGCCCATTTGAAACAATAATGTTGTTGCTTGAATATTGCGCCCTGCGAATCAAAGCATAAATCCGTACGCCCAGTTCCGATAAATGAAACGGTTTGGGAAGATAATCATCTGCCCCTATATGGATACCTTTGATTTTATCTTCCAATGAACCTTTAGCCGATATAATGATAACCCCCATTTTCTTATTTTCTTTTTTCAATGTTTCCAGTACGGATAAACCGTCGCCATCGGGAAGCATCAGGTCAAGCAGGATGCAATCGTAATCATACAGTGTGATACGTTCGATTGCACTATTATATGTTGCAACGTGTTCGCAAAGATAGTCTTGCTTGGAAAGGTATTCCACTATGCTTTGGGCTAATCCGGGTTCATCTTCAATCAGTAAGATTTTCATGCGATAAAGATACGAATCTTAGCGATTCTTTACATTAGGATTCTTGCGAGTCATCTCTCGAAGAGCTTCTTCACCTCTTTCGGAAAATAAATCTTTGTAACGATAGAAAGTATCTCTATTATATCCAAAATACTTGCAGGCTAATGATACATTGCCTAATTTTTCGGCCAAGTTTAATAAACCTAAACTACTTTTGATTACTTTTGTCTCTACATTCATTTCTGGCCCTTTTTAAGGGTGAAACTAATTTTGTTTTTAGCATTACAAATTTATTTGTTTGCCCTTTAACTGTCAGATTAAGTCGAAACTATTTCAATTGACTAATATAAATAATACTCTTAGTTGTTTCTTTTTCTTGATATCCAATAACCGTGCATTTATCCCGATAAGCGCTTTCTCTTGTTGCGTCTCATATAATTATATTATAAAATAACTCCTCTTGGAAGACTATTAACTATAATTTATATACGTATGAAAAAAAAACTAAAGCTTCTATTTTTTCTTTCTCTTTTATTCCTGCTATTTTCAGTATATTCTGTACAAATTTACGCTCAGTATTTCAAGTCTATAACTGATTTGTTAAGCGCTTCTTCACAAATATCCATTCTCACAAGCTCACCTTATACCGATGAAGTTTATACCGTGTTCGGGCACTCGGCCATACACATAAAAGATCATGAAAACGGAATAGACGATGTATACAACTACGGAATATTTGATTTTAAAACGCCCAATTTTATATGGCGCTTTGCAACTGGCGAAACTGACTATATTGTTGCCAAAACAGATTTTGATGATTATCTGTTCGAGTACCAACTGAGAGGCTCAACCGTATACGAACAAATTGTCAACCTGACTTATGATGAAAAACAACAGATATACAATTTCTTAGAAAAGAATATAAAACCTGAAAACCGTACTTATAGGTATAATGAAATTTTTAATAACTGCACAACAAAGCTAATAGAAATAATCGAAACCAATATCATCAATGGACAGGTAGTATACCCACCGGATAATGACCCTAAAACCTTCCGTGAATTATTATCGGAGTTTACATATGCCAAGCCCTGGCTCGAATTCGGTATTAATATAATTTTTAGTAGCGGTGCTGACAAACATGCCACATTAAAAGAAAAAATGTTTCTCCCATTGTATCAGATGAATACACTTAATAATACTTTGATTATGCGTGAAGATGGCAAAATTGAACCACTAATTTTATCGAACGAAATTCTTACTTCGTCCGAAGTAAATAAAACCGATGATATCAATTTTTTCGTCACTCCCTTATTTATCGGGCTTGTACTGTTATTTCTATCAATAATTATATCGCTGTATGAATATAAAACCCTAAAGAATACACTAAGCCGATTTTTCGATTCTGCTTTATTCTTTGTAATTGGTTTACTGGGCTGTGTAATTATTTTTTTTACGTTTACACTACATCCGTTTACATATCCCAACTGGAATCTAATCTGGCTCAATCCGCTCAGTTTAATTCTGGCCTTTAGTATTTTAGTAAAATCACAAAGCAAGTTTGTTCTTTATTATCAACTCATGAACAGTATTATTCTAAGCGTATTTCTTATCGCATTGTACTTTATACCACAAAGTTTCGAGCCGACATTTATCCCGTTCATCTTATCCGTTTGGATACGAACGGTAATGTATACTGGTAATAATAAGTATATTAATTATCAAAAATGAATGTTGTAATTTTGAAAAAATCGTCTGTTCAATTTTCTTTTATAGCTTTGCGTTCGGGTTTACAATAAAATATTTTAAAACAATATGATTCTTGTTTATTTCATAGCGGCATTAATATTATCGGGTTTTATACATGTCCAAAAAAAACGGGAAATGGTTAATATACTAGCTACCGTATTTATCGGCATTCAATTTATCTTTTTAATTTACACCATATTTAACAGGAATGCTACCGATGTTCATTTTTTTACCTATGATAATTTAGGGTTGCTGTTTTTTACGGTATTATCAATATTGGCTGCAAGTACACTGTATTACAGCATAGCCTATCTGGATGAAGAGACGTTGTCGCAATACCGCATTTACTTTATTAGCTTTATTATACTATGCGCGGCTATTACAGGCGCCTATTTCTCGAATAATGCCACCTTATCGTGGATATTGATTGAAGCCACAACTTTAGCTGCTGCCATGCTAATATACCACCGACGCACTCCCCGGGCACTCGAAGCCGCCTGGAAGTATGTATTAATATGCTCTATCGGGATTGCACTAGCATATCTCGGTATTTTGTTTTTAAGCATTATGCTAAAAGGGCAGCATGAAATGAATTTATCGTACGAGAGTTTACGCATGGCTGCACAAACTGCCAACCCACTGCACTTAAAAATCGCCTTTTTATTAATTTTCATTGGGTATAGTGCAAAAATGGAGGTATTCCCCTTATATTCAATCGGAATTGATGCTAACCATGCCGCCCTCGCACCCATGAGCGGATTTTTTTCAACTGCATTAGTTAACCTAGGCTTTATTTCCATTTTCCGCATTTACAATGTCATATTGGTATCAGAAATAGCTGAATGGTCACAAAATGTACTTCTCATCGGCGGATTTATATCCATATTGGTTGCTGCAGTGTATTTGTTACAGGTAAAGCACTATAAACGCCTACTCTCCTATTCTACCGTCGAAAATATGGGCATTGTTCTGGTTTCCATGTCATTTGGTAAAATAGGCTGTTTTTTTGCCATATTCCATACCTTAATGCATTCATTTGTAAAATCATCGTCATTTTACTCAATATCGCGCATCGGGAAGTTATACGATGGATATAAAATGGATAGCATCGGGGGCTATTGGAAAATAAACCCAATTGGAGCCGTTGCCTTATTGCTATGTTTGGTAGGCTTGATTGCCGTGCCGCCATCCCCTCTATTTATATCTGAATTAACTGTTTTTCAACTGATGTTACTGCATGACCGATGGTTTATATTTATAATTATAACTTTATTGTTATGTTTTGTATTATATGCGTTACTATCAAAACTATTGTACATTTGCTATTCAACGCCATCCGGTAACAATATATTTAACAAAATTGACGATGCCGAACGACGAAAGGTTTATGCCCAATTCATTTTACTGGGAATATTCTTTTTCTTTGGCATTTTCCAGCCAGAATGGTTTGTAAATCTGATAACTGACGCCATACCGTCATTCTAACAAGTAATATTTGTATAAGCTTAACAAATTACAATCTTCTTATAATTTTTATGGTATAATTTTTGAACTAATTGCGAGAATTGCTTGTTCTAAATTAATATAGGGCTCATTTATCCTCATGCAATTACCTTCTGTAAAAATTATTAACCGGTAAAATAAATAATTATTTTAAATTATGCATAGAATACTCATTTTAAGTACAATATCTCTGATATTGTTGTCCTGCTCTACAAAAACTCAAAAAAATGATTACCAAGTACCCGGAAATATATTGATATCCGGCGAGATATTGAATTTCGAAACCGGCTTACCTGTCAGCATACAGCTGAATACTACGGCATTTGATTCGAAAAGGATATCAGTGCCGCTTGATAGTACGGGAAAGTTTGCGATATCGTTCGAAAGCTATACATCTACGGATGTATTATTGGAGCATGGCAAACACAACTTTACAATACTGGTGCATCCGTCCGACAGTATTTACGTTGAATTTGATAACGGTGTTGAACGGCATATTGATTTTTTCGGTACGGTAAAATTCGATGGTAATGCAGCTAAAACCAATCAAGATGCTTTAGTGTTTCAAATGATGTATTATGCACGCGATTGGGACGATAGTTACAGCACAGCCAGTGCATATAACACTGATGCATTTTTACAATATTTATTTAATATGCAACAAGCACAAATACAATTATATAAACAATTTATGGAACAAACATCGGCCAGTGAAGATGCAAAAAACTGGGCTTTAACCAAACTGCAAGGCTATTATTATGCTGATTTGGCTTTTTACCCCGACAGGCATCGCAAAGCCAATAATTTACCTGTAAATGAGTGGGACGTTCCTTCGAGTTATTACAACCCATTTTCGAATTTTACGATTACTGAACAGATGTTTATCAGCGGAAATGCCCTGAACAATTTTATTATTAACGCCATACGCCAATACAACGAAATGAAAATCTGGAATGAACCTGCTAATGTACAATACATTAAGCCGGACGGAAGTATTTCGGCTCCCGAAAAGCTAATAGATTCAGTAACTATTTATGGATTAATTAATTATATTAATGATGATTTATCAAGACAAATAGTTTTAACAAATTATTTATATAAGCGCAAAACTACTCCCGATCTTAAATTTTTTGAAAAATTTAAAGGTTTAATAGAAAAATATATTCAAAAACCCTATTTAAAAAATCCGCTTTTCGATTTTTACAAACAAAACAAATAGTATTATGTGTCACAATATACGACACACGATTTTTTAATTTGATAATGTGCCGATGTGCGAATGATGAGGTAAAAGCACTAATTTTACAAGCATGTTTATTAATTTATTACCTCATTAGTAAAAACTGTATGCATAATACCATGATGTAATGCCATTTTCTTGTTCTATATTATAATAAAATAATTTTATGATTATTTGTAAAGCCCGGTTTATCAAAAGCAGTCCCGGAATTAGTTTATGTCCCGATTCGAAATTGCCCGAATATGCGTTTATCGGGCGATCAAACGTTGGTAAATCGTCTCTTATCAATATGTTGACTCAGCAACCTAAGCTGGCGCAGGTATCGTCGTCGCCAGGAAAAACCAAACTGATAAATTATTTTTTAATTAATGATGAGTGGTATCTGGTTGATTTACCAGGATATGGCTATACCCGCACCTCGAAAATCGAGCGCGAAAAATTTTCAAAAATCATTACCGACTACATTATACAACGCGAACAATTAACCCTTTTATTTGTGCTGGTCGACAGTCGGCTTGAACCGCAAAAAAACGATATCGAATTTATTAATAAATTGGGGGAGTTACAGGTACCTTTTGCCATAATATTTACTAAAGCCGATAAGTTAGGTATTACCAAATTAACCGCTAACATCAACCGTTACAAAACGTATTTGATGGATAGCTGGGACAAGCTACCACCGGTATTTGCAACATCAGCCGACAAGCACATCGGCCGTGATGATGTGCTTAATTATATCGATGAAATAAACGCTGCTTTTTTGTAAAATATTAATTGTTTTTTAATCTTTTCCCAACTATGTTAATGCATATTAACATAACGGCAATATAATTATAAATATTTTGTATACTTGCTGAATGGAAAGAGAGTATTTTCGAATAGTATTAGATAGAGTAAGGAGTAGCTATCGTCAATGAGCCGTTACACTGATAAAGCAAGGTAAAAAAGGGCGATATCGCTATCCTTTTTGGAGTTAATAAAATACAATATCTAATTGCTGGAAGAGCTATCAAGAGCGGGACAAATCGGGTTTTGTAAGCAAAAAGAAAGGAGTTAAACCGGAGGACAAAAAACTATTGAGCTCCGAACAGGAAAAGGTTATCCAAAAAATGATAATCGACAAAATGCCTGGGCAGTTGAAATTGGACTTTGCTTTATGGATAAGAAAGGCCGTGAAAGCATTAGTTGAACAGGAATTTGGCATTGTAATGGCCATAACCACTATGGGCGATTGATTATTTAAGGAAATGGGGCTTTACGCCGCAAAAACTAAAGAAAAGGGCTTATGAACAATGTCCGGGAAAGTCCGGAAATGCTTGGATTAGGAATATCCCGCCATAAAAGAGCAAGCCCAAAAAGAGCATGCTGAGATTTATTGGGGAGATGAAACAGGCGTAAAAAACCAATGCAATCATGGCAGAAGCTACGCTCCCAAAGGAAAAGCGCCTGTAAAGAAAATCATGTATAAATTCTTTTTTGTCAATATGGTATCAGCCATAACCAATTAGGGAAAAGTACATTTTATGATTTATTCGGACACACTGAACGCAGACAAGTTTATAGGATTTATGTGTCTGTTCATCAAATCAAGCCCGAGAAAAGTTTATTTGATATTGGACAATCTCAAAGTTTATCACAGCAAAATCGTAAAAGAGTGAATAAATGAAAATAAGAGGCAACATATACACAAAAATAGGAGCCATTCAGTTAAGCTCCTCTTTTTGCTGCATTGTCTGGAATTAATATAAATTCTGGAACCCTTCCCCGATATGGTTTATTATATCCGAGGCGGTTAATGCTTCTTCGCCAAAATCGTCCCTAGCTATATCACCTGCTAGGCCATGTATATACACTCCCAAACGGGCGGCTGTTTCGGGTACATAGTTTTGTGCCAGCAGAGCAAGAATAATCCCTGTAAGTACATCGCCGCTGCCTGCGGTAGCCATGCCGGCATTACCGGTAGAGTTAAAATATACTTTGCCAGCGGGTGTGGCAACAGTAGTGTAAGCCCCTTTTAGTACAACAATTAAATTATTTTTTACGGCATAATCAATTTGCCGCATTAAACAATCGTAGTCGCTTTTCCATTCACCGGCAAGCCGTTCAAATTCTTTCCGGTGTGGCGTAATTATCGAATTTGCAAGTAGGTGTTTAACTTTATCTGGATGCTTTGATAAAATATTAAGCGCATCGGCATCCAGTATAATCGGGCAATGTAAACATTCAAGGAATTTGCTGAAAATGTTTTGGGTTTCAACATGTTGCCCTAGTCCGCAACCAATGGCTATAGCATTATAGCTTTCTAAATTATTAGGGAGCGAGGTGAACCTGAAGCTGTCATTATCAATACTGATTAACGACTCCGGTACAGATACTTGCATAATATTCACCCCACATTGAGGTACATGTGTTTTTAACCAGCCGACACCAGCCCGATAGCAAGCTTTAGCGGCTAATGTGGCGGCACCCATCATTCCATATGAGCCTGCCACAAGCAAAGCCTTCCCGAAATTTCCCTTATGGGCGAATTTATTACGCGGTTTAAGTTCCGCCGATATTTCCTTATGGGTTGTGTAATAAAAATTACTGCTAAAATTGTGTAATGCTTCTGGATGCAAGCCTATGCGTAGGATATGCCACTCGCCTGTTTGTTTTTCATTTTCGGGGAAAAGAAAAGCTAGTTTAGGTATTTCAAAATTTAACGTATACGTTGCCTGTATAATAGAATCGCGGTTATTGCGACTATTATCTTCGCCAAACAAGCCTGACGGAATGTCAACCGATAGTATTGTATTGCCCGTTTGGTTAATATACTGCACAAGCGAAACATTGAATCCTTCCAATGGGCGATTTAAGCCCGAACCGAATAAGGCATCGATAATTATACTGCCGGATGGGATCTCGGGAAATTCGCAGGAAATAAATTCGATTCTTGTTTTATTTTGCCGTTTTAAGCGTTCGTAATTAATCTGGGCGTCGGGTGAAAAATAATCGGAGGAGCGTAAAATATATACGCTTACATCGTAATTGCCTTCCGATAATAAACGAGCCAGAGCCAGTCCGTCTCCACCATTATTACCGTTGCCGCAAAAAACATATATGGCTTGTGATGTTGTAAACCGGTCGATATACCATCTGAATATAGCCGTTGCAGCCCTTTCCATTAAATCGATTGATGATACCGGCTCATGTTTTATCGTATAAGCATCAATTTGACGTATGTCGGTTGTTTTAAGTATTTTCATGATTATTTATTAAAGGTATATATTATTAGCATATCATATAACGACATTGTTAATTTCATATATATAATTCAAATTGCTACTTATAATATTTTGTAATAAAAAGGTCAATCTCTTAATTTTGTAGTGATAACTCACAAAAACTCAGGATTGACCATGGTAAATAAAACCGTTGCAATATACGTATTTTTTTATAATTTTTTCTCTACTCTCAAGAGTTGTTTGACTGTTGTTTGACTTAGTATATTACAATATCTATTAAAGTAATAATCAATAGCTTTATATATTATTGATTCTGACATGTTTTTAGAAGAGCGGTCTCAATGTATGACCATCTTCTTTTAAAAAAAAACAATATTTATAACTCAGATTACACTTTTCCGTTACTTCGAGTTGTAACGATCTGGGTATCCATCCTTCTATTTGAAGGTTAATAATGTGTTCTATTTCATCTTTATTAGGAGTAATCTTTTTCAAACCGCGAGGTAAAAAATACCATTATTAAGTAATCTTTTTAAATAATCAGATATAACAGTAGATGTAGATTGAAAATGGTAGTTGTAAATTGTATCAATTTCCTCAAAGCTTATTTTAGCCAATAAACTTGACTTTCCATCCTATATATATAATAGGAGGAATCAATTTTGAATACTTTGATCATTGGAAATTTACTTTCAAAATTAGAGAATATAAGTTGCATGCTATTCTGGTAATAGATTATTAGCACTCAAAGTTAATAACAAATTTTTAACTTTGAAATATTGCTTGTATAAATTCAGGGCAATCGCACTAAAAAATATCAACAATATAATATTATGATAATATGCTAGTTATAAAAATTATATTTCTAATAATATCTATCCAAACAAAATGAATAAAATCACAATATTTTTACAATCAGATATTTATAAAATAGATGAAATTTTGGTGCGGTTGCCCTGGTATAAATTTGAAATTTGAAATAAAAATTGTTAGTTTATCAATAATCTTTTATATTTGCCTACAGATATTATTTAAATTTTAACCAAAACTTTATATTTATGTTTAAAGGACATCCAAAAGGACTAATTGGAGCAGCACTTTCGAACATGGGAGAACGCTTCGGCTTCTACATTATGATGGCGATATTGCTGCTGTTTCTGAACAACAAGTTCGGATTTACAGGAGCAGAAGGCTCCATTATTTATTCTGTATTTTATGCTTTAATCTATGTACTTTCCTTGGCAGGAGGATACATTGCCGACAAAACTAAAAAGTATAAAACAACCATTTTATTCGGTTTGATTTTAATGTCAATCGGATATTTTTTACTGGCTATCCCTACACCCACGCCCGTAAAAAATATGACCTTTATTCTCATACTAACTTGTGTCGGGTTATTGTCTATTGCTTTTGGTAACGGTTTGTTTAAAGGTAATTTACAGGCAGTAGTCGGCCAGTTATACGATGACCCTAAATATTCAGAGAAGCGTGAAACAGGTTTTCAGATTTTCTATATGTTTATTAACATAGGTGCAATGTTTGCTCCGCTTATGGCCGTTGGCTTACGTAACTGGTGGGTACAACGAAGCGGTTTTCAATTTAATGCCGACTTGCCCAAATTATGCAACCAGTTTCTTAGCGGTGACATAACACCCGAAGCAACAACCCGTTTTACCGAACTTGCCGGTCAGGCAGGGAATACATCGGGCGACCTTACAATTTTTGCCAATGAATATTTGAATGTTTTTATGACAGGTTATCATTATTCATTTGGCATTGCAATTTTTGCCATGTTGATATCTTTGGTAGTTTTCTTACGTAATAGAAGAACTTTACCCGATCCGGCGGCTAGAGCAGCAAACAAGCAAAATACCCAAACGATTGAAATGGATGCTAAGGAAGTTAAACAACGCCTTTATGCTTTATTCGCTGTTTTTGCCGTTGTTATTTTTTTCTGGTTCTCTTTCCACCAAAACGGACAAACACTAACACTGTTTGCCGACCAATATACACGATTGATAAAAATTCCATTAGGATTTACGACTTTAGAAGGAGCTGAAGTATTCCAAACATTTAATCCTTTATTTGTTGTATTTTTAACACCTATAGTAATAGGGGTATTCGGTTGGCTTAAAGCAAAGGGAATTGAAATATCTACTCCGCGGAAAATTGGAATAGGTATGGGTATTGCTGCTCTTGCATTTGCGGTAATGGCTTTCGGGTCGTACGGTTTACCTACAAGCGAAGAAAGAATTGCAATGGGAGGTCTTGATAATACACAGCGTGTTACGCCTTTCTTATTAATTGGTACATACCTTATTCTTACAATTGCCGAGCTTTTTATTAGTCCACTCGGAATTGCTTTCGTATCAAAAGTTGCTCCGCCCCAATATCAAGGTATAATGCAAGGATGCTGGCTGAGTGCAACTGCTCTTGGTAATCAATTATTGTTTATCGGTGTAATTTTATATAACGATATTCCTATTTGGGCAACATGGTGCGTATTTGTCAGCGCATGCCTGATTTCAATGTTTACCATGCTGACTATGATTAAATGGCTTGAGCGAGTAGCCAAGTAATTTAATAAGAAAAGTATAATTAAAAACAGGGCATCAGCTTATTTTGATGTTCTGTTTTTTTATCGTTTAAAAATATGATTGAATTTGAAATAAGTAAAGGTGATTATATTGAGTTGATGCAGTTGTTAAAGGCTGTGAAACTGGCATATAGTGGCGGTGAGGCGAAACTGGTGATTGAGGACGGATTGGTAAAGCTGAACGGACAAACTGAGTGGCGGAAGCGGGCCAAAATACGCAGCGGTGATATTGTGGAAGTTATGGGGCAAAAAATAGCAGTACAATAAACATTTACAACAGAATGATTATACTACGTTTAATTGCTTTTAATAAGCGCAACATGTCTACTTTTTGATTAATACAAAAAGGTTTTTAAGTGATGACTAGAAGGAAAAAGTGGAAATTTTCTTATTTTGAAAATAAAATCGTATTTTTGTGTACTCAACATTGTAAAAACATAATAAATAGAAATGGAAAAACTTTTGCTTTTAGGAGATGAAGCGCTGGCTTTAGGAGCAATTGATGCCGGACTGTCGGGATGTTATGCTTATCCCGGTACGCCTTCTACTGAAATTATGGAGTATTTGCAGCACAGTAAAGAGGCTGAAAACTTGAATATTCACCGTATATGGTCATCGAATGAAAAAACGGCTTACGAGGCCGCACTGGGTATGTCATATGCCGGACAACGGGCTATAGTATGTTTTAAACACGTGGGCTTGAATGTAGCTGCCGATCCATTTATGAATTCTTCGATAACAGGTGTTAATGGTGGTTTAGTAATCGTTTCGGCCGACGACCCGTCGATGCATTCATCTCAAAATGAACAGGACTCGCGTTATTACGCCCGTTTTGCTATGATTCCTGTGCTTGAACCATCGAATCAGCAAGAAATGTACGATATGGCTTATGAAGCTTTTGAAATGTCGGAACGGGTAAAATTACCGGTAATGATTCGTATAACTACCCGTATAGCCCACTCGCGTTCAGGCGTTGAGCGCAAATTGCAAAAAGCTCAGCAAGCTATTAACTTGCCTAAAGATACAACGCAGTTTATTTTACTGCCGGCAAATTCGCGCCGTAACTATAAAGCATTGCTTGAAATGCAGGAGCAGATAGAGAAAAATTCCGAAACATCTCAATTCAATGCTTATATTGATGCTAACGATAAATCATTGGGAATTATTGCTGCAGGCATTGCATACAACTATTTAATGGAGAGTTTCAGAGATAAAGCCTGTCCCTATCCTATATTGAAGGTTACACAATACCCGTTGCCTCGCAAGCAGGTACAACAACTTTACAATGAATGTGATAAATTATTGATACTGGAAGAGGGTTATCCTATAGTTGAAGAGATGCTTAAAGGTTACCTCAGTTTAGGTAAAACCATACACGGGCGGCTTGATGATACGGTTCCGCGCGATGGTGAATTAAACCCTGCCATAGTTGCTAAAGCTTTGGGGTTTGAAGTGAAAGAACCCCAGGCAATTCCATCGTTGGTAAAACCTCGGCCGCCGCAATTGTGCCAAGGATGCAGCCACCGCGATGTAGCCGAAATGATAAACGAGGCCATGAAAGAATATGGCAAAGGACGTGTTTTTGCCGATATAGGTTGCTATACATTAATGGCTACCCCTCCTTACAATGCCATTGATACCACAGTTGAAATGGGAGCCTCAATTACGATGGCAAAAGGAGCTGCCGACGCCGGTTTGGTTCCTTCAGTAGGGCTTATCGGAGATTCCACATTTACGCACTCGGGTATGACAGGTTTGTTAGATGCTGTTAATGAAAATTCGCCGATAGTGGTTATTATTTCCGATAATTATACAACAGGTATGACCGGTGGACAAGACTCGGCAGGAACTAACCATTTGGTTGATATCTGTAAAGGATTAGGTGTACCAGAAAAACATACCCGGTTGATTAATCCGTTGAAAAAGTTCCACGAAGAAAATGTTAAAATAATGAAGGAAGAATTGGCACATCAAGGGGTATCGGTAATAATTGCACAACGCGAATGTATCCAAACGTTTCAGCGTAAAGCCAAAGAACGCCGTAGCGCCAAAGCCGATGAATAATTAATTTAAAATTGACAAATTATGCCATCCTTATGACATAAAAAATGCACCAGAGATGATGTAAATATCGCCAAGTGTTCTTACCTTTGGTATCATCCGACAAAGAGAAAGGCTATGGAAAATGAAACATTCAACCATATGGTTTTCAAGGAATACTGTATAGAGGTACAGCAGAAAGTAGTAGTTGCTATCGTAGAAGGCGAAGATATAAAGAAAAGCACGCGGGAATTTTCTACATTCACGAGTTCTTTGA
>JAISFN010000200.1 GCA_031263585.1 Prevotellaceae bacterium | reverse complement strand
GCTTTGGGTAAGGAACGGAAAGATCAATTGCAGCATGCTCCCCAGCAGCATACCCAGAAACAGCTGTGCAATCAGCTTTTTATACGGGCGCAGGTATTGCAGGATAAACGAAAAACGGGCTTTATCGGGCTTATCGTCGTCGCCGGCATAAAAGTCGGGGGTGGGTTCCAGCAGTAAGGCAATGCCTTTTTCTTCGCCCTCTTTTTTGGCGCTTAGCCAGCAGCTCAAAAATTCCTCTTTGCTGAACTTTATACGCTCCCCCGCAGGGTCGGCTACATATACATATGTGGTATTTTTTTTCTTTTTAATTTTGTATACCACCACAAAGTGCCGCTGGTTCCAGTGCACTATGCAGGGTAGCGGGGCCTCGCACAGCTGCCCGAAACTGATGCGTACACCCATGCTTTTAAAACCGATGCTTTCGGCGGCGTCGCTTATGCCCAGCAGCGATACCCCCTCGCGGCTAATGTGAGAGCTCCCCCGAAGCCGGTCCAAACTATAATTCTTGCCGTAATACTTGGCTATCATGCGCAAGCACGTAGGCCCGCAATCCATAGCGTCAAGCTGGGTGTAAAGAGGAAAGGACGACATCTATAACTCTTGTGATTGGATTTTGGAAATTAATTTGTCCAATTTGGTGTCTTTGTTATTTATCCATTCGTCAAATTCTGTTTCTATAAGATAGTCCATATCCAAGTAATGATATTCGCTGGAATTATTTTCGTACACTTTACTTTGCGAGTAAGAAACATCCATTCGGATAAAATTCGAATAAGGGGCTTTGATTTTTATGCGCGGGCCTCCTGTTACTATGGAATAACCGCCAGGAGCTTCGCCAACCAATACACCTCTATTCGTCGCCCGTATCAAATTACAAAATATAATGCTCCCCGAATAACTTAAGGCATCGGTTAGGACATATACTTTTCCCCTATATCTATAGGGTAACTTTTCGGGATTATGCTTCATCGGTAAAAGTGTATCAACGGGAAATAAACTCCCTTCCGGCATATTCTCGAATATACTTAACGAAGCTTTTACTTTCTCTTTTTCTGCTTTGTTATAAACTATTTTGTATCCATTTTTTAATACTGGTATAGCCGCTTGTTTTGATTCCTTGCTTACCCTGTAGGTATCCTTGGTTCCATATGTAGAATCTGTTAAATAATCCATTGTTTTATAGACGCTTCCTAAGTAACCTCCAGGGTTGCCTCTGATATCAATGACCAAATGCTTGATATTATCATCAGCGACGGATTTCATACTTTTTTTAATTAGTTTGTTAAAGCGCCTGTCGTTGTTTGATAATAGAAAGGATATGGGATTTTTTCCCCAGAACAAATTGATATCCAAGACAGCTATGCTATCATTTATCTTTATATATTCAACCGGAGTTTTGGAAAAATTCGAGTTTTCTTTCACTTTACCTTTATCTAATGACTTGTATATATTGTATATTTTTTCCCGAGTGAGACCACGTATGGTTACGGTTTTAACTTCGTTACTGTTATACTCTTTGTAAACGACATTAAATGGAGTATTGATTTTCTCACAGAATAAGAAATTGGTGAAATTCGTCCATACTCGAACATCTCCCTCTTCTTGTTCGTTCCCGAAACTAAAAGCGTATCTGTCTTCTCCGAAATTTAATTCTCTTAATGATAACGCAAGTTCCTTTGCCGGATACCCATTTACCTCTAATAATTCAGATTTTTCGGGAATACAAAAAGTATAATCCTTTACAACGAAAACTCTTCCGTCCTTCCAAGTTTTTACCCATATAGGGAAAATCGTATCACTCTTCCAAAATATTCCGTTTCGGTTGTATAATCCGTGATCAGGAAATTTTGTGTGATAATCATTAATCAGAGCGCCGAAATAACGTAGTGCATACCAATACTCCTCTTCATCTTTAGCCTTGTTTACTTTGCGCCACAATTTATCAACTCGCTCATTCCACTGTTGCGATGTCATTCCTCTCAGAGTATCAACATAGCAGTGTGCGTACTTCTGCAATAAGTATTGAACTTCTTCTTGCGTCTTTTGCTTATTCAGCTGGGCTGTTAATGATATTGAAGCGAATAATGTGATGATAGAAAACACAATTTTCGCTGTTAATATTGTTTTATTCGTCATCTTCGGCGCTATGTTTTATAATTTCATAGTGAATATCCAAATACTTTTCAAGAATTGCCATATCTTTGTATGGCACACATGGGTCATTTTTTTCTTGATATTTGTTGTTTCTATATTTTATATTAGCACATCCTCCTCCACATAATCCAATGACCATACAATCGGAGCATGTTTTATCGTCAAAAGTTAGTCCTCCGTTGCAATAGCTTGATATCAAATGGATGTTCGTTTTTCCACTAAAAATACTACCTATCTCCTCATTCTTATCCCCAACATCTTTTAAGCACAGGTACATCTCTCCTTTGGGGCCTACCATATCAGTATAGGGGCTTTCCGCCATGCAATTTCTCATACCCTTTAAAAACGGATAAAATTGTAACTCCGTTACACTATATTTTTCATATTGCTCGATATAAAATGAGGCAACTTCTTTTTGGTCAATAAAACAAGGAATGGATGAGCTGCATGTTGTATACTGCATCAAAATACCAGGATAGACCACAAATTTGGGAAATTCATCATATATAAATTTTTGAACAACATGGTATTCATCTTTATTATTCTTATCAATATTTACTCGAATGTTTACTTTTATATCCTGTCTATTTTGCTCGATATATTGATGCAATATTCGCAAGTTATTTGTTATAACATCAAATGTTCCTTGGCTGCTTTTATATATGCGTTTTGTATCATGTGTCTGTTTCACTCCATCAAGAGTTACTTGTATTTCGTTTATCTTTAGCTTGCTTAGAAATTCTATTTTATCTTTAGTTAGAAGTGTTGCATTTGTTACAATGGAAGCAGCGTATGGTATTTGTAGTTCTGTAAGATATGATGAAATATCTTGTATTACATCAAAAGCCAACAATGGTTCTCCTCCATACCATTGTAGTTTTAATAATTTTATTTTCTGATAATATTGTTCTTTTATATAATCTTTTAATTTGGCGATTACTTCTACATTCATCTTATCGTTTCGCAAATTTGTACCCTCATAACAGTAAGGACATGCAAGATTGCAGTTTAATGTGGGCAAGATTGTTAATATACGCTCATATCCGTCAAAACGCCCTAATAGTGCATAAAATTTAGAGAGGCTTGTGTTATAAGTATCTCTTTCGCATATGATTGCAGAAGATAATAACAGATCCTTAAATTTCTTTTTATTTGAAAAATCAAATTCGTTAATATTTTCTTTAATTTTGAAAAGTGTACTTCTTAGCGAATCATTATTTATGTCTAAAAATGTGCCACTCAAAGTGTTAAATAGTAGGTATCCATGTTTTGAAGAGTGGTATATATAGTTGTATTTTGACCATTCCATATTATAATAATTATTAGGAGGGTGATATCACCCTCCCATATTTAGGAAATTTTTATGATACTTCGATTAATAATTATTCAAAATCATCATAATATCCGTATTCGTCATCAGTAGTAGGTAAAGCTGTAGTCGGCTTTGCTTTCTTTTTTCCTAATCGAAGAAAACAATTAACATCACAGACACAAGATCCGTTGATATTGAACGAATTAACATTGCATAAACCTCCATTTAATTTATTTAAATCCTCCCGATTCAATTGTTGGGTTGGATGGAAATTCACCTGAGTGTTCTCAATTATTTTTACTTTCATTTTATTATTATAAATTAAAAAATTTGCCTACTTTCATTTTAGTATTTGTTTAAAAAAACAAGTATGTTTAAACTCCGCTTTCGGCGGGTGGCAGTGGGTAAGCACCCATTTGTTAATGCTTAGCTATCTCCAATTGATCCGTACCTTATTACGGGGAGATTTTGGTGGTTGGTAATTTTTAGGCGTCATTCTATATTTTTAAGTTAGTACTTAGTTTGCTTGGTGTTAAATTTTACAAAACAACTAAACAACAAAAACTCGCCAAGCTTTTATCATTCGGCTTCA
>JAISFN010000195.1 GCA_031263585.1 Prevotellaceae bacterium | reverse complement strand
AACTATAGCCCACAGTTTTATGTTGTGGTTTTTTATTTGGAAAGCCTTTTCCTATATTGAAAGATATATATGAAAAGAAAAGTTCCAATAGTTTTCTTAGACAACGAATATTTATTATTAGTTTGTAACTAAAGTCGTTCTTTGTATTTGTTCAAAACAGAGTGAAAAGCAGAGGTTCGCTGGTTTCCTAACCGTTACCTGTCAAGAATTTCATCCATGTAATTTGCTTATTATCAGTTAGAAATGAAAAGACTAATGTCTTTGTTGGAGAATATAGCTATGGTTATCTGATGCAGGTGGGGTTACCGAAAAATAAAGCCAACACTCCTTATGATATTTTCCATATCGAGATGACGGATATGGAAAATAGTGACAGAGGCGAGGCTGTTTATTACAGAGAAAAAGACAATTACAAATGATAAGTATTGCGTATCAATTTTAAAATAAATATATTAAAGAGGTTTTATAAAAATGGAAACCTCTTTTTTATCAGCGGATAATGCACCGTAAAAATTCCTATCTTTGCAACCTAAAATTACGGATAACAGCGGATGAAGAACATCAGGAATTTTTGTATTGTTGCTCATATCGACCACGGAAAGAGTACCCTTGCCGACAGGCTTTTACAGGCCACACAAACACTTAACGAACGGGAATTCCAAAACCAGGTTTTGGATAGCATGGATTTGGAACGCGAAAAAGGGATTACAATTAAAAGCCATGCCATACAAATGGATTACGAACAGGATGGCGAAAAATATACGCTTAATTTAATTGATACCCCTGGCCATGTTGATTTTTCGTATGAAGTATCCCGGGCAATTGCTTCATGCGAGGGAGCTTTGCTGGTTGTTGATGCAACACAAGGTATCCAAGCACAAACCATATCTAACTTATATCTGGCGCTCGAACACGATTTGACTATTATCCCTGTGTTAAATAAAATAGACATGGATGCGGCCATGATTGAGGAAGTAAAAGACCAGATTATTGATTTGACAGGCTGTAAGCCCGATGAAATTATCAAAGCAAGTGCTAAAACAGGTGTAGGTGTCGAGGAAATTTTGCATGCCATAATCGAACGCATCCCCGCGTCGCAGGGAGACGAAAACGCTCCATTGCAGGCGTTGATATTCGATTCGGTCTTCAATTCGTTCCGTGGTATTATCGCCTATTTCAAAGTAATGAACGGCAGTATCCGTAAAGGGGATAAAGTAAAGTTTTTTGCTACGGGCAAAGAGTATGATGCCGACGAAATAGGCGTGCTTAAAATGAATATGCTTCCCCGCAACGAAATTCGCACGGGTGATGTAGGGTATATTATATCGGGGATTAAAACGGCTACTGAAGTAAAAGTGGGCGACACTATTACCCATGTTGCCAATCCGTGCAAGGAGGTTATTGCCGGGTTCGAAGATGTTAAGCCGATGGTTTTTGCCGGCTTATATCCGGTAAGTACCGACGAGTATGAAGAGTTGCGTTCATCTATGGAAAAGTTACAACTGAATGATGCCTCGTTGACGTTTGAGCCGGAGTCGTCGATGGCGTTGGGTTTCGGTTTCCGCTGCGGATTTCTGGGGCTTTTACACATGGAAATCATCCAGGAACGCTTGTATCGCGAGTTCGATATGGACGTTATTACTACTGTTCCTAACGTATCGTTCAAGGTGTATACTACCAAAGACGAAGTGATACAGGTGCATAACCCATCGGGCCTGCCTGCTCCCAATTTAATCGACCGTGTGGAAGAGCCTTATATACATGCGCAGGTAATTACCAAAACCGAATATCTGGGCGTGGTGATGAAGCTTTGTCTCGATAAGCGCGGGGTGCTTAAAAACCAGCATTTTTTAACGACCGACCGTGTGGAGTTGACCTTTGATATGCCCTTATCCGAGATTGTTTTCGATTTTTACGATAAGCTGAAAAGTATTTCACGCGGGTATGCTTCGTTCGACTATTCGCTGGCTGATTACCGCCTTGCCGATTTGGTAAAGCTCGATATTTTGCTGAACGACGAACAGGTTGATGCCTTGTCGAGCCTTATCCACCGCGACCATTCGTACGATTTTGGGCGCAAAATGTGCGAAAAACTAAAAGAACTTATTCCCCGCCAGCAATTCGAAATTAAAATTCAGGCAGCAATCGGAGTCAAAATTATCGCACGCGAAACTGTTAAAGCCCTTCGGAAAGACGTTTTGGCAAAATGTTACGGCGGTGATATTTCGCGTAAACGGAAACTATTGGAAAAACAGAAAAAAGGTAAAAAACGTATGCGTCAGGTAGGTAATGTAGAAATTCCGCAGGAAGCCTTTTTAGCTGTTTTAAAAATGGATTAAATAATTTATAATTGCACATTGATTATTGATGAATTTTGATAATAAATGCAGTATATGAATTATTTATTGTAAATTATTTAGATTGATGCCAAGAGTAGTTCATACAAATCAGCATAATTTTTTCCGCTACATCATTATGATTCTGGGCGTGTTGTTTGTTATTATTATGTATATTATGCTTTACAATATAACAAACAAGCAACAGGAACAACCAAAGGAACGGGGTTACCCGATTGAATTGAAAGAAAATACCGGTAGATAAGTAATTATGAACAAGATAACCATCCTTGAAAACGAAAAACGGATTTGTGTTTATTGCGCATCAAGCGACAAGATTGATGAAAAATATCTTGATGCAGCCGATGCTTTGGGTAAAATATTTGTCGATAATAATTGTACGTTGGTATATGGCGGAGGCGCGCGCGGACTTATGGGTCATATTGCCGATGCCGTAATGCGTAACGGGGGCAAGGCGATTGGCTACATACCTCGGTTCATGCTGGAGGTGGAATGGGGCAAAACCAATATAACTGAACTTATTGAGGTTGACGATATGCACGAACGGAAAAAACGCTTAATTGAAAATGTGGATGCGGTAGTAGCTTTGCCCGGCGGTTGCGGCACTTTGGATGAACTGATGGAAGTAATTACGCTTAAGCGGCTTGGGCAGTTCACAAAGCCTGTTGTTATCCTTAATCAGGATGGATTTTACAATGCCTTGGTTGATTTGTTCGAAAAAATGATTGACAAAAAATTTATGCGTCCCGAACATCGCCATATATGGTCGGTGGTATCTGATGTCGAAGACGTTTTTCCAGCCATACACAACGCAAAACCATGGAGCGCCGGAGCCATCCATACTGCGGCGGTATAAAATAAATCATGTAAGTATCACAACACACAAATTTCTAATAATGGGGCTATAAGCTCTGCCTTGTCACGGACTCTGTTGCTTGTTATACCGCGCAAAATAATCATCTATTTCTGGCCGCAGTTCTATTCCAACCCGTTCAAAAATGTCCAACAGCTGCAAATATGTTCCTTGTCCACCGAGGAAATCCCAAAATTCTCCAGCAACTTTCAGTTCATTTTCAAGGTCGAGCATTCCCGCCATTGTCCAGCGCGAGTAAGGTTTGGGTTCGTAGGGGTTGTAAGGAATGGCAATCAGTGTATTGATTGCGGCCTTCGGATTTTCTGCAAGCAAACAGGCTGTCCACTCCAAAAGGGTTCGCTTAAATTCTTTGAAGCCGCCTTTGTTTGGTTTGGCTGTTTTGATGTCAAAAAGGTATAGTTGGTTGTCGTGCCTTTGCAACCAAATATCCACTTTGGTTGGTTTCACAGTTTTCATATTCCCTGTTTGGCATACTTTTCTTATTGCTTCAATTTCTTCAGGTTTGTCAGGTATTGAGTGTGCCGCAGTCAAGTTATCCATAATATCCTGTATCACACGTTGGGCAGCTTCACTGATTTGTGTTCCTGCTGTGGCTTGTGTTTTTGCTTCTTTGAATGTAGTTGAAGCCAATGCTAAAGCAACAGGCTCGAAAATGCTTGTCCCGAAATTTGTGTTTAGCGAATGGATAAACGAGAACAAAGCCATTCTGTCTTTTCCTAAAAGTCTTGTATGAAAAGGCATTGAAGCAGGTTCTGGATTGTAGTTCTGGAATTTGTTTCTTAAACTGTTCCTCAAAACCGCTTCTATATTTTGTACTTGTTCAACCGATAATGCCATTTCTATTCCGATTTAAAATGAAAAATAATTTCCGAATAGGCTCCTTTATCTTTTTCTGTACGATTTAATACAGGCCGTTTGAACTGATTAACAATTTTCATTCCTGCATTCTCTGCAATAGTCGGATACATATTATATTTGTCATTTGCTACAAGAAAAATATCGTAATTATCAACAAGGTTTTTTTTGCAGTTATTCAACACATCCGAAATTCCTTGTATGTAGCTTTGTTTGGCTTCTTTGGTTTGTCCTTTAAAAAGCGGTCCTATTTCTAAATCGTCCTTGCGCTCAAAGCCGAACAAATCATAAGCATAAGCATGTTGTTCGTGATAATCAATCAAACCGACATAAGGCGGCGATGAAAAAATACCTTTGATTTTTTGCTTTTCCACTAACTCTGCAAATGCCGGATTTTTCTTTTTCAATTCGGCAATAATGTCAATTGTTCTACTATCGCCTGTCAGACAGGTTTGAAATGTTTTCGTTCGTAATTTGTCAAACTGGGCAAGACGTTTAATGGTGTCTTTACTGTATGTTTCCCACCATTTGAGAATTGAGAAAAGAGGTTTGCACATTTTGCCGTGCTTTGCACAATAGTAAGCTGTGGTAACCGGTTCAACAAGTGTGGCAAGGTCGGCATGTGTTGTGGCTCTACAACTACGGATAGTGCGGCTAAGAATTACACTTATAATTTTTGTTGTGTCCGTATTTTTAATTTTTTTGATTTCATCAAATACAAACTCAATTTCTTCCCTAATGTGTTGCGAGTACCATTTGTCAAGAAAATTACCGGCTTTATTTTGTCGTAAATTTATGTTATACTCTTGTACAAGTTTGTTGTAAACAGGCAAGAATTCCTGTTCTTTTTCCGCACCGTATTTTACTTCATTGATTTCGCCTTGCCGCAACCGGTATTTATAGTCAGGAACAGGGAAGTATTTGTTGTTGAATTTGGATAATTCCTGCAATAGTTTTGTTTCAAACTCCAATGTATGCGAGTTCGCCAAAAATATTTTCAACGCTTTCGAAATACGATTTACTACATTTTGAACATCTATTAAATCATATTTGATTACTTTGCAATTCCCAATTAAAGCATTGAAAGCCGAAACGTCAATGCTAATAGCATTCATTTCAAGTTCGCAAGCCTGTACCATTGTTGTTCCGCTTCCCGAAAATGGGTCGAGAACAATGTCTCCTTTTTGGAAATAAGTTTCCGTTTTAAAATCATCTATATGATTATCCAAAAAATATTCAACAAGTTGCGGAATAAATTTGCCCTTGTATGGATGCAGCCGATGAACATGTTTGGTTGTTTCAGCTTCCTTGTATTGGTCAAACGACAATGCCCAATTCAGGTCGCTTCCGAGTTGGTCTTTCCATGAAACTTCACGCTGTTCATTGTAAGATTCATAATAGTTCATCATGTCTTGCTTGGAAACTTGCGTAGTTCCGTTGTTGCCAATTTTCTTAATTCGTCCATATTGAATAAGATACGAAATATTAGAAGATGTAACCGTTTTACGAGTGTATTTTGTCGCCCACTCGCTTGCTTCTTTTATGGTCAAAAGTTCGTCTGTTACCATCATTTGTTACGCTGTTATAAAGTCTACAAAGATAGTTTTTATCCGTATCAGTCAGTCGTAAATTGTCAAAAAGTATGATATTATACTGAAAATTAAAAGATTAACATATTTTTATCAAAATTAACCAGGTATAATTTTTCGGTAGTGCGGGTTATGGCGGTATAAAGCCAACGTAAATCCTCAAGCGATATATTTTCCTCTTTAAAAAACGGATTATCTAAAAATACGCATTTCCATTGCCCTCCCTGTGCTTTGTGACAGGTAATGGCATAGGCAAATTTTACCTGTAAAGCATTAAAATAAGCATCTTCGCGGATAGCATTATAACGTTTCTTTTTGGGGGTAATGTGAGCATAATCCTCACTAACAGCAAAAAATAATTCTTTGTTTTTTTCGACTGGGAGCGAGGCCGTTTCAATCGACAATGTATCTAACATAATCTTACCGTCGATTTCCAGTTCATTATAATCCTCAAATTGTAGGCTTACATTTACATAACGTATACCGTACCGTTCTTCATATTTGCGTATGCGTTTAATACGTGCGATATCTCCGTTGGCAATAAAGTCCATCAACTCATTATCTTTTAACGACTGATAGTTATTTTTTACTACCATTACTCGATCGCCCTGCTCAATTTCTTCTTCCCTGAACAAAATCCGAGAGCGTATTCCACTGTTATATCGGTTTGCCCTGCGGTTCGATCGACAAATAACCATAGTTTCCTCGTTGCCATAATAATCATAGGCTTCTGACAATTTTTCCATCAATTCGGCGCCGCTAATCGATTCAATATCGGGGAAGTTTGCCAATGAAATGCGGGGTAAACGGATATCCTGTCCCTCGATTTGATTACGAATATTTGTGGCGTTGTACAAAATGCCCGAACCGGCGGCTTGCCTGACGACCTCGCTCAGTACGGTTTCGCTGCACGAACCATAAACCAACAGCTCGTGGTGGTCGAGTGCAGGACTGATTGATAAACCCACAGGCGGCAACTGGGCATTATCGCCAATAACAATCAATTTGCAGCGCTTTCCGCTTTTTACGTAACGAATTAAATCATCCAGCAGGCGGCCCGAACCGAACATGGATTGCTCGAAAGAACTGTTAGCAATCATCGAAGCCTCGTCAACAATAAACAGTGTATCGGAGTGCATATTTCGGTCTAATGAAAACGAGCTGAGCGCATCGGCTAACGATTTTTGCTTATAAATTTTTTTATGGATTGTATAGGTCGGACTTGCCGCATATATCGATAACACCTTGGCGGCGCGTCCGGTAGGAGCTAACAGTACCGATTTTAACTTCAAATCATTTAAAACTTTTACCAAAGCCGCTACCAGCGAAGTTTTCCCCGTTCCGGCATACCCTCTTATTAAAAAAATCGAACTATCATCGGGATTTACGATATATTGCGATAAATTTTTAATTAATACCTCTTGTAATGCTGTTGGCGTATAATTAAGTTTGTTTTTTAAAAGATTGATTATGTACTCGTTTACCATATAATTAAAAACTTATTGCTGTAATTTTTTTTTTTAATCCTTTTTTTCCTAAATTTGCACACAAACATAACTTATAAAATCATATAATGATGAAAAGAATTCTTCAAATTGTACTTGCCATTGTTATTATAGTGTTAGGCTATCTTTTATACGAAAGCTTAATGGAACCGATTCGCTTTAACAAGGAAGCCAAATATCGTCAAAACTTAGTAGTCGATCGTTTAAAAGATATCCGTACATTACAATCAGTGTATAAATCGGAATTCGGGCATTTTACAGGTAGTTTAGACTCATTGATCGATTTCTACAAAGCGGGAACTATCCATGTAGTTCGTCAGATAGGTTCATTGGATGACTCGGTTGCCGTTGCAAGAGGGCTTATACGCCGTGATACTATTTTAGTACCTGTAAGAGACTCACTTTTCACTAAAAAAGCTAATTTTTATATCGATTCGTTAAAATATGTTCCTATTGTAGGAGTACCGTTTGAAATGGCAGCCACGGTTCATGAAACTATATCGAAAGTAAAAATTCCCTTGTTTGAGGCACGTACACCGAACGATGTGTGGATGAGAGGTATGGATAGGCAACTGGTAGTAAATAAAAATGATGATGAAACAAAACTGAAAAAATATCCCGGATTGAAAGTGGGAAGCGTTGAATCACCAAATAATAATGCAGGGAACTGGGAATAATTTTTATCATGTTATTGAATTTTGTTGATAGAAGTTTTGATATAAAACGGCTTATACATTACAGATTATCCATTCAAATTAGTTTGAATGGATTTTCTTTTTCAGTATTTGACGAAGGACTATCGAAACATGTTATTTTACGAGATTACCAATATCAACAAAATATTACCAACTATGAAGATTTAAGTGCCGAAATCGGCAGTTTATCGGCATCAGACGATTGCCTGGCACTGGATTATCCTGTTTGTACTTGTTTGTATATATCTCTCAAACATACTTTAATCCCCGAAAATTCTTTTAGTAAAGAAAAGTTAAGAACTTACATGGAGTTTGTTTCCCCGTTGGAAGAACTGGACGAAATACATTATTATAAATATCCGGCAACCGATACGTATAGTATTTACGTTATACCCAGCCTGGTTGCATCAAAGTTAACAACATATTACAAAAAAATACGGTTTATTAACCAGGCAAATCCTCTGATATGCGGTTGTTTAAAAAATACTGAAGGCAGTAACATTCTGTACATTAATTTACATAACGGGGTTGCAGATATGGTACTGGCCGAAAATAAGCAGCTTAAATTACACAATGCATTTGAAATATACCATTTAAACGATGCCGTTTATTATATTACAGCTCTTTTGCATCAGTTTCAGTTAAAGCTACAAACAACACCCATCTATATATCGGGCGATGTGATGAAGGAGGAAATAGAAGAACTGACAAAGTATTTTCCGCTATTGAAAATAAATAACAACCACCGCATGTCGATGTTGGTAGGGCAAGAAAACTCTTACCGATATTTTAACCTGTTAACGGCTCACGAATGCGAATAATCAGCGGACAATACAAGGGCAAAACAATAATGCCGCCCCTTGGTTTTAAGGCCCGTCCCACTACCGATTATGCCAAGGAAAGCCTATTTAATATCCTTGTTAATAAATTCGATTTTGAAGAAATAAAAGTACTCGACCTTTTTGCCGGGACAGGTGGCATAAGTTATGAGTTCGCATCGCGGGGCTGCCGGTACATCGATGCGGTTGAGATAAATCCCATACATTATTCTTTTATCAAAGCTACGACAAGGAAACTGGATTTTAAACAAATTCATGTAATCCGCAATGATGCATTTAAATTCCTGCATTTTTGCACGGAGACCTATGATATAATTTTTGCCGACCCGCCTTATACTTTCGAGGGGATAGAGGAAATACCACTTACCGTTTTCAACCGTAATTTATTAAATGAAGGAGGAAGAGCTGTTCTTGAACATTCCGACTCGGAAGACCTTTCACATATCGAGCGATTCGATTACAAACGTCATTACGGGAACGTTAATTTCAGTTTTTTCCGCTAAGGTTTTTTTCGGCTCATTCGGAGCTAAAATAAATTTCATCCACATAAATCATCTGTTTATCATTGTATTATTTTATTTAACGAAACTTTTTTGAGAAAAACAGTAAAAGTATTACGAAAACTTCGTACATTTGCGAAACAATCGTAAATTGTTCTATATGGAAAAATTAACTATTCAGGAAGAAGAAGTAATGCGTTTGATATGGCGCGTGAGTAAAGGTTTTATAAAAGATTATCTGGAGCAATGCCCCGAACCTAAACCGCCCTATACCACATTGGCGAGCGTGGTTAAAAACCTCGAACGAAAAGCCTATATAAGCAGCCGTAAATACGGGAACGTATACGAATATACCCCGCTGATTGCCGAAAGCGATTATACAAAACGCTTTATGTCGGGTTTTGTGAAAGATTACTTTAAAAATTCGTATCGTGATTTGGTTGCATTTTTTATTCGCGAGCGCAAAATATCGTCTGATGAACTGAAACAGCTGATTGAGATGATTGAACCTGAAAAAAACGACGAACTATGATAACTCCCTTTTTACTGTACATTTTGAAGGTGAACATAGTAGTTGCCGTGTTCCACTTGTTTTACTGGCTGTTTTTACGGCGCGAGACTTTTTATGTCTGCAACAGGGCTTATTTTATATCAGCATTGGTTTTAGCCATTTTATTCCCTTTGATAGACTTTTCGATCTTTTTCCCTACGGCCAGGCCGTTGATTTTTATACTGACAGGTAACCCCGTTATTGATGTGGAACTTACCGGAGCCAACCGGGGACTTGTGCCGAGCGATTATGTTACAATTATATTACTGTCAGGGGTGAGCTTATTAATTTTGCGATTGATTATGCAACTGGTTAGTTTGTTCCGCTTGTATATTGTATCGGGCAAAACCGTTTTTTGCAATAAAAAGATGGTTACTGTTGACGACCGAGTTAATCCGTTTTCGTTTTTCAACTGGGTTTTTATCAACCCGCAATTGCATGAAGCCGATGATTTGCACGAAATTATAGCACACGAAAATATACATGTAAAACAATACCATACGGCAGATATCCTGCTGTATGAACTTGCCGCAGCAACATGCTGGTATAATCCATTTATATGGTTGATGCGTAAGGCTATGAAGCAAAATCTCGAATATTTGACAGACAGACAAGTATTGCGGGAGGGTTACAATAAACAACATTATCAATACAACTTTTTAAAAGTCAGTCGGATTCCCGTTATTTCCGGTATCGTAAACAACTTCAATTTTAATGATTTAAAAAACCGTATTGCGATGATGAACAAAAAACAGTCGCCAAATGGTAATTTGCTCAAATTTGTATTGGTAATCCCGGTATTTGTGGGCGCCGCGTTAATAATGAATGCGCAGAATATAACAAGCAGGGACACAACACAGTCGAACAAATCTCCGTATGTGGGAGTCGATAGTATTACCCTCGAAAATATAAAACAGCAAAATAATTTGCTGATAAGCAAGCCCATTATTGCGTTTGACAAATTAGTACACGACTTCGGAACGATTATAGAAGCTGACGGCGAAACCAGCGCTATTTTCACGTTTACTAATCTGGGTAATAAGCCATTGGTACTAAAGAAAGTGTCGGCATCGTGTGGGTGTACTACCCCCGAATGGATAAAGGAACCCATACCCCCTGGCGGAATGGGCTTTATAAGGGCAACTTACAACCCCTTAGGACGAGTTGCTCCATTTGAAAAAACATTGACGGTAGAAAGTAATGGAGAACCGAACAACGTGATACTGCAGATAAAAGGACTGGTAGTAAGAAGATAAGGAATTGAATTTGCAAAAACTTACTATTCAGGTAGAGACAAGGCAGAAACCTTGTCTCTAATCGACTTATATTTACACATATCTATATACATTAAAGCCTTTTGGAACAGAAGGCTCGAGGGACTGTATAATTTAAGATCTTTGATTTATATAAAGTCCAATAAATATTTAACATTAACCTAAAAAACAGGTTATAGATGAAAACAGAACAAGAGTGTCATTATTTTTAACCACAAGATTCACAACGATTTTACAAGGGACACAAAGATTGTGAACTTTGCATAAACACTTTGTGAATCTTGTGGTTAAAATTTTACACGAATAATAAGTATTAAATCAATAGTCGCTCCCGCGCGATTGTATCGCATGGTATTGTTGTGGTTAAATAATGTCACGCGAAAGATTCGCGCAAAAGCGAAAGGCTTATTGTATAATAATTAAAATAATATTCAATCAACGATAATCAATTTACAATACTTATAAATTACTCATATCTAATAAATAACATCGAATTATGAAAAAACTATTGTATGCACTATTTATTTGTTTGTACCCCGCTATGTTGACAGCGCAAACCGAAGAAAAACATTTGCTAGGCATTTGCACACGCGCCGATTTAAACAAGGAGCCTTATTCGGAATGGTTTGTTAAAAATTATGACGATTACAAACCGAATCCAGAATTGGTTAAAAAATTGAAAAACTGTGATTTTAAGAATTATACCATTACCCTATTTTTAGGAACATGGTGCGGCGACAGCCATCGCGAAGTACCCCGGTTTTTAAAATTGCTGGATGAGGCCGGTTTTCCGCAGCAAGCGGTAACTATGGTTGCATTAAGTGATAAGGAGGCCGAGTACAAACAATCGCCCACCCACGAGGAGCAAGGTAAACACATTTACCGGGTACCTACGTTTATCGTATCAAAAAACGGAAACGAGATTAACCGTATCATTGAATTTCCTGTAAAGTCGCTGGAGTATGATTTATTGGCTATTTTAAAAAACGAGGCGTATACGCCCAATTACCGTTCATATGCTTATCTTTCGGAATGGTTTGACGAAGGCTCGCTTTCCGACGATAATATATCGTATGCAGGCTTGGCGAACCAAATACGGGGCTTGCCGCGTTCGGTCGGCGAACTGGACAATTTCGGATATGTGTTATTAAAACAAGGAAACGAAAAAAACCTGAAAGCTGCTGTTAAAGTATTCCAGATCAGTACATATTTATATCCGGATAGTTACTGGTCGTATTCGAATCTGGCAACAGCATTAAGCGAAATCGGTAAAAACGACGAAGCGGGTAAAATGATTCAACGCGCACTGGAACTGAATAGTAATTCCCAGAATATTAAATACCTCCTTGAACAATACGATATTGTAAGAGGCAAGGTAGAATAACGTTAAAATTTGTAATTGAATATTGAAAAGAAGTATCAAAAATCGCAGGATTTTTACCTTTGCAATACCAATCAAAACATATAAATACAATAATTTATGCTGATACAGAGAAAAGAGCTAAATTTTGAAGGACAAAATATCTATGTGGGTATTGATGTTCATTTGAAGAGTTGGACAGTTACTATTTTAACGGAAGTAGTAAGTATCCATTAAAAGGTACTCTCCCATATTTTATGTAAGCGTCAACTACAGGGTTGAAGCTTTATTACATAAATTCTTTCAAATCTCCCCCCATAAAAAATGGGGGAGTTTGAAAGGATTTTTCTTTTACCGGTTCAATCTTTCGCCAAAGATAAGCAAAAACTGATTAAAAATAATGCCCCAGTTCCACACAGGCTGCCTCCACTTTCTTTCAATCTCGCTGATAGCCAGGCAAACAGACTTTTTCAAGGCATTGTCCGTTGGGAATGAAAGCTTGTTTTTGGTGTATTTTCTGATTTTACCGTTCAGATTTTCAATCAGATTGGTCGTATAGATAATCTTACGGAGTTCGAGCAGAAAATCATAGAAAGAGGTCAATTCGTCCCAATTGTTGCACTATGAACGGATAGCATAAGGATATGTGAAGCCCCATTTTTGTTCAAATAAATCAAGTTCAATACCGGCAGCTTGTTTTGTTGCATTGTATATATTCTTCAAATCGGCTGAAAACTCCTTTTTCTCCTTCCAGACAACATAACGGCAGGAGTTGCGGATTTGATGAACAATACATATCTGGGTGGCTGATTCGGGGAATACACTTTTTATGGTATCTGTAAAGCCGTTTAGATTGGCTGTTACCGTAATGAGTATATCTTCCACGCCGCGAGCTTTTAAATCGGTAAGTACGCCCATCCAGAACGAGGCGGATTCCGTTTTATCGACCCACATGCCTAAAACTTCCTTAAAACCTTCCTTATTAAGTCATACACACAGATAAACGGTTTTGTTGACGACTTTAGCATTTTCCCTGACCTTGAATACTATACCATCCAGACTATCAGGTACAAACTTTCCAACGGACGATTCTGCCATTCCTGTGCCAACTGTGTTTCCTTTCCGGTTATAATGGAGATAGCCGATGTGGACAGGTTTATTCCGTATATATCATGCTTCTCGGCTTCTATATCCGAAACTCTCATCCCTTTAGCATATAGTGAGAGGACTAACTTCTCTATAATTAAACTCCAACTCTGATAGTTGGGTACGATAACCGACTCAAACTCTCCTTCACGATCTCGGGGTACTTCTATTTGACCTTCTCCGTGTTCAGACTGTATGGTCTTGCTCTATTTACCGTTACGAGAGTTACCTGTGTTTATCCCTTCTTTTGAGCCTTTTTCATACCCTAAATGATTGTCCAGCTCTGATTCTAACAGATGTCACATGAAGGTCTTTTAAAAACTCTCTGACATCTTCCTGACTTTTAAACTGACCCAGAAACTCTTTACTTAAAAACTCTTTTGGTATGTCCATAATACTTCCTTTTTATAAAGTTATTAATAAATGAAAAAACTACAAGCTTTGCAAGCTGTAGTTTTTCTTTTACACAATATTTTGGACAGTGTCTCACACGGTTTTTTTAATTGGATATGTGATGCGCGGTATGCGAAAAATCGCAATACATTGTACGCATATCGTATTTCACGTTCAACGATTCACTATTAACAAATCAACAAATTACTATAATGGCACATCAACATAAATACGATGCACAAGGCCGACGACTTTGTTGCACATTGGAAGACAAAATAGAATTACGTACCCAAAATGCGTTTATTGCGCATGAACATGATGACAGCGAAGAACATTCGCACGGGCATACACACGGCAGCGCCGAAGGGAAAAGTACTTTTAGGATGTTTTTACCCTCGGTTATCAGTTTTGTTTTATTATTAACGGCCATTCTTTTCGACAAGTTTTTAACCGTGCCGTGCTGGGATACATGGGTACGTCCCGTATGGTATATTATTGCTTATTTACCAGTAGGCTTTCCGGTTCTACGCGAGGCTTGCGAGGCTATGTTGAACAAGAAAATTTTTACCGAATTTTTCCTGATGAGTATCGCCAGTATCGGGGCATTTGTTATCGGCGAATATCCCGAGGGTATTGCTGTTATGGTATTTTACTCGGTTGGCGAGGTTTTTCAGGAACTGGCGGTGCGTAAGGCCAAAGGCAATATAAAAAAACTGCTCGATCAGCGTCCCGATACGGTTATTGTGGTGGAAGGGAACGATACCCGCCTGGTGAGCGCACATACGGTGGGGATAGGGGCGGTTGTGCAACTAAAACCCGGCGAAAAATTAGCATTGGATGGCACATTAGTGTCGGAAAGGGCATCGTTTAACACCTCGGCGTTAACCGGCGAAAGCCAGCCTGATGACAAAGAAAAAGACGATACCGTTTTGGCCGGCATGATAAACCTGAATGCAGTGGCACAAGTTGAGGTAACTGCAAAATACAATGATAGTAAGCTATCGCGCATATTGGACATGGTACAAAATGCATCGAAACAAAAGGCTAAAACTGAGCTGTTTATCCGTAAATTCGCTAAATACTATACCCCGGCAGTTACCTTTGCTGCTGCTGCCATAATGCTTGTGCCTGCGTTATTTGTATCGCATTATGTATTTAACCACTGGCTTTACCGCGCACTTGTATTTCTGGTAGCCTCGTGTCCCTGCGCTTTGGTAATTTCCATTCCATTAAGCTATTTCGGTGGAATTGGTGCGGCATCGCATAAAGGTATTCTGTTTAAGGGTGGGAATTACTTCGATGCAATGGCTAAAATACAGAATGTGGTGATGGATAAAACCGGCACTTTAACCAAAGCTGTGTTTAACGTACACGAACTTGTTTTTAATCCGCAGTTTAATAAGGATGAGTTATTACAATGGGTCAACGTAATCGAAAGTAAATCAACTCA
>JAISFN010000186.1 GCA_031263585.1 Prevotellaceae bacterium | reverse complement strand
CTTTAGGCGGCTGGCGAAAGACTACGAACGCACGATAGAATCTTCCGAAACGATGGTTTATCTCGCTTTTATCGCGCTGATGATTAAATTTTTATAATGAAAATTTTTAGACAAACTCTAAATAACGATCTATTTTCGGCAACGACTTACACAAATTCCCGTCAAACTTAAATTCATGGATAATATCGCCTGCCCGGTCTATTTCTTTGAAATGCACATATTGAACATACGAACCGTGCACATATCTTTCAAGATTATTTCCAAAAAGAACAATGGCGCCAATAGTCGGACAATTATGTCTTAAATCAAAGAACCCGAGCGAAGCCAATTGTTCTTCAATAGAACGCTTATCTTCCGCTACCGCTTTAGGTAAAAACTCTTTCTTTGATAAGAGATATACCCAAATCTTTCAACGAAGCACCCAAGCATGGTTTCGCATCATACGTGCGAACATTCGATAACCGTCTTTCCGTTAATATCTTTTCTTCCATTTCGGAAGCCGGACTTTTTCGATGTCTAACACGAACCCAAACACGTCCTCTATACCGAACCGGAGGAAATTCAGACGGCTGAACTTCGGCAACAAGCAAATCCCCACCTTCAAAAGTGAACTTTTCTACAGTCATAAGCGGTTGAGGAAGAATATTTCCAACCGTTCGGATATTGGCAATCTTCAACAATAAGGTATCATCCACCTCAATCCACTCAAACGACCATTGTCAAAAGCACCAGCCATCAAGTAACCATTCTTCCCATCACCCGGAAGGTCGTTGAAAAAAGCACATATCGCCTGACAAAACTTACCCATATCCGTCTTGGATGTTGTTCGCTCTACTCTATGGCATTCCGTGTCAGCAAGGAGTTGAAGCAGTTCTTGTTTGGTGATCATATTTTATTCAATTTATTGCTTGCTTTATTAAACTCATGATATATTCCAGATTCAGCGTGTCAGAAACCGTAATTTCATAATCTCCATTTCCCCAGTGCCCTTTGCGAGAAACGTCATTGGTTATCTTTTTAGGGTCATCTAAATCGCCTTTATGCATATTAATCCAAATTTTCAATCCTTTTTGTTGGATATGTACGTCCGCTAAATTTTTATCTTTTTTGAAGGCAATATATAATTTCTTTGGAAGCACTTCAATGTCAGTTGTCAAATTCAAAATTGCATTTTTATAAGCTTCATATAACTCTATTATTTCTTCGGATTTCCCAGCTAAATGATCTTCCTCTGTGTAGACTTTTATTTCATCAACAACTTTTCCAATATTTGATTCTTCCTTTGTTTGTACTTGTTTTATACTTGGAGCCGACTGTGATTTCTTTATTGGATTGATGACAATTATTTCATTCTCAAAATGTTTTATTTCCCAAAGTTCAATAGGAAGGTCTTTGAAATTAGAAGATTGCCGTTGAAAATCGGTAAACGAGGGAGCTACAAATATAACTTTACTCTGTGACCAGTCTACATCGTTACGCTTGAGATTGTTTTTTTGTGATTCGTTGTATTCGACAATAAAATCAGCCTTGTATTCCAACATCAAATTAAGATAAGAAACACCTTGATCGACCACACTGTAATTACGATCTCGTTTGTATTCAATAATTACAAAAGAACTGTTTTCTTCATCAAACGCCAAAGTATCAATGCGGTTATTCTTGATTGTAAACTCTGACTTAATAAAGCGATAACCTGAAATTTGCTCCAGATTATTTTCAACTATCTTTTGAATATCTTTTTCGAGTTTGAAAGGCTTTTCTTTTAAACCTTTCAATCCTCCTTTAGTTTGTTGGAAAATTTTCATCTGTTTATCAACTTATCGAATATGATTGCACATTATTTCTTTCATTTCGTTGTATCTCTTCTATACTCAGCGGGAGACTCTGCAACCTGCTGTAAATGTTTATTATCATTCACTAATGTATAGAGAGGAGTATCTTCATATATCAAATTATCAGAAGTATTATCCGTCCATTCTTTACATTGCTTAAGTACGACTTCCATTGCGCTTTCCGATTCTTCAGGTGGATACTTATATTTTTTCAATAAGCGTTTAACGAGTCTACGCATTCCTGCTCTTGCAGATTCCTTTTTTTGCCAATCAATGGTTCTATTTTTACGGAACATATCGGTAAGCTCTTTTGTCATCTCTACCAATATATCATTTGTATAGAAATCCTGTACTGCTCTTGGTTTAGTCAGAGCGTCATAAAAAGCTTTTTCTTCGGCATTAAGCCTCAGTTCATTTTTTTTCGATTCTGTTTCCGCTATATCTTTCGCTAACTTCAACAATTCTTGTATAACTTCTTCATTGGTAAGCATACCTTATAAGATAGTTTGATAGCGCCTATTTATCAGGTTCACAATAACTTTTACAATCACATCTTTTTCTTCTGTTCTGCTTTCGGCAATCATCAGAGTTAATGCGACTAAGGTGTTATTTTCTATTGATTTTTTACAATCAAATATAAAAACATCGCAGCTTTCTCTTCTACACTCGGATATAAATCTTTCCCGTCAAATGTCTGGTATATAGTCTTGATGGAACCCTAAAAAGATTCGTCTTTTTCATTTCCAAATAATCCGCCACTGCCAAACTTTTGACGAAGTATATCAATTGCTTCTATCGCATTTTCGTATGTCGCTCGAAATTCCTCTTTTGTTGTTGTTTGGTCGATTTCAAGCGATTGATAGTCATACTTATTCAGAGTATCTAAAGCGTATGTGTAATCCGTATTCGGACGTTATATGTACCGTCGGCTCGTTTGTTTTGTATTTCTGCTTTGAATGTAGCCATAATTATATGTCAACAATTTAGCTACAAATGTAGGTAAAAGCACGGACAAATAACCAAATTTTACGAGATAAGCGAAGCGAAAGTAGGTATAAAAAAAACGCCTAAAACTAAGCGTTTTAAGCGTTCTTTTAAAAGTGGTGCCACCAAAAAGTGAACGCTTCACGTATCACTATTGACAATCACCAACTTATCTTTTCTTTCATCGGAAAATCCACACGATTTAGCACACGATTATTTCTCATCGTTCTGCCCGTGATTTAACACGATTGTTGTTGCAAAAGTACGAAAATTATATGAATCTACATATCATTCATCGAAAGAGTTTTATAGCTTACTTTGTAATCGCTCAACTCTCCGGTAGCCTTCATAAAGTGAATGCCTTTTTCTCTTAGCTTATCAAGATTTATATTTGCGGCATTTCGCTTTATTTCAATAATGTCGGCTGTTTTGTCCAATTCATTGACCGCCGCCATATCGATTTCATTTTCACCTTTTTTATCCCAATAACCACCAATACGGGTATAGCGCATTTGCTCAATATGCTGTGCCCTGAAATATCGTTCCAGTATTTTCCCGCTGAACGTAGGATAATCACGAACAATAATCTCTTTCAGTTGCTCGTATCCTCCGACTTCCACCATGTAGCTATACTTGTAGATAAAGCGGAACCAGAAAGTAAGAAAATTATCGTCCAATGTATAACGCACATTCTTCGTTTCCACCTTCGCGAAAATAGGTGTAATTTTAGATATCAAGCCATAATCATGCTCCAACTTGGTAAGGTAACCCCCGATTTCGCGATTTACGATAGCCTCTATTTTAGCCCTTGTGTTCTCACCTCTTGCAATGGACGAAAGGATGGTAAAGTAATTGGCATACTCTTTACCGAATTCTTCTATAAGCATATTTTTACCTTCCGGAATAAAAGTTGAATCCTCTTTAACGATAGTATTCAACATTGCTTCCAGTGTATATGAACCGGAATCCATAAGAAGTTGAACATATTTGGCGACTCCTCCGGTAAAAGTATACAATGCCAGTAAATCTTCTGGAGTATAATCCGGATTGTGGTCTGCAAGAATTTCCTTCAATACGGATGTTTCAAACGGCTTTACCTTTAGCAGAGCAATAGCGCGACCAAACAACGGTTCTTTGGAATTTTGAAATATCTTGTGCATTAACGAATGAACAGAACCACTCAAAAGCAAGTTTATTTTGCTTTGGTCTTTATTCACATCCCAATAATGCTGAATGTCGCTGTAAACTGCCGGAATAATATTGTAGAACTCCTGAAACTCATCAATAATCAGATTGAAAGACCGAGTCTTTGAAAGTTCCATCAAAAATTTGAATAATTCTCCGAAACTATTAACCTCCCCCAGAATAGGAATGCCCAACTTATTTTTTACTTCTTGTGCAAAATCCTGACATAAAAAGCTCTCGGCTTTTCGTGCAACAAAAAAATAGAGTGTCGGTTGCCCCTCTGTTGCCTTTAGTAATAGTTGAGTTTTGCCAATACGTCTGCGCCCAGTCACAACTGTCATTTGAGCATTCTCCAATGAATGCTTCTGAGTATTTAACAAGTTCTTAATTTCTTTTTCTCTATTGTAAAATTCCATATCTATATATTTTACAGAAACAAACAGTTCCGAAACGCGCATTTCGGAACTGCAAATATAGAAAATGCTTTTGAAAAAGCAAAATATAAGGTATCTATGTTAAACCCAACTACAACCCCGAAGAGTTGGCCTGTATGCTTTATACTCCGTCTTATATTTCACGGGAATATGCATTGCAAAAAGCAGGCGTTATTTTCCAGTATGACGAACGGATAACTGCTGCCAGTTATTTGAGCCGTAGTGTCGATATAGAAGGCCGCACTTATGCCTATCGAAAAATCAAGGGTGAAATTCTTATCGTCACGCAGGGCATCAATCAAACCGGCAATGTAAATATCGCTACACCCGAACGTGCCTTTTTAGGTATCCTGTATTTGAATGCAACATACTATTTCGACAACCTAAATCCTCTTGATAAGAGTTTAATAACTAAACTTTTGCCGATATATAATTCCAAAATGCTTATGGCAAGGGTAAAAAAACTGCTTGCAAATGGTTAGCATCAACAAATATAAATTTTTCCTGACGCAGATACTCAAAGACATTTATTCCGATATCGAGTTAGCAAATTACCTCGGCTTCAAAGGTGGAACGGCATTGATGTTTTTTTATGATTTGCCCCGTTTTTCGGTCGACTTGGATTTCAATCTACTCGACTTGGCAAAAGAAAAAACAGTGTATGAAAAGGTACGAAAAATCCTGTTGAAATACGGTAAGATATTCGACGAAGCAATGAAGTTTTATGGCCCGATTATCGTACTGGATTACGATGTCGGCGAACGGAAATTGAAAATAGAAATATCCAACCGGCAGTGGAATAACCATTACGAAAGAAAAAACCTGCTGGGTATCAACATGCAGGTTATGGTTGCTCCGGATATGTTCGCTCATAAACTCTGTGCGTTACTTGACAGGGGAGAATTAACGAATCGTGATATCTTTGATAGTTGGTTCTTCATGCAGAAACAAACGCCGATAAACAAAGAGATTGTTGAAACCCGCATGGAAATGCCACTGGTTGATTACATGCAAAAATGTATCGACCATCTCGAAAGCATGAGCGACCGAGGTATTCTGAACGGTTTAGGCGAGTTAATGGATGAGGATATGAAGAAATTCGTTCGTACAAAGAAGGCCTGGCATTATACAGCGGAGGCGCATACGGCTTCCAATTTAACCTTACCGGCCACTTGGGCAACGTGCGTACGGTACTGAACGCCTCGGCTGCGGTACAACAGGCCAACGATTATTTTCCCTTCGGTTTAACGCACGCAACCGTTGCAAACATCGCTAAAAATAAATACCTTTACAACGGGAAAGAATTACAGAATGACGTTCTTGGAGGTGTTGCTTTTGACCAGCTGGACTACGGAGCGCTCTTTTACGACCCGGTTATCGGCAGATGGCATGTGGTTGACCCAATGGCGGAGCAAAACCGCGGACTTAGTCCGTTTGCCTATGGCGGTAATAACCCTATAAACCGGATTGACCCCGACGGAATGCTGGACGACTGGTATGACGATGGGAAGGGAGATTACCGTTGGCGGAGAAGTCAGGATAAATAGATTGAAATAGACGGAGTTAAATATAGCAATATAGGCAATTCCGTATCTATTCCCAGAGGAGACGGCTATAGGAACTATTATCAGAATGTAGGATATGAATATAGCGAACCGGTTAACATGTTCGACTATATTATGAACAATAAAAACTTGTACATATGACCATTGCAACGATTACTGGACATGCGCTCCTGTTCATCCAAGTGAGTATCCATTTCACCTTCCAATGCGGCATTCAGGATATTTGTCAATAACGGGGCAAAGGCGCCATCCTTCTCTAATAATGACTTGCCTGATTTAAGTTGCTCCATGGATTTCTCCTTAATACTTTAAAAATCAAATCATTTATTCATAAAAAACTGTGCTAGTAAAAATAATAATTTATTCTTGTTTGACTCAGTTTGTTTTACAATCTCGAAATACATTACAATTTTAAATCATAGCATAATTGTAAAAGTTTCTGTAAACCCGGCCAATGCAAAAAACTCATCTGAAATTTGCTGCAACTTGGTTTCATACCCTCATCCGTTTTTTCCCGTTCATTCAAAATATTTTCTAAACTCTTTTGCATTTAAAAGTGCGAATATTTCATTGTATTCGCCATATTCAAAATATTCTTTAACCTGCTTAAGCTTTCCCGTTCAGAATGACAAAATCAATAAATAAGCAAATCAACAACAGTATCAACCTATATATTTTACTCGATTTGTTTAAAACTTTATTTGCCCTTATATATAAGGGTAGCTATTTTTGTAATCCGAAAATACAGAGGTTTTAGACAAAAGGGAGACATAGCAATGATAGATACTATTTTAGACGATTTAAACGAGGTGCAGTGCGAGGCTGTGGTAAATTACGAGGGTGCAAGCCTGATAATTGCCGGAGCGGGATCGGGAAAAACACGTGTACTGACTTACCGTATAGCCTATTTGTTAAGCCGAGGCGTAGCCCCGCAAACAGTGCTTGCCCTTACCTTTACTAACAAGGCGGCACGCGAAATGAAAGAGCGTATCAGTAATTTAGTAGGACCTTCAACGCGACGCTTATGGATAGGTACGTTCCACTCCATTTTTGCCCGCATACTGCGTACCGAGGCCGAGCATCTGGGATATACATCGGCCTTTACCATTTACGATACTACCGACTCGCGCAGCGTTATCAAAAGCATTATCAAGGAAATGAACCTCGACGAAAACCGCTATAAGCCTGCCAACGTGTTAGGACGCATATCGATGGTAAAGAACAACTTGGTAACGGCGACCGCTTACCAGGCTAATGGCGAGGCGCAGGCGCAGGATGCCGCGTATCGCCAGCCCCGTATTGCAGATATTTATAAGGCTTATGCCGCCAAATGTAAAAATGCCAACGCAATGGATTTTGACGATTTGCTGCTGAATACAAACATACTGTTCCACTATCACCCCGATGTTTTGGAAAAATACCAGCGCATATTCCGTTATATTCTGGTTGATGAGTACCAGGATACCAATACGGCGCAGTACCTTATTGTTAAAAAGCTGACTGCGGCGTCCCGCAACATCTGCGTTGTAGGCGACGATGCACAAAGCATTTATTCATTCCGGGGGGCGCGCATTGAAAATATTCTTAATTTCAAAAACGATTATCCCGAATATAAAGAGTATAAGCTCGAACAGAACTATCGTTCGACCCAAACCATTGTAAACGCCGCCAACAGCGTTATCGAAAAAAACCGCAGACAATTGAAGAAACACTGTTTTTCCGAGGGCCATGTCGGCGAAAAAATAAGCGTTATCAAGGCTTTTACCGATCAGGAAGAAGGTTTTTTGGTAGCCTCGTCGATTACCGATTACCTGTACCGCGAACATGCCGATTATAACCACTTTGCCATACTATACCGCACCAATGCACAGTCGCGTATTTTTGAGGATGCTTTGCGTAAAAAAAACATCCCCTACAAAATTTACGGGGGCCTATCGTTTTACCAGCGTGCCGAAATCAAAGATGCAGTGGCTTACCTGCGTTTGATTGTAAACCCTAACGACGACGAAGCTTTTAAACGGATTATCAATTACCCGACAAGGGGCATTGGCGATACTACGCTAGACAGGTTGCAAATGGCCGCTACTCAATTGAATGTCAGTTTATGGACAACCATGAATACCGTATCCCCCGATCAAATGGGCATACGCAGTGGTATCGCTAAAAAAATGAAGGAATTTGCCAGCCTCATTGATAGTTTTAAAACCCGCGCTCTTAGCGACGATGCCTACCAATTAGCCTACGATGTGATAAAAAGGAGCGGTATGCTTGCCGACCTGCGCGATAACAAAACGCCCGAAGGTGTTGCTAAATACGAGAATATTGAAGAGTTCCTGAACAGTATCAAGGAGTTTATCGATAATCAGCAGGCCGAAAGCGAGGAAACCAATACATTTATACCGATTACCCAATACCTTGAGAATATAGCCCTAGTTACGGATGCCGACACTGACAAACCCGAAGACAGGAATAAGGTTATGCTGATGACTATACACTCGGCCAAAGGGCTGGAGTTTAATTATGTGTACATAGTGGGCATGGAAGAAACACTTTTTCCCGGCTCGATGTCGAGCCAGTCGGAACAAGATTTGGAGGAGGAACGCCGTTTATTTTACGTAGCGGTCACTCGGGCTGCCAAAAAAGCAAGCGTATCATACGCACAAATCCGCTACCGCTGGGGAAACCTTACCAGCAATCTGCCCAGCCGGTTTTTACGCGAAATCGATGCGGTTTACCTTGATAATGCCGAGTGGGCTACTGTACGCAGCAACCGCATTACTGCCAACGATGACAACACACCGCGTGAAACATACTCGTTAAAACAGGGCATACCGGCCACACAGCGCACTCCGCAAGCACGTAATACTATTGTACCCAAAAGCAGCCTGCCACAAGACGAGTTTATACCCGATAAAGCCGCTGATATACAAGCTGGTATGGAGGTTGAGCATAAACGCTTTGGCACGGGCAAAGTTATCAGCATCGAGGGTAACGGCAGCGATATTAAAGCTATTGTAAACTTTTACGTAGCCGGGCAAAAAACCTTGTTGATGAAATTCGCCCAGTTAAGAATTGTTAAGTAAAAAATTGTGGTGGCGTAATGTTATTCCGTCACCCTGAACAAAGATAAATAGTTTAAAAATAAATGATTAGCTTCGATCAGCATGACAATTTGATAGCGGCGCTGTATAAAATAAACTTCTAATTAGAAAGCAGATTTAAGCAGAGTGTGGCGAATTGGCTGAGTAGGCGTTCGTTACACTCTGTTTTGCTTTGTATTGCCACAGGCAGAAAAGCAGATTTAGGAA